>CBDUCB010000175.1:0-7512 GCA_965365545.1 uncultured Roseobacter sp. | reverse complement strand
GGACCAGCCGTCGCGCTCGGGCATGATAACATCCAGCACCACCGCATCGGGTTGCTGTTCGCGCGCGATCCGCAGCCCCTCTTCGGCAGTGCCCGCCATGAGCACGTGATACCCTTCGGAACGCACGATTTCGGCCGCAGCGGATCGGGCGGTATCTTCGTCATCGACAATCAGGATCGAGCCCTGTGACGGCCTGCGGTCAGGTGCGGCTTCATCTGCACCGGGCTCTGCGACCGCCTCAAAGGTCGCCGGGATTTCGAAACTGAAGACCGATCCCACGCCCTCTTCGCTCTGCACAGAGATCCGGCCGCCCATCATCCGGGTGAACTGCTGGGCAATCGCGAGACCCAGCCCGGTGCCGCCAAAATTGCGGGTGGTGGACTGATCCGCCTGAACAAACGCCTGAAAGAGCTTGTCGCTCTGCTCGGGCGTCATTCCGATCCCTTCATCAGTCACCGAAAAGCTGAAATAGTCTTTTCCGTCACTGTGCCGGCCACTCACATCCAGCGTGATTTTTCCGTTTTCGGTGAACTTTGCCGCGTTTGAAAGCAGGTTGAAGAGGTTCTGCCGCAGTTTAGTCTTATCGGTTTCAATCTGCCCGTTGTTGAAATTCGTATTCAGCACCAGTTCGTTGCCGTTTTTCGACACCAGCGGCGCCACGGTGGCGACGACCTCATCCAGCAGCGGCCCCAGATCAAAGCTCTCGACATAGACTTCCATCTTGCCCGCTTCGATCTTTGAAAGATCAAGCACATCGTTGATCAGCGACAGCAAATGACGGCCCGATGCCATGATCTTTTCAAGGTCTTCAGTGGCGGTGTCAAAACCCATGTCCTGAGCATCCTCAGACAACATTTCGCTGTATCCGATGATCGCATTCAGGGGTGTTCGCAATTCATGGCTCATCGACGCAAGAAACTGGCTTTTCGCTGAGCTGGCCGCAAGCGCCTGGGCGTTAGCATCCTCAAGCTGCGCCTGTTTTTGTTTGAGGTCCGTGATGTCACTATAGACCGCAACCGTGCCGCCATCGGGCGTTTTGCGTTTGGCGATCTGGATCCAGGCCCCGCCCATCCGGACTTCCTGGCGGCTGTCAGGCGGATTTTTGTGACGCGCGACCTGATGAGCGATCCAGTCTTCGGCAGGCATATCCTGCAGATCGACAGTGCCACGGTCGATCTGAGTTCTGAGAATATCCTCAAAGCCGGTGCCGGTCTCTATGATATCCTTTACATGGTCAAAAACCGACCGGAAGCGGTCATTGAAAAGCAGCAACCTGTCTTCGTTGTCAAACAGAGCGAACCCGTCGGGGATGGTCTCGATTGCGGTGAGGATAGTGTTACGCTGTGCGCGGGCCTCGTCTTCGAGTACGCGCCGGCGATCCTGGCTGTCGCGCAACGCACGCAATGCCTGCGACATGCGGCCCAGCTCGTCATGGCCCTCAGGCGGCAGTTCAACGTCACGATTTCCGCTGATCAGACCGGTGATTGCGCTGCTGATCCCGCGCATCGGGACAAGGATGGATCGCAGTGCCCGCCAGGTCAGAAAAGCGCCGGCGATCACGATCGCGATACAGGCGACAATTGCCCGGTAAAGTGCCGTCCTGGCGGCAGCAGTTGCGTCCTGGCTGGTCTCATCGGCCCGCTCGGAGAGATCACCGACGAGTTCTTTGAAGGTGGCGTCCACGGTATCGCTGGCCACACGTGCCTGGGCCAGCAGCGTATTGCCGAGCACGCGATTGCCATCGGTATAAGCATCCGCAGCGGTCAGCGAGGTTTCGTAATACGCATCCGTCTGACTTCTGACGGTGGCTGCCGCTTCGGGTGCGAATTTCGCCAGTTCGTCGAGGTTCCGTTCGAGGTTTTCGCGCGCCTCGTCGGCGCGGCGCTCAGACAAGGTCAGCTGGCTTACTGCAAGATCGGTCATCCAGTAGCGCATTTCACCGAAATGCCGGTCCGCAAGGCTGGCAATCTCAAGCCTGTGAAACCCCTCGTTGGCATCGGAAATACGTTCCTGATTGCGGATCAGGTCGTAGGCCATCACGCCGGTACTGAGGATCAGAGCAGCCAGAAGCACGCCCGACAGAGCACCGAACCTGACAGGAATGGTGTTTTCTGCAAACCAGCCGGCTCTGGCGTCGCTCTGCTCAGCCGTGGTCATTTATAGAGCGTGATACTGATCGCGCCTGCAAGCTCACCAAGCTCGCCCCCCTCTTTGGGAAAGCCTGTAACATCGGTCTCGCCCGCCGGAGAGCCGTGACAGGCAAGGCAGGATTCAGAGTAATACTCCGGGATCAGCATCCGGAAAGCTTCTTTGCCGCCCACCGTCGTTGTCTCATAGAACGCTTCACCAACGGCCCAGTCCGCATCTTTGAACTTGTCGTTAATCACCTGATTTTCCCAGTCATCCGGACGCGCTTTGCGGTTGCGCACCAGTTCTTTCGGGGCTGTCACTTTCACGGCTGCCCGGGCGGCCATTTCGTCGCCGAATTTCTCATTTACAAGGCGGGCGAAAACTGCCGGGATAAATCCCTTGAACGCAAGGCCGTCGGCGTTGATGATGTCCTGGTTTTCATTGATCACGCCGACCATGGCGTTAAGCTGTGTTTCCGTCAGAGCGCGCTGCTCCGGCTCAAGATCATCGCTCAGAGGATGCTGGCCGTATTTCTCCAGATAGCTCTCGACGACCATCGCGTAAAAGGCCTCGCCGTCCAGCCCCTTGTCGGCGACATCCGGATCATTGATCAGTGCCTGGTTGTTCGACACCACGCTGCGTCCGGCCCGCAGGACCGATGCCAGCCGGTTGCCCATCTCAACATCGTATGATGTGTCGGCCCGGACCAGATCGGGTACTGCTGTCGTTTGCAGTACCAGTCCCAGTGCCATCACGTACCTTAAATGTCTCAATCGTCCTGCCTCCGAAATGCGCATTGAAATTGTTAACGACTTTAGCGAAATTGTGACCCGGCGTAAGGCATTTCTTTTTCGAGGCTGCAAATACAGGCAACCGCGTGAACAGACCGGCCGCCGGTGCACGAAAGGCGGGCGGCCGCACGCGCCCGGGCCCCCGGAAAACCGGCCTCACGGTGCAGTCACACGACCAGAGCGAGAAGTTAAAAAACGCGCTCTGCTTTGGACTGAATGGCCGCCCCTCGGCGCTTTTGCGATGATCTTAGCCCGGTCTGGAATGACCCGTAGCGCCGGGTCTTACCGGTCGTCGCCGCCCTCAGGCTCTTCACCATCCATCAGATCGTCTTCAATCGAGGCCTGCGCCGCCGCCGTGACGGCCTTGCGATCATCTTCGGACAGGTCACTCACCTTGCCATCTGCCAGACGGACAGTCACTTCTTTATGGGCAAAATGGATGCCCTCCTGCTCAAAGAGCGCCCGGATTTCCTCGTAAACCTTTTTGCGCACGAGCCACTGATCGCCCGGTTTTGTCATGAACTTCACCCGGATGATCATCGCGGAATCCTGCATTTCGATCACACCCTGCGACTTCAGCGGCTGAATGAAATTGTCGCCGATCACCGGATCGTCGAGCAGTTCCACACCAAGCTTTTTGATCAGCTTGCGGACCTTCTCCACATCGGTGTCATAAGTCACGCGCAGGGGCAGCTTCATGATTACCCAGTCGCGCGAGTAATTCGTCATCACCTGAATTTCGCCAAAGGGGATGGTGTGCAGCGCCCCAAGGTGATGGCGCAACTGAAACGAGCGGACTGATATTTTCTCTACCGTGCCTTTGACCCCGCCGATATCGAGATATTCGCCTTTGCGAAAAGCGTCGTCAAAAAGGAAAAATCCTCCGGAAAAAATGTCCCGTACCAACGCCTGGCTGCCAAAACCGACCGCGACACCGACCACCCCGGCGCCGGCAAAAAGCGGGCCGACGTTCACGCCAAGCTCCAGCAGAATGATCAGAACGATCGTGACCATCACCACGATCAGGATGAAATTACGAAAGAGCGGCAGCAGGGTGGCAAGGCGGCTGGCACTGGTGCCGCCGCCTTCGTCTCCGAGTTCACCTTCGGCCATGTCGCCCTGTTCTTCGCTGATCTTGCGGTCGATCCAGATGCGGAACGCGTGATAAACGATATAGCCCAGAAAGATGATGACCATAATATCGAGAAGCTGCGAGGCCACGGTTTCGACCATCTGCGCGCTGTTATTGTCCCAGATCCAGAAGAAAGCATAGGTGCCTGCGACAAAAGCGAGAATGCCCGCCACCCGCCGTGCGAGCTCTTCGAACGTGGCCATTTTATAATGCGGTCGTATGGCCTCGTTTCGCACCGCCTGTTCGCTCCCGGGATCCCCGGACACGTTATCGGCCCCGTCGGAGCCGTTAAGCGCGCGCAGTGCGCGGGCGCGCTCAAAACTGCGCTCGATAAAGAAACTGATCACGCCATAAACCACAATGATCGACATCAGGATCAGATAAGCACCCCCGATCAGCGGCACGCTGGAGGCCTGCCCCAGCACCAGGTCATAGGTCAGTTCAGCCCATGCAAAAATCACATAGACAATCACCACAGGGGCCCAGGCCGCGCTGAGCGCCCGGACGCTCCAGGTCTGTTCCGGTTTCGCGCGGCCGTTTACAATTGCCTTTGTGATGGCCTTGCGGTTGACCAGCACCATCAGGATATTGAGCAGCACCACACCGGCGGACAGAAGCGACGACAAGAAAGCATATACGTCATAATTCAGACCCAGTTCACCGATCCACACGCCGAACAGGATGGCGCAGATGTCAAAGGTGGCGAGCGTGCAGAGCCACAGGTGCAGGCGGCGCGCATCGCGGGTGCTGAACGCCGGAATGCGGTATTGCGCCATGTAAGGCGACAGGATCATCCGCCAGAGTGCTGCAACGAACCGGCTGAGAAAATAAGCCGCATTTACGACACTTGCGGTAAACTGGATGGCCGGGTCTTTAATCGGGCCGAAGATCGCGCCGCCCAGCACATAGGCGACCGCCATTGAGACGAGGATGCCCACGACCCCCATGAAGAACCGGAACACCAGCCATGGCATCTTTTCCGCATAGCCCTTCGGGTTGTCGCGCAGGCGGGCCACCACCCAGCGGCGCGCGATGTGCGGCCCGTAGATGTAGCGTTCGACAAGATAGCCAACCGCAAAGAGGCCCAGGGAGAGGTAGATCACCTTGAAAAAGGCCCAGATCTCTCCGGTCGGACTGGTGGCGCGAAGGATATAAATAACCTCGTTAAAGGCCACGGGCAGATCGAGGATACGCTCCACAAGCGCAGAACGGAACTTTACCACGGTGTCCTGAGCCTTCATCAGACCGGAGCCTTCAGCGCTCATCGTCTTTTCAAAGTCGGTCTGCGCATCCGCGGCGCTGGTCATCTGGCCGTCACTGTTGATGACCACGACGCTGACACCATTGGCGCCCGCTTCCTTCATGATCTCGGCGACGGGATTGGGTGGCGCGCTCTCTTCCTCGCCTGAGCCGGTGCCGCCGGAGAAGAGAGACCCCAGCCCCTGAGCGTCAGCGGATGACGTGCCAAATGCGGTCAGCAGCCCCACCCAAAGGACAAAAACCGCAGATAAAAAACGCATAATCGGAAGTCCCCGCCCCGGATTGCCGTCCGGGAACGGTAGGCGAGCACAGAATGCATTGCAATCAGACATCACATAAGGTTTTCGCGGGCAGTAGGGTTTTGCACCCGCGCGCAAATTATGCCAGTACAGGAAACACGTCTGCAGGAAAGCCGCAATGACACGACCTGAATACCGGCCCATGTGCCCTGCCAATCCCATTTGCGCTGCTGATGCCACCCCGCCGGAGCACTATCCGCGCCCGTTTTCACGTGCGGGTACCGGCCTGATCCGGGCGTCGGCATGAACATGCAAAATCACAGCGCAGGGGCCGGTGAGAACACTAAAGGAACCGGAGCAGAGCGCCCGCGCCGGGTCATGTTTTACAGCCATGACACCTTCGGTCTGGGCCACCTGCGCCGGTCGCGCGCACTGGCCTCGGCACTGACGGCATCACATCCGGGAACATCAGCCATCATTCTCACCGGCTCACCGATTGCGGGGCGTTTCACTTTCCCCGAAAAGGTCGATCACGTGCGGCTTCCCGGTGTCTCCAAACTGCCGGACGGCAGCTATATCAGCCAGACGCTCGGGCTTGATATCGACGACACTACGGCGCTGCGCTCCGGGCTTATTCAGACAGCGATAGAGCAGTATGACCCCGATCTGCTGATTGTAGACAAGGAGCCGACCGGCTTTCGCGGCGAGCTTTTGCCGACGCTGGAATGGCTTGAAAGACGTGGTACGACGCGCTGCGTGCTCGGGCTGCGCGACGTGCTCGATGAGGCGACGGTGCTGCGGGCTGAATGGAAGCGCAAAGGCGCCGTTGAGGCAACCGAGCGGTTTTATGACGAGATCTGGGTGTACGGACCGCGGACGTTTTACGACCCGACCGAAGGCCTGCCGCTATCGGATGCCGCGCGTGAACGCATTCACTGGACCGGCTATCTGCGGCGCGAAGTAACCGACGAGGCCGAGATTCCGGATGAGCCCTATGTGCTGATCACGCCGGGCGGCGGCGGTGACGGCCGCACAATGGTCGATCAGGTCATCGCGGCCTATGAGGCGGATCCGGAACTCAGCCCCAAAGCAGTGCTTGTCTACGGACCGTTTCTGTCCGGCGAGGTGCGCGAAGCATTTGACGACCGGGTGGAGAAGCTGAACGGCCGCGTGACGGCTGTGGGCTTTGATGCACGTATCGAGGCGCTTTTTGCAGGGGCTCAGGGCGTGGTCTGCATGGGCGGCTATAATACCTTTTGCGAAGTGCTGTCCTTTGACCAGCGGGCGGTCATCGTCCCGCGCACCGTGCCCCGGCTCGAACAGTGGATCAGAGCGTCGCGGGCGGAAGAGCTGGGCCTTGTGCGCATGCTCGATGAAAGCCGCGACGGTATGACACCCGGGGCGATGATTGATGCGATCCGGGGGCTGCCATCACAGGCACGCCCTTCAGAAGCTGGTGCCGACGGGCTTCTCGACGGGCTGGACGTGGTGGTCCGGCGGGCAGAAGCGCTGGTTGCCGGCACATGACATCCCCCCGCCGGCGACTGGCGATCGTGGTCAAAGGGTGGCCGCGGCTCTCGGAGACATTCATTGCGCAGGAGCTTGTTGCTCTGGAAGAAAGCGGGACAGCGTTCGAGATCTGGTCGCTGCGCCACCCCACCGATACCCGCACACATCCGCTTCACGACAGGCTGCAGGCACCGGTGCACTATCTGCCGGAATATCTGCGCGACGATCCTGTGCGCGTGCTGCGCGGTGCGGTCTGTGCCGTGCGCCTGCCTGGTTTTGCAGCGGCCTGGCAGGCTTTTCGCGCCGACTATGCCCGCGACCGCCTCTACGTCCCCGAGGCCCTGATGAGGCGTCACGGGGTGGGCACCTGGGACTTCAGCACCGGCCGGGTCACGGACGGCTTTCGAGGGCTCATGGCCGAGCTCATCGGCCGCACCCGGGAGTTGTTCGA
>CBDUCB010000174.1:0-7516 GCA_965365545.1 uncultured Roseobacter sp. | reverse complement strand
CACGCGCGCCGCCTTCGATCGCCATGTTGCAGACTGTCATGCGCCCTTCCATGCTGAGATCCCGGATGGCCTCGCCGCAGTATTCTATGACATAGCCGGTGCCTCCGGCTGTGCCGGTTTTGCCGATCACCGACAGGGTGATGTCCTTGGCCGTGACACCGGGACGCAGTTTGCCGGTGATCTCGACCTTCATGTTCTTCGATTTTTTCTGGATCAGCGTCTGGGTGGCGAGCACGTGTTCCACCTCAGAAGTGCCGATGCCATGCGCCAGCGCGCCGAATGCGCCATGGGTTGCGGTATGGCTGTCACCACAGACCACGGTCATGCCGGGCAGGGTCCAGCCCTGCTCGGGCCCGACGATATGCACGATCCCCTGGCGCACGTCTGAGACCGGATAATAATGGATGCCGAAGTCCTTGGCGTTTTTATCAAGCGCCTCGACCTGGATGCGGCTGTCCTCGGTCATTGTCGCGGCATTGGCGCGATCAAGCGTGGTGGGCACGTTGTGATCCGGCACGGCGATGGTTTTCTCAGGTGCGCGGACCTTTCTGCCGGCCATGCGCAGACCCTCGAAGGCCTGAGGGCTCGTGACCTCATGTACCAGATGGCGATCAATATAAAGAAGGCAGGTGCCGTCGTCAGCTTCGTGGGCGACATGGGCATCCCAGATTTTATCGTAGAGCGTCTTGGGGGACATCGGTCCTCTCCCGTACTGTGAAAATTGGCAGTCTGTGTCGGGCTGTCGTGCTTACAGTCGTGCAAGAACGCTGTGCGTGGCCCCGAAAAAACGTTCACGCAGGCGGGCCCGGTCATCAAGATCGATTCTGATTTGCGCACATACAGACATAGCCGGTGTCATATCCCTTTGACTGCTGTGCCGCAAGGTCCGCGAGGGCCGGTTGTGGCGGCGCAGAGGCTGTGCAATCCTGTGCTTATGGAGAAGGAAAACATTCTCGAACTGGGAAGCAGTCAGATCGCGGATGTCCTGATGTCCGCGGAAGAAATCCGGCATCTCATCGCTCTGTTTCTTTCCGATTTGCTGGAGCCCGGCTGGCGGCAGAACCAGGTCCTGATCCTGCTGGCGCTTGCCGGCCTTTCCTGGCTGCTGCACGGTGTCGGCGGCCGCATGATCGACAACCGGGTGCGCGCGACCGAAGGCTGGCAGAAATGGCAGCTTCGGGCGATTGTGCAGCTCAAACGCCGCATGGGGCTGATCCTTTTCGCGGCGATGTCTTATGCGGTTTATCTGGTGATGCAGAGCGTGACCTGGCCGTCGCGTTCCTATCTGATCGGCGGTGTGGCGACACTTGCCGCAACATGGGTTCTGATTGCCTATCTTGGCCGGCTTGTACGTAACCGGTTCCTGCGGCAGGTGGTGGTCTGGGGCCTATGGGTCTATGCGACGCTGCAGTTTGCCGGGCTTGGCGACGAAGTCTCTGCTTTTCTTGATAATCTCGCGCTCGAGGTGGGTGATTTCCGCATTTCGATGCTGACGCTGCTGACCGCAGGTGTGCTCATCGGCGCGCTGGCGACCGGGGCGCGGGTGGTCAACAAAACCATCGCAACGCGCATCCGGCGCAACGAGGATATCAGCCCCTCAATGCAGGTGCTCGCGGTCAAGGCGGTGCAGATTTTCCTCTATGGCATGGCGTTCTTTCTGGGCGTCAAGGCCGTGGGCATCGATCTCACGGGCCTCGCCGTGCTCTCGGGTGCAATCGGTGTGGGCCTTGGTTTCGGCCTGCAGAAAGTCGTCTCTAACCTGGTATCGGGCGTCATCATTCTGCTCGATAAATCCATCAAACCCGGTGATGTGATCAGCCTTGGTGAAACCTTCGGCTGGATCAACGCCCTGGGCGCACGGTATGTCAGCGTTGTGACACGCGACGGTCGCGAATACCTCATTCCCAACGAAGATCTGATCACCGGGCAGGTGGTGAACTGGTCTCATTCGGACGAGTTCGTGCGCCTCGACATCTTTTTCGGCACATCCTACGGCTGCGATCCGCATCAGGTCCGTAAACTGGCGATTGAGGCGGCGGCGAACGTCGACAGGGTGCTCAAGCACCCGAAGCTGCCGGTCTGTCATATCGTGGGCTTTGGGGACAGCTCGGTTGATTACATCCTGCGGTTCTGGATCCGCGACCCCACGGGCGGTCTCACGAACATTCGCGGCAATGTGTATCTGGCGCTCTGGGATACCTTCAAGGAACACGACATTTCTATCCCCTTCCCGCAGCGCGAAGTGCGCATGCTGGAAGACACAGCACCCGCACCGGTCACGGACTGACAGCCGGGGTTGCCGGAGCGCATCTGCGGTCTAACTCCTGCCTGTCGGAACTTGCGGAGAATGGCGTGGTCAGCCCTTCAGACATCGTCCTTATCCTCGGCAGCGGGCCGCAGGCACCTCTGGCAGCCGGCTGGCCCCGCGCGTGGTTCGACCGGATCGTCACCATTAACAATGCCTGGAACATCCGCCCTGACTGGGACGATCTGATATTCCCGGAGGATTTCCCCCGGGATCGCCGCCCGGCGACACCTGCCCCCGGTCAGCGCCTGATCGGCGCGGATCAGTTTGTGCCGGCGCAGAACAAAAGCGGCGGTTTCGTTTTTGCCGGCGGTACAATGGCGTTTACTGCCGGATACTGGGCGCTCGAAGCGCTGCGCCCGAAGGTCATGGCATGGCTGGGCTGTGACATGTTCTATCCCGCCTCGGGGCCTACACATTTTTACGGAACGGGCACGGCAGATCCGCTGCGCGCCGATGTCACGCTGCAGGATCTCGGGGCGAAATCCGCGCGCCTCGCGCTCATCGCGGCGACCCGCGGATGTCACTGCGTGAACCTCTCCGAAGGACCCTCCGAGCTGCTTTTTGCCCGCCTGAAGCCCGAAAACCTGCGCGCGGCAGGGGGCCGGCCGGTCGCGACCGGTGCGGTCTCAGATATCATCGCTGCGGAAAATGCTCTCAGTTACAGCGTGCCGTCCGGCCGGTACTGGGAGGAAAGCCAACGGTTTGACGCGCAGGCGCTGGCCCGGATCGATGCACTGTGGCGCACCACCTGGGAGAGCCTGCCGCACTCAGCAGGTTATGCTGCCTGAATGCGCAGCACGCAGCGTCGCACGCCCGGTTTGCGATGCTGTCATTGAATTGTGGTACTGCTCTTGCTAAATTAAAGTATCCCCAGCGCCGGGGGCCTGGCGGCGCGTTCAAAGGAGGGCAATGTCCTGTCTGTACATACTGATGCAGCGCCAGCTGCTCACAACGGAGCCGCGGTAATGGCCGCAGCCACCGAAACAGCCACAAGCGAAAAGCTTCTGGCGACAATCCTCAAATCCCTTTCCGACGATAAAGCCGAAGATGTGGTGCAGATCGATCTGCGCGGCAAGACCGAGATCGGTGATTATATGGTCATCTGTTCGGGGCGTTCGACACGCCAGGTCTCTTCGATTTCGGAGAAACTGGCGCAGACCGTCAAAGACGAGTTTGGCCGTACGGCAAAAATTGAAGGCAAGGAAACCGGCGACTGGGTCCTGATCGACACAGGCGATGTAATCGTGCACGTCTTCCGACCGGAAGTGCGCGAATTCTATCAGCTTGAAAAGATGTGGCAGCCCATGGACGGCCCCGGAGCCGCCGCCAGCTGATCCCCCGCGCGGGAAGCTGGCAGCGCCGTCATGCGTGTGCATGTGATTGCGGTCGGGCGCCTGCGCGCCGGGCCACAGAAAACCCTCATCGACGATTATCTGACCCGGTTCGACCGGACCGGCCGTGCCCTTGGGCTCGGGCCGGTCAGTGTGACCGAGGTTGACGATCGCAAAGGCGGCGGCATGGCCGGTGAGGCCGTGCTGTTGCGCCGTGCTGTGCCTGATGGAGCGATGATCGTGGCGCTGGATGAGCGCGGGCGGGCGGAAAGCTCACCTGAGTTTGCATCCCGTCTTGCAGGCTGGCGCGATCAGGGACGCAGCGATCTTGCCATCCTCATCGGCGGCGCCGACGGGATTGATCCTGCGCTGCGCGCTGAGGCGGGGTTTGCGCTGTCTTTCGGCAGGATGGTCTGGCCGCATATGCTGGTCCGGGTCATGCTTGCAGAGCAGCTTTACCGCGCGGCCTCGATTCTGGCAGGCGCGCCCTATCACCGGGAATGAAACTCCGGGGCGCTGCATCCGTCATGCCGCGCGCATGCTGCCTGCACCGGCCGGCGGGACATAGCGAATGAACGGCAAATAGTGCCGCAGCCAGCGCAAAATGCCGTGCTCTTCGATCCACAAAGCATATTCCACATAGACCGGATCTTCCGAGAGATGCTTTTCCTCGGCTTTGGCCCGCGCAAAATAGATCAGGTTGATACCGACCATCAGGATGCTGTGCTGCAATGCGGTCTCATAGCTTTCGACAGAGTAAAACGGCACAGCCAGCAGCCACCAGGAGATATTTTTAAAGAAATAGGACGGGTGTCGCATCAGCCGGAAAGGCCCGTTCGTGATGATGCCACGGTTGGTGAGGTTAGAAAAGCGGATGCCGAAAGACAGGTTCGACCAGGCCCACATGATCTTGGTGAAGATAATTGCGCAGCCCCAGACATAGAACCAGCTGCTGTCCCCGCCGCCGAACATGTCGATCCAGTTGGTATCGTCTTTGTAATCGAGATAGCGGTTCCCGACGACGGCAAAGAACGGCACATACATCAGCAGCGTCACCGCCCAGCCCCAGAAAAGGTCATTGGGCGAGCGGATGTGTGAGTTCGTAAGCCGCAGTGTCAGCACATATCCGATGCTGACAAAAGCCAGATCGATGCCCGTGGCGAAGCGGCTCATGAAGGCCACGAAAGCTGTGAAAGATCCGGTGACATCGGCCAGTGACCGGCCAAGCAGCGCCGCGATGCTGTTGCCGAAATAGATGAACATCAGCGGCAGAAAGAAGCCTTTGATGAGCCAGCCGAGAAAATGCTTTTTCAGCCGGGCTCTGTCGGTGCCTTTGCCATGTCCCAGAAACAGGCGGCCCGCGTTGAAGTATTCGTCTTCGGGATCTTTCATCCACCTGTCGATCAGCACGAAATACACAAAGCTGATGCAGGCAAAGGCCAGCGAATAGTCCCGGCAAACGTCCCAGAAGGGTTTGTAAAAGTCGCGCTGGTATTCCGGAAAAATCCAGTAGGCGACAGACAAAAGACCGATTGTACCCCAAAGACCGGTGAGCTTGGTCGCGACACGGCCCCAGTTTATGCGATCCGACAGCCGCAGGCCAAAGCCCTGCAGCCCGGTCGCCTCCTGCCGGTGTGCTTTCAGCACGAAAAGCTCCCAGAAAAGCATGGGCAATGCCGTCCCGAGCATACCAACAACTGTCGCGTCGGTTTTCGGAAGCTCAAGCTGGCGCAGCAGCATCAGGGTCGCGAGAAACCCCGCAAGCCCGATCAGTGCAGTCAGCTGGCTGGTCACCGAACGTGGTGGCTGTGACGGGGGTTTGGATGCCATCAGGCAGACTCGCTCAGTTTTGTAAACAATGAGCGGTAAACATTAAGATTGTGCCTAATTTGAGGCAACCGCCCCCCATTCGGGCTGAAATGTGCGTGAGAGGCGCACTGGCGCGCGCCGGACTTGTTGTGCGGCACATGATGCGGCCATTAATCCGGCGGCACAGGGTCAGCGCAGATCGATGATCACAGTACCTTTGTTCCAGCCACCCGGATGATCGCGCGCCTGGATCTGCACCTGAGTTTCGCCTTCCGGCACCCGGACGCCCGAGAGCGAGCGGGTAAATGGCTGCTCATCGACGTGCGGATGTGCCAGCACGCGCGTGCCCAGTTCATTGCCCTGCATATCGAGCACGCGCCATCCGTCGGCGTAGTGATCCCAACCGGTATCCGGGTGCGTAATCGTCACGTCGAACCGCCAGACATCGCCGTTTTTCTTTACGGTCACGTTCTCGATACGGGGTTCCGCGGCCAGAACAGGCAGCGCGGTTATGATCATCAGGGCAGTCAGTAAACGTTTCATATGGGACTCGTAAGCAAAAACAGGCTGGAGGGTAACTTAAGCGTTTAACAGAACTTTGCGAGAGGCAGAGGCAAATTCCCTGCGCCATATGACAATGACGGTCACAATGGTCGCCAGAATGAGCGGCACGGCCCCGGCCAGCCACGCAAGACAGGCGAGCGCGAAATAAATCGATCTCAGCCCGCGGTTAAAACTGCGCGCTACGGTGATGTTGATCTCGGCGGCCTGTGCGGCCCGCGGATAGGCGCCGGGGTCTTCGGGATCATTCGGCACAGAGGCGATCAGGACCGAGCAATAGCCAAAAAGCCGGTTGGACCAGACGAATTTCAGAAAGGCATTGGTGAGCAGAAAGGTGACCACCAGAAGCTTCAGTTCCCAGACGATCGCGGGATGATTGATAAAGGTAATGTCCTGCGCCACGCCGCTGGCATGATCGGCATTCCCGATCAGCGCGAGGGTGCCGCCGATGGCAATTACCGAAGTCGAGGCAAAGAACGCCGTGCCCTGACGCAGGCTGGCCAGCACCTGAGCGTCAAAGATGCGCGGCTCACGCGTGACCATCTGCTTCATCCACTCGCGGCGGTATCCGGCCATGATCATTGAGGTGGACAGATGTTTTTTGCCCGGGTGCTCAATGCGCCATCCGATCGCCAGCCAGCAAAGGATCAGAAACCCAAGAGCGACGTAATCGAGCGTGGTAAAGAAGGTGAGACGGCTTAGTATATCCATGATCAGCATTTGGCAGGTCCGATAAATCTTGCCAATGGGTGAAATTGGTAATATTAGTTTACCAAACGGAGGATGTTCCATGGAAATGCCGATTCCCGACCCGGCCGTGCTGGCGCGCAAATCGCGTGTTCTGGAACGGCTGTCCGCTGTTCTTCCCGCCGATGGGGTGATTTAGGACGAAGCAGAGACCCGCGCTTACGAGTGTGATGCGCTGACCGCCTACAAATGCCCGCCGATGCTTGTGGTGCTGCCGGCCAGCACCGGCGAGGTCTCTGACGTGCTGAGGATCTGTCACGAAGAGGGGGTGCCTGTCGTGCCGCGCGGATCGGGAACCTCGCTGGCGGGGGGCGCTTTGCCGACGGCGGATTGCGTTATTCTGGGCGTGGCACGCATGAACGATGTGCTTGAGACCGATTATGCCAACCGGATCATCCGGGTGCAGACCGGGCGCACCAACCTGAGCGTGACGGGCGCGGTCGAAGAGAACGGCTTTTTCTATGCTCCCGACCCGTCCAGCCAGCTTGCCTGTGCCATTGCCGGTAACATCGCAATGAACTCCGGCGGGGCGCATTGCCTGAAGTACGGTGTGACCACCAACAACCTGATGGGTGTCACAATGGTCGCCATGACCGGCGAAGTCATCGAGATCGGTGGCGCCCACATGGACAGCGGCGGCCTCGATCTTCTGGGGCTCGTCTGTGGCTCGGAAGGGCAGCTTGGGGTGGTGACCGAAGCGACCCTGCGTATTCTGCCCAAACCCGAGGGCGCGCGCCCGGTGCTAATGGGTTTTGACGAC
>CBDUCB010000173.1:0-7557 GCA_965365545.1 uncultured Roseobacter sp. | reverse complement strand
AGCTCAGCCATCAGTGTGCCGCCGTTCTGTCAGCCCGCAAACGCGGGTCGATCGCAAAATAAAGCAGATCTACGATCAGGTTGATGCCCACGAACATCACCGAAATGAGCATCAGATAAGCGGCCATAACGGGGATATCGACAAACTGAATCGCATTGATAAAGAGCAGCCCCACGCCCGGCCACTGGAAAACAGTCTCTGTGATGATCGCGAAGGCGATGATCGATCCAAGCTGCAGCCCGGTCACGGTGATCACCGGCACCAGTGTGTTTTTCAGCGCGTGGCGGAAATTTACAGCCCTTTCGCGCAGCCCGCGTGCACGGGCAAAACGGATGTAATCCTGGCGCAGCACTTCGAGCATCTCGGAGCGCACCAGGCGCATGATCAGCGTCATCTGATAAAGCCCGAGTGTGATCGAGGGCAGAATAAGCGCCTGCAGCCCGCTGCTGGTCAGAAATCCGGTGCTCCACCCGCCGACATCGACGGTTTCACCGCGCCCGAAACTGGGCAGCCAGCCAAGCTCCACCGAGAAGAGATAAATCAGCAGGATCCCGATCAGAAAGGTGGGTAACGAAACCCCGATCAGCGAGATCGACATAATCGCATTGGCAGCAAACCCGTTGCGCCGGATGGCGGTGAAAACTCCCAGACCAATGCCGATGGTAATCGCAAGAAAGCCCGACACCGCCGCCAGTTCAAGCGTCGCCGGCGCGCGTTCCATCAAAATATCCGACACCGGCCGGCCCTGACGGTAGCTGACGCCGAAATTTCCCTGCGCGGCGTTGGTGAGGAATTTATAGTACTGCACCGGAAACGGCTGATCGAGGCCCAGCGTGGTGCGCAGCCGTTCAATATCCGCCTGGGTGCGCTCCTGACCCAGCATATTGTCGACCGGGTCACCGACAAAGCGGAACATTGAAAAAGCCACAAGACCGACGACGAGCAGGACGATGGCCGACTGGAACACACGCTGTATCACGTAGGCTAGCACAGGCAGTCTCCCGGTGTGTGACGTGCGCCGCGGCGCGGTTTGGTAAAAGCGGGCTTTTGCATCAGTTGACCGTCACCCACCGCAGCATAAAGAAATTATCCGGCCGCTGGGTCACGTCTATGTGGCGTGCAACGCCCCAGATCAGCGGTTGCACATAAAGCGGCACATAGGCGGTTTCACTGCGTACGACGCTCGCGGTAATATCCAGCATCGCCTGGCGTTTGGTCTCATCGAGCTCGGAACGGATCAGCGGCAGCAGGGTATCCACTTCGGTGTTGGAAAACCCGCCGAAGTTCCACGAGCCCAGCTTTTGGTCATCATCAGGCGTGGCCACCAGAAAGCGCAGCGGATGTTCTGCGTCAAAGGTGCCGGGCGACCAGCCCAGAAGGTACATATCGAAATTTCCCGCGCGCAGTTCCGGCCAGTAGTTCTGAACCGGCATGGCATCAAGACCGGCCCTCAGACCGGTTCTGGCCAGCATCGCTGTGATCGCCTGACAGACGGATTCGTCATTGAGATACCGGTCATTCGGGCATTTGAAGCCAAAAGAAAAACCCTCCGGATATCCCGCCTCCGCAAGCAGGGCGCGTGCCCTGTCCGGATCATACCCGGGTCGGTTGTCCAGCGTGCGGCTGTAGCCGCGCATGGCGGGGCTGACAAGCTGTCCTGCGGCTTCGGCACTGCCGCGCATTGTCGTTTCAAGAATGGCATTCACACTGATGGAAAGGGCCACGGCCTCGCGCACTCTGGCATCAGCAAAAGGGTTCGCGTCTGTGACATCGTCGGAATATTTCAGCGCAGGTGCGGTGTGCGCGAAGCCCAGCATGATAACCCGCGCTTCGGTGCCGCGGATCACATTCACATCCGGATTGGCGGCGAGACGGGCAGCATCCTGCACGGGCACAGGGTTAATAAAGTCGATGTCGCCCGACAGCAGAGCCGCAACGGCCGTTGCCGGATTCCGGATGGGGGTGAATTCCGCGCGGGTCAGGTTATGCCCGGCACTGTCCCACCACCCTTCGAAAGGCTCCAGCACGGTACGAAGACCAGGCTCACGCAGGGTGACGCGGAACGGCCCGGTGCCATTGGTATTGAGAGAGGCGAAGGTGCCGCGCTCTTTGTCCGGCGCGGTGGTGTTATTGGCGGCAGCCCAGTCGCTGTCCATGATCATCCAGTTGGCGATACTGTCGGGGAAGATCGGATTGGGCGCACTGGTCATGATATCGACGGTGTAGTCATCGACGCGGATCACCTCGCTGACGGGAGCAAACCAGCTGCGCGTGTCGGAGGCCTCGCCTGAGGCGCGTTCATATGAAAAGACGACGTCAGTGGCATCAAACGGGCTGCCATCATGGAAAGTCACGCCGCGCCGGAGGATAAAACGCCAGCCCTCGCCCGCGCCGATCGGCTCCCATGACGTCGCGAGCGCGGGTTCGATGCGCATATCCCTGCCACGACGCACAAGGCCTTCATAAACGTTATTGAGGAATCCCAGAACAGGTGCGGAATTCACGGCATGCGGGTCCATCGTCTGAGGATCAGTGGTCGCGGCCCAGGAAAACTCCCGGGCGGCAGCCTGTCCGGCAAATGCCAGTGTGACTGCAGCGATGAGCAGGGGTAAGCGCATGATCGGTCCTTTTCCGCGGTGACGTTAATCCGGCGGCGCGCCCCTGGCGGGGCGCATTACATGCCCGGAAAGACCGGTTTTACCGGTCTTTGGCGCCTGTTGAGAAAGCTGCGCGACGGTATCGTTCGCCGCGCAGCCTGTGATCAGGAAGACGCGATCAGTTGATCGTGAAGTATTTCACCTTGGGCTGGTCTTCGGGGTCAACCTCGATGCCGACTTTGTCAGCCATACCCCAGTTCAGCACCTGATGGTGGATCGGGATATAGAGTTGCTGATCCTGAACCACGGACCAGATCTCCGCGATGGCGGCGTCCCGGGCTGCGAGATCGGTATTAGAGGCCAGCGACTTGATCTTGGCATCCAGATCATCGTCGTCAAAACCGGTGCCGTTCCAGGTCCCGATGTCCGATTCACGTCCATGCACCAGGAAATTGAAGATGTATTCGGAATCGTATGTCGGAACACCCCAGCCCAGCATGTAAAAATCGGTCTTGCCGTCAGTGATGAGCGGGAAATGCTGTGCTTTGGGTTTGGCATCGAGATTTACCGTCACGCCGATCTGTGCCAGCATGCCCACGGCGGCCTGACAGATCGCCTCATCATTGATGTAGCGGTCGTTCGGGCAGTCAAGCTGCAGCGAGAAACCATCGCCGTAACCGGCCTCGGCCATGAGTGATTTCGCCTGATCAAGATCGGTGACCGACGAGCTGTCCATCTCGGAGTTCCAGCCGTTCACGAAGGGCGGCGCAATCATGCCGGCAGGCTCTGACTGGCCGCGCATCACGACCTGCTGGATCGCATCTCGGTTGATCGCCATGGACATCGCTTTGCGCACACGCACATCCGCCAGCGGGTTTTTACCATCGATGTTGTCGGCCTCGATATCATCTGCGCCCTGGTTCATGCCGAAAAAGATGACCCGGTTCTGAGGGGCTTTCTTGACCGACAGGCCATCGGCGCTGTTCACACGGTCAAGGTCCTGAACGGGCATGTCCTGAAGGAAATCAATCTCGCCCGAAAGCAGTGCGGCAACCCGGGTCGCCGCGTTCTGGATCGGGGTGTAGATGATCTCGGTGACCTGCATGGGGAACTGATCGATCCCCCAATACGCGTCATTCCGGGTCATCACGGTGCGCACGTCGGCCTCGCGGCTTTGCAGTACATACGGCCCGGTGCCGTTGGTGTTCGTCGTGGCAAAGGTCAGCTCGCCGCCTTCAAAGTCCTGCACGTTGACGGTGTCATTCGCCTCAGTCCAGCCTTTATCCATGATGAAAAGGTTGGTCAGGTTGCTGGGCAGGATCGGGTTCGGCCCGTCGGTGACCATTTCGATGGTGTAATCGTCAACGGCCCGCACTTCGGTGATCGATCCGATCAGCTCTTTCATGTCGGAATTGGGCTGCTTGGCACGTTCGAAGCTGAACACCACGTCTTCGGCGGTGAAATCAGCACCGTCGTGGAATTTAACGCCTTCCCGCAGCGTGAAAACCCAGACGTTGGGGTCTGCTTCGGACGGCCCCCATTCGGTCGCCAGCGCAGGCTCAAAGGCGCCTGTGACATCGCGGATGATCAGCGGCTCATAGATCTGGTGGCGCACGGTGTGCGTGGGCCCCTCATTCTGGGCATGTGGGTCAAGGGTCAGCGCGTCACCGGCGCGGGCCCAACGCAGAGTTTCGGCGCTTGCGAGCGTTGTCGAAGACAGCAGCATCGCCGCCGTAAGTACGGTGGTCGTCAGTCTCATTGGTATCTCCCCGTGGGTTTTTTGTTATGTGCGTAATCTTTGGGAACGGGGCCGCTTTGGCAACCCCCTGGCGTCACGTCAGGTTGTCATTTTAGTGCATAATTTCCGGAGTGCGCAAATGGTTCAGGCAGCACCGGGGATCTGAATGCGGCGCATACCCTCTTCGAACTGCTTCATCGACAGCGGCCAGACACTGCCGGGCCAGCGCAGTTCCATCTGTTTCAGGCGCGGACGGTAGACGGCAGTGTAAAGCGTGCCGAAACCGGCACTGAAAGCCGTGGAATAAAGCGGCGGTTTGAGAAAGGCCCCGATGAATTTATCTTCAGGGTCGCGGTGCAGCGTCAGCCGTTGCAGCAAAAACCGCTCGCGCTCCACCGTGGCGGTGAACCGCGCGTGGCTGACCCATTCAACGTTTTCCTGATGGTTTGTCGCGACAGCCGCATGAGTGATCACCGCAGGCCGGTCAGGCGCCATCATTGCGGTCAGGTACTGGCGCTTTTTGTCCAGTACAGTGACGTTATAACTCATATGTGTCGGCACGCGCGCCAGCACCCTGCCCGCTTCTTCTGCGGTCTCACAGGTCTGCAGCACATAACGCAGAATGAGCGGCACACCGAAGCCGTCACCGACGATGCGTCGCCCGCCGAAGGTCAGCGAAATCGCCAGCCCCGCGTCATTCATGCCATCAACCATCCCCCACAGACCGTCCGAAGTGCCCATGACCTGCCTGCCCTGCCATTTCGTGTGCAGCACGAGGCTGTCGAAGGCATGGGGGTTGTAGTCGTAATTGCGCACCATGACAGGCTCGCGACCGGTCCAGATCGCCTGGCTGCAGCCCGCCAGATACGGTGGCGGGCAGTAAAACGATAAAAACCGCGCCGCGAGATCCCCGCCGCCTGCAAGCTCACAAAGCTCGTCATAAAGCGGGACAAGCTCCGGCATATGCTCTTTCATCGCACGGCGACACTGCGCATACGTCGGGCGTGTGCTCTCGCCCTCTTTGAGCCACCAGCGTTTGTAATCAGGCCAGTATTCGGCGAAAAGCCCGGACCATTTCGGCCCGGGCAGGTCTTCTGTCATCGCACGCCATAACATTGTGGGTGCAGGTTCCTTTCCGTTCAGAGGATCTTGAACGCGGGATCGGCCAGCGCGGGGCCGGCTTCGGCCACGGGCAGCGGCTTGGCGGCCACGCTTTGCTTGATGCCGTGGATCCACTTTTTCGCCCGGTCATTCAACTGGAAACTTTTGGTCATAGACCGGCCGCGGGTCACCAGAATGCCGATGTCTGCCCCTTCATAGCGGTAATCGCCCGGACCGAGGATGCGCAGGAAGAACGCTTCGTTCTCGCTCTCAACCGCACGGCGGTGATAGTCGAAGCGGTCATAGACCACCCGGCCGTCCTCCAGCATCTTGTAGATGCCGGTTTCCGGAGAGGCCGTACAGATATCCACCGTGTCATCGGTGTGCTTGATCACCATCTGCGACCAGCTGTCGATGTTTTCGCTGTCGGCCCAGCGGGCGTTAAGCTCATCCACATCCAGTTTGAATTTCTTCTTTGAAAATTCGAGCAGGTGGAACAGGAACAAAGGTGCATCCGCATGGGCGAATGCAGCATGGTTCGTCATTGATGAGGCCCCGGTGATACGCGGGTTCAGCTCACCAAGCCAGAGATCACCGGTTTTCTTGTCGATCAGGAAATCGAGCTCAAAATACCCGCGATACCCTTCTTTGCGCAGTTGTTCACCGAATTTGAAGGTCAGATCCCGCGCCTTTTCACGCACCTTTGGCGGGAAGGCCGTTGACAGGATTTCATTGCCGCACCAGCCGCCGCGATAGGGCGTAAGTTCCTTGAACCCGACGAGCTCGGTCATCAGCGGACCAACGATCGTTCCTTCGGACGTCGCACAGGCCTCAATCGCCGAGCCGCGACAGTCGATGCGCTTCATGATCTTGATCTCACCTTCGCCGATGATCTCATGTTCGTGACGGCGGAAATCGGCTTCGGATTTAATGAAGAACGTTGTGTGACCACTGTCACCAAAGGCCGATTGCAGAACCAGATCGTGCCCGATCCCTGCTTTCTCGCAGGTCTTGCGCAGATCCTCGTAGGATTTGACCTCTGCCAGAACGTTCGGCACCGATGGCACGCCGGCCTTGTTGCCGATCCGCACGGTTTCGATCTTATTGTCCATCGATGTGCGCAGCTTAGCTTTGGGAAACCATACGGAACCGCCCAGTTCCTTTGCCAGCCGCTCGGTTTCCTCGTCAAACATCAGGAACACGAACTTGGGCTTGCCGCCGCGCCGTTTGATGAAATCGATTACCTCTTTGTGCTGCAGCAGGTAGTTGTTGATGTCCTCAATAGACTGGAACTCGGCATGCGGCTGCTCTGAAGGACAAAACACGTTGGGGTGCCGTCCGTCGTAACAATCGATGTAACAGATATACTTGAAATTTTTCACCCACTCGTCGATGCCGAGCAGGTTGAAGTTGGTCGCAGAGACAAAATAGACCGGGTCTTCGTTGCGGTGAAAATACCGGCGGATTTCCGAGATGTTTTTCAGAACCGTGATCGACATGAACTTCTGTCCTCTTTGTTGGTTTATTCTGCTGCAGGAGCAATTTGCGGCCGTGCGTCACGCGCATCGACAAGCTCCTGAAGGGCTTCTTCGGTAAAGACCCTGAGCCCCAGGTCGGGCCGGTATCCGTGAATTTCTGACACGTCGAGCGCCAGCATGAAGGCGAGGATTTCCTGGCTGACCACCTGGCCCGGCACGAGGATCGGGAAACCCGGCGGATAGGGGATGATAAAGCTCGCGGAAACAACGGTTTTGCCGTCATCGAGGGCCTCTTTGAGCGGCCCGTTGATGTCGATATAGTCGCATTTGTTCTCGTCATACGCGAGGAAGAACGCAGACCGGATATCGCCTTCGCCGGTGACGGAACAGGCCTGGAAGGCGTCATGAAACCGGCTGAAATCCGGCAACGGCGGCAGCTCTTCCATCAGACCTTTGACCCGTCGTTCAAACGACCGGCGCTCCATGCGGCTTGCATCATCAAGCCGTTCGTCCAGCGATTTAGCGATCTCGACCAGCACTTCGATCAGATAGGCGACCGAGGAGCGTGTTGTACCGATGTTGGTCATGAACAGGACCGTATTGCGCGAGGTCTTGTTGATCTGGATGCCGTATTTATCCATCA
>CBDUCB010000172.1:0-7631 GCA_965365545.1 uncultured Roseobacter sp. | reverse complement strand
CGCTGCGCGATCTCTTTAGACGGGAACTGCGCCATGAGCACGGAGACCTCCAGCGTCACGGTCCACAGACGCGTGGCGTGCATGTAATCCTCGACCTGGAAGGTGCCGTCCTGCAGGAAAGTCAGCAGGTTCATCGACGCCAGATTACAGGCCGTGTCGTCAAGAAACATGTATTCCGAGCAGGGGTTTGAGCCGCGGATCGCCCCGTCCGCCGGGCAGGTGTGCCAGTCGTTGACGGTGTCGTGATACTGGATGCCCGGATCGGCACAGGCCCATGCGGCGTGGCCGACCTGCTCCCAGAGATCGCGGGCTTTGACCGTTTTGGTGACCGAGCCGTCGACGCGGCTGATGAGGTCCCAGTCGGCGTCTTTCTCGACGGCGGTCAGGAAGGCGTTGGTCACGCGGATCGAGTTGTTGGAGTTCTGGCCCGAAACCGAGTTATAGGCCTCGCTGTCCCAGTCAGTGTCATAGGTCGGGAACTCGATCGAAGTGTGACCCTGCTTCGCGTAATCCAGCACGCGTTTGACGTAAGTCTCCGGGATCGAGACCTTTTTCGCATCGCGCACGGCCTGTTTGAGGGCCTCGTTTTTCGCCGGATCATAGGCGTCAGCTTCCGCGCCGTCCCATGTGCGGATCGCCTCGAAAAGCGCGTTGAGTTTTTGCTCGTGCATCTTGGAGCCGGCAACTATGGAAGCCACCTTCTGCTCTTCGATCACCTTCCAGTTGATAAAATCCTCGATGTCCGGGTGATCGGCATCGACGATAACCATCTTTGCTGCCCGACGGGTTGTCCCGCCTGATTTGATGGCGCCCGCCGCACGGTCGCCGATTTTCAGAAAGCCCATAAGGCCCGAGGATTTGCCACCGCCGGAGAGCTTTTCGCCCTCGCCGCGCAGGGAGGAGAAGTTGGTGCCGGTGCCGGAGCCGTATTTGAACAGACGCGCTTCGCGCACCCAGAGATCCATGATGCCGCCGTCATTGACCAGATCGTCGGAAACGGACTGGATGAAGCAGGCGTGCGGCTGCGGATGCTCGTAAGAGGATTTGGATTTGGTCAGCTTGCCGGTTTTGTAATCGACATAGTGGTGGCCCTGTGCCGGACCGTCGATGCCATAGGCCCAGTGCAGGCCGGTGTTGAACCACTGCGGAGAGTTCGGTGCGGCGCGCTGGCTGGCCAGCATATGGCGCATCTCGTCATAGTAGGCCTGCGCATCTTCTTCAGTGGTGAAATAGCCGCCCTTCCAACCCCAGTACGCCCAGGCACCGGCGAGACGGTCAAAAACCTGCTTGGAGGACGTTTCGCCGCCCATGGAGGCGCCTTCAGCAGGTACCGAGCGCCACAGGAACTCTGGTACGCCTTTTTCTTTTACTTTGCGTGTCGCGGTCGGCACGCCGGCTTTGCGGAAATACTTCTGCGCGATGACGTCGCTGGCGACCTGGCTCCACGTGCCCGGCACTTCCACGTCATCAAGGCGGAACACAATTGTGCCATCCGGATTGCGGATTTCTGATGCGGTGGTGATAAAATCCAGCTCGGCATAGGCGTCCTGCCCGGCTTTGGTAAATCTGCGTTCAATTTTCATTTTCGCTGCCTCATATCCAGCTTTTCATCTTCAGAACCACACCGTCATTGCGGCGCCATCCCAGCCTCCGCCGAAAGGACCGGACAATATGTACCGTGCCCGGTGGTCGCGTTCCCCGCACCGCCTTCTTCGGTATCAGATCGATATTGGTGATCGTCTGTTGCCCCTGTCCCGTCGATCCGCCCTGAGTGTTTAACCACTACATGTTGTGGCAAGATCGTCGGCCTCCACAAACTGACGTATATCGCCCTATCTGGTCAACGAATTTTTTGCACTTTTTCCGAAACAATGACCCTTGACGCAGGTATTGTTTTCAGCAGCTACCGAATTTGTCTGATTCAGATCGGTGACGCGACGGCAGCCTTCGCCGCAGAGCAGGTCGGTTATCGTTTCTCACTTGCGCCAATTTACCGAGTGCACATGATGGCTTACGGAAGATACCTGAGGTAGCGCCCGGAACAATCCGCCGTCGCCACCGTGCGGAACGGCGCGGCCAGGCCGTCCCGCAAAAAAAGAACGCGCTGTCGTTAACACTATTCACGCAGTGTTACATATTTGTGTCGCGGAGCGCCCGGCCCGAAAAATCAACTCGCCAGATATGGCGAGGCTGGCGAGACGAGGCAGGAAAAGCCACAACATGTTGTAGCTGAGGTCAGGCCTTCGGGGGTCCGGGTTACGGAGACGGCAACTGTGAGTCGCAACCACTGACTTGCACGCAGCTTCCCCCCGGAAGACACTTTAAATACGCCGTGACCTGGCGACATCGCGTCACTCTTTCACAAATTTTACGAAAGTGGTCGGAGCGAGAGGATTCGAACCTCCGACCCCCTGTACCCAAAACAGGTGCGCTACCAGGCTGCGCCACGCTCCGACTGCCGTCTCCTTAGACCGCCGCGTCTGATTTGAAAAGCCCTAACAGGGCCAGACAGCATCACCCTGATCAAATGACGGGTGCCGGACAAAACTGCCTTCGGTAATTCCCATCCGCCCGGCCAGGCCGCCATTGATCTCGAGCACATGAGTCAGCCCGTCCCCCCCCGGGATCGGCGTTTCATCCAGCGGAACGGCACGATGATGAATGTGCTGCACCCGGCCCTCGGGATCGATGAAGAGCAGATCGAGCGGGATCAGGGTATTGCGCATCCAGAACGACAAACGCTGTGGCCGCTCGTAGATGAAAAGCATGCCGGCAGAAAGCGGCATCGACGGGCGGTGCATCAGTCCCTGCGCGCGCTCGCTGTCATCATCGGCGATCTCGACGGTAAACCGCGCCTCGCCCCAGTCACCGCGGAGCATGACAGCATCCTCACGGCACTGCGCTGCAAGCCCGGTTGCGGTGAGGAGAAACAAGAAGATCGCCAGTGCGCGTGAGCGCATCAGTCGTCGCGGTCCAGTGCGGCTTCCCACGCAAAAACCTCGGCCGCCATATGGCCGCGCTTGCCTTCGATCACACGCAGCGCCAGCGCCTCGCCTGGCGCAAGATCGGACAACCCGGAGCGACGCAGAACTTCCATATGAAGGAAAATGTCATCGCGCCGGCCGAAGACATTGGCAAAGCCGAAGCCCTTGCCCTTGTCGAACCATTTCACCCGCGCAGGCTCAAGTGGCGCAGCGGCCACCACGGAAGGATCAAGTGCTGCGATATCCGACAGCCCGACCGCATCGCTGGTCTCGGGGGGTTGCAGGGCCAGCACCTGGGTCGCCTGAACACCGCGATCTGTCTGCTGGATTTCCAGTTCCACCCGGGCGCCGTCCGCAACCGAGCTTTGTCCGAAGTTGCGCAGCACATTCACATGCAGCAGAATATCAGGCCCGCCCGCGTCCGCGACGACAAACCCGAACCCTTTGACCGGATCGAACCATTTCACCATCCCGGATACGGATCTGGATATGTCTGCGGTTTCGTTCACTCGGTGCATTCCCGCCATGGTCGGAGACTTTAACATAATCTTGCGCGATATGCCTTTCCCGGATCAACCGTAAATACCGTCGCTGCTCAATTAAACCGCTTGGTACAGACGGAATCATGCTTCCGCAAGTATCACAGAATTGTGACAGGATATTTTATGCATCCTATGCGTGTAGTATGTCCGAATACATACTCACTTCACCCCTGTCCTGTGGTTCGCGCACAGAATCTGTGCAGCCATAAACAGGGTGAGTCGCTAAGTTGTTTTACCCTGCGAAACCTTACGGGTTGAGGCGGGTGATGTCCCAGCCGGCCTCAACAGAGGCGCGGCGCCAGACAAAGCGGTCATGCAACCTGAAATCGCCATCCGCCCAGAATTCGATTTCAAGCGGCACAATCCTGTACCCTCCCCAGAACGGTGGCCGTGCAGGGTCGGTGCCATGCCGTGCGGTGACTTTGGCAACCTCTGCCATCAGCGCCGCCCGCGACGACAGCGGTTTTGACTGATCCGACGCCCAGGCCCCCAACCTGCTTTTGAGCGAGCGGGACGCGTAGTACTCATCCGCCTTTTCTCCGTCCTCCCGGCTCACGAGGCCGCGCACGCGGATCTGACGGCGCAGCGATTTCCAGTGCATAACAAAGGCCGCCTTGCCTGCCGCATCAATTTCGCCCGCTTTGGCACTGGTGTAGTTGGTGTAGAATACGAAGGCATCAGCACTGATTTCTTTGAGAAGCACCATGCGGGCATTGGGCAGCCCGTCAGGATCAACCGTGCTCAGCGCGATCGCATTGGGGTCGTTGGGTTCGGTCTTTTCAGCCTCTTCCAGCCACGCCCGCGCCAGAACAAAGGGGTCCTCGCCCGCAAATTTACCTGTTCTCTTTTCCATCGGTCTCTCCCCGGGATCTGTCGGTGCCCAACAGGTGGCCGGAACGCACCAAAGGTCAACCCCGGTCGCAGGGTCTCTTGATGGCACATGCGCAATCGCTTATTCAGCGGGACAGCACGACTGATTATACATTGTGAGGGCTCCATGGGAAATGATCTGCTGGCCGGTAAGCGCGGACTGATAATGGGGCTTGCCAATGACAAGTCGATTGCATGGGGTATCGCCAAAGCCTGTGCCGACGCGGGCGCAGAACTCGCGTTTTCCTACCAGGGCGAGGCGCTGAAAAAACGTGTGGGCCCGCTGGCCGAACAACTGGGCAGCGACACGGTTCTGCCCTGCGATGTGGGCGATGAGGCTTCAATGGACGCGCTTTTCGACGCGCTGAAAGAAAAATGGGGCAGCCTCGATTTCATCGTACATGCCATCGGCTTTTCCGACAAAAATGAACTACGCGGCCGCTACGTTGATACCAGCCGCAGCAATTTCGCGATGTCGATGGATATTTCGGTGTATTCTTTTACCGCAGTCGTGCAGCGCGCCGAAAAGATGATGAACCCGGGCGGCTCCTGCCTGACGCTCACCTACTATGGCGCCGAAAAAGTCATGCCGCATTATAACGTGATGGGTGTCGCCAAAGCGGCGCTTGAGGCCTCAGTGCAGTATCTCGCCGAAGATCTTGGCAAGGATGGCATCCGCGTCAACGCCATCTCCGCCGGCCCGATCAAGACGCTGGCGGCGTCAGGCATCGGCGATTTCCGCTATATTATGAAGTGGAACGAATACAATTCGCCCCTGCGTCGCAATGTGACCACCGAAGACGTCGGCAAAGCGGCTCTCTTTCTGCTCTCTGATCTGGGCTCCGGTACGACCGGCGAGAATCTGCATGTGGATGCAGGCTACCATGTGGTCGGCATGAAAGCCGTGGATGCGCCCGATATGAGCAAGGAATGACCCCCAGGTGAGCCCCGACAGCCTCATTGCCTTCAACATCGTGCTGGCGGCAGCCATCGCCAGCCCCGGGGCCGCGCTGCTTTATTTCATAAAAACCTGTGTGAGTGCCGGCCGTGCTGCGGGCATCGCCACAGGCGCGGGCCTCGGGCTCGCGGCCTCACTCTGGACGCTTGCTGCTCTTGTGGGTCTGGAAAGCGTCTTTTTCATCTTTCCCTGGGGCTATACCGCGCTGAAAACTGCCGGTGCGCTCTATCTGATGTGGATCGCCGTACAGACCTGGCGCCACGCGACTGCACCGCTGCCCGAAACGACCCGTCCGCACGGGCGCGCCTTCCTGTCGGGCCTGATGGTGAACGCAGGCAACCCCAAATCCATGCTCTTTGCCGCCGCCGTGATCGTGCTTGTTTTTCCCCGCGGCCTCGCCCCCGGAGAGATCGCGCTGATCGTGACCAACCACCTCCTCCTCGAGATTGCCTTCTATACACTCTTTGCACTCCTGCTCTCCGGCGCACCCGCGCGCCGCGGCTATCTCAGCGCCAAACCCCTTCTGGACCGGATCGCCGCCACGCTGCTCGGCGCCCTCGGCCTGCGACTGCTTATCGAAAGGTAGCCCATGAGCACCAAAGACCCTGCCCGCCTGCCCCATGAAAAAGGCTTCCACATCAGCTGGGACCAGATCCACCGCGACAGCCGCGCTCTGGCCTGGCGTCTTGACGGCCAGGGCCCCGATAACGGTGCCTGGCGCGCTGTTGTAGCCATCACCCGCGGCGGCATGGCTCCTGCGATGATCGCCGCGCGCGAGCTTGATATCCGCACCGTCGATACCATCTCAATCAAATCCTACGACCACCAGAAACAGTCCGATGCCCGCGTGCTCAAAGCTCCGGATACGGACCTGATGGGTGACGGCACCGGCATTCTGATCATCGACGATCTGGTGGACAGCGGCAAAACCCTGGAAGTCGTGCGCGAGATGTACCCGAAAGCGCATTTCGCCACCGTCTATGCCAAACCCAAAGGCCGCCCCCAGGTCGACACTTTCATCACCGAAGTCAGCCAGGACACCTGGATCTTCTTTCCCTGGGACATGGCACTGCAATACGTCGAACCCTACCGGGGAACAGACTGACACAAGCCGCCGTTCTCTGGCTCAAAAATATCCCCGCCGGAGGCTCCCGCCCCTGCCCTCCGCGCTGACAGGAAGTTTCTCACCATGTCCCAGACCCGCACCGCCAGCACCTTCCGCCCGCCCGTGATGGAGGCCCGGCGCTGGCTTGACGGCGTCACCTTTCCGCCCGACCGGGCGCTCATAAACGTGAGCCAGGCCGCACCGGTGGACCCGCCGCCGCGCGCCTTGCGCGAGGCCATGGCCGAGGCCGCGCTGACACGCGATGACGCGCATCTTTACGGCCCCGTACTGGGCATGCCGGAGCTGCGCGAGACGCTGGCCGGCCGCACCTCACAAATATACGGCGGCACAGTGCGCACAGACCAGGTGGCCATCACCTCGGGCTGCAATCAGGCCTTTGCCGCGGCCATCTCGACCCTGTGCGGCGAGGGCGACGAGGTCATCGTCCCGGTGCCCTGGTACTTCAATCACAAAATGTGGCTCGATATGGCGGGCGTAAAAACCGTGCCATTGCAGACCGGTTCCGATCTGCGCCCCGTGGCCGATCAGGCCGCCGCCCTGATCACCAACCGCACCCGGGCCATCGCTCTTGTCTCACCCAACAATCCCGCCGGGGTCGAATATCCCGACGATCTGTTGCGCGCCTTTTTCGATCTCGCGCGCGCCCGCGGCATCGCCCTTGTTCTGGATGAAACCTATCGCGATTTCCACGCCTCTCCCGGTGCACCGCACAGCCTTTTTGAAGACCCTGACTGGGACGACACGCTCATCCACCTCTATTCTTTCTCGAAAGCCTACCGTCTGACCGGTCACCGGGTGGGGGCGCTCGTTACCAGCCCCGCGCGCCTCTCCGAGGTCGAAAAATTCCTCGATACCGTCGCCATCTGCCCCGGGCAGATCGGACAATACGCGGCACTCTGGGGCATGAAGAACCTCGACCAGTGGCTGGCCGGCGAGCAACAGGTCTTGCACACTGTAGTTCAGTGCGTCAGCGATGTCGTAGAGATTACGGATGCTGCCAGGATAGCGATTAACAGCCAACGCTATTCCGCCGAGTGCTCCGCCAGCAAGAGCGCCATGTATCACTGCTCTTCGACTGATCTTCTTAGACATTATTCGTCCTCCTCAACTATACGGAATCGGCCCGTGATCATCGCCCTTAGGTGATTGAC
>CBDUCB010000171.1:0-7722 GCA_965365545.1 uncultured Roseobacter sp. | reverse complement strand
CCGGGTCGCGGCTCATGATATCTGTGGCCGGGTCGTGCGCGACAATTTCTTCAAAATCCGGGCCCGGCACGGTGATTACATCTGCTTCGGATTTATTCAGACCGTCGTCCTGCCCGGGTGAGGCAAAGACAATGCCCGCTCCGGCATGGCCGATGATATACTCCGCCTCCCGCACGTGCAGTTTGGCGTTGACCGGCACCACCGCCGCACCGGCAATCCAGATGCCATAAAAGACAATGAGATAGTCGGGCGTGTTCTTCATGAAGATCGCGACCCGGTCACCAGGGCAGATGCCCCGCGCCTGCAGCCATCCGGCCACTGCACGGGCACGTTCGAAAAACGTGCCATAGTCAGCAACACAGTCGCGCCCGGAAAAAAGTGCGGGACGGGTGGGGTTCTGTGTCGCGGTGCGGGCGAGCCAGTGGGCAAGATTCATGGGAAAAGCTCCTTACAATGGCAGTTTTATCCGGGTGCGACGCCGGTGCAACAGGCGGGTTTCCATGGCGTAACCCTTCGCCTATAAGGGAAATGCAGGATGAAGGGCCGGTTAAAACAAGGCTCCCCCGAATGGTTGAGGACTTACATGACTAAAAAGAACCATGATGCTGACGTGGCCTTTATTCAGGCCCTGGCTGAATTGCTGCGCGAGAACGATCTGACAGAGCTTCAGGTGAAACGCGACTACGGCGCCGATGACAGCCTGAACGTACGGGTCAGCCGTCACCAGCAGCAACAGGTGGTGACCCAGGTCTCCTCGCCTGCACCGATGGCAGCGCCCGCCGCCGCACCGGCCGGCGCCGCCGCGCCCGCCACCGCCGCAGAGACCAGCGATGATCCGGCAAGCCACCCCGGCGCGGTCACATCGCCGATGGTGGGCACGGTCTATATGCAGGCCGAACCCGGCTCTCCGCCCTTTATCAGCGTCGGCGCAACAGTGTCCGAAGGCGACACGCTGCTGATTGTCGAAGCCATGAAGACCATGAACCACATTCCCGCGCCGCGGGCCGGCACGATCAAACGGATCGTGGTCGAGGACGGCGCTGCTGTGGAGTTTGGCGCACCGCTCGTCATCCTCGAATAGGAGGGCAGGCCCATGTTCAAAAAGATCCTGATCGCCAACCGCGGCGAAATTGCCCTGCGGGTTGTCCGCGCCGCGCGCGAAATGGGCATTGGCACGGTCGCGGTTCATTCCACCGCTGACAGCGATGCGATGCATGTGCGGATGGCCGACGAGTCCGTTTGCATCGGACCGCCCCCCTCACCTCAGAGTTATCTGTCGATCCCTGCGATTATTTCCGCCTGCGAGATCACGGGTGCCGAGGCGATCCATCCGGGCTATGGCTTTTTGTCCGAAAACGCGGGCTTTGTTCAGGTTGTGGAAGACCATGACCTCACGTTTATCGGGCCCACGGCCGAGCACATCCGCGTCATGGGTGACAAGATCACGGCCAAAGAAACCATGCGCAACCTCGGCGTGCCCTGCGTGCCCGGTTCTGAGGGCGGCGTGGAAACGCTGGAAGATGCAAAACGCATCGGCGAAGAGATCGGTTATCCGGTGATCATTAAGGCCACCGCCGGCGGCGGCGGACGCGGTATGAAAGTCGCCAAAAACGCCGGCGAGATGGAAAAAGCATTCCACACGGCCCGCGCCGAAGGCAAATCCAACTTCGGCAATGACGAAGTATATATCGAGAAATACCTGACCACGCCGCGGCACATCGAGATCCAGGTCTTTGGCGACGGCAAGGGCCGCGCGGTGCATCTGGGAGAGCGCGACTGCTCTTTGCAGCGGCGCCACCAGAAGGTTTTCGAAGAGGCCCCCGGCCCTGCAATCTCGCCCGAAGAACGTGCCGCGATCGGTAAAACCTGCGCCGAAGCCGTGGCGCGCATCAACTACATCGGCGCGGGCACGATCGAGTTTCTCTATGAGAACGGCGAGTTCTATTTCATCGAGATGAACACCCGTCTGCAGGTCGAACACCCCGTCACTGAAGCCATTTTCGGGGTCGATCTGGTGCGCGAACAGATCCGCGTTGCCGCCGGGATGGAGATGTCTTTTCAGCAGGAAGACCTGAAAATCAACGGTCATGCCATTGAGGTGCGCATCAACGCGGAAAAACTGCCCAATTTCTCACCCTGTCCGGGACGGATCACGCAGTATCATGCGCCCGGTGGTCTGGGTGTGCGGATGGACAGTGCGCTTTATGACGGCTATTCGATCCCGCCCTATTACGACAGCCTGATCGGCAAGCTGATCGTGCACGGACGGGACCGGCCCGAAGCGCTCGCGCGTCTTTACCGCGCTCTGGGCGAGCTGATTGTAGATGGTGTGGACACCACCGTGCCGCTCTTTCACGCGCTGCTTGCGGAAGACGCGGTGCTTTCCGGCGCATATAACATCCACTGGCTGGAGCATTGGTTGGAGACCAATCTCAGCAGCAGCTGATCTGCCGGAGCAATGGGCCTTACACCTGATCTGCTGATGCAGGGCTATGCCACCGGTATCTTTCCGATGGCGGAACGGCGCGATGATCCCGAGATTTTCTGGGTGGACCCGCAGCGTCGCGGCGTGATGCCTCTGAAAGGATTTCACGCCTCGCGTTCGCTTCGCCGCGCGATGCGGCAGAGCAGCTTTGAGGTGACCATCGATGAGGATTTTGCCGGCGTGGTGGACGGATGTGCCGACCGGCAGGATACCTGGATCAATGCTGAAATCCGAAATCTTTACATCGCCTTACAGGCCCGCAGACAAGCCCATTCGCTGGAAATCCGCGAGGACGGCGCGCTGGTCGGAGGGGTCTACGGGGTCGTTCTGGGGGCTGCGTTTTTCGGGGAGAGTATGTTCTCGCGGCGCACAAATGCGTCTAAAATCGCGCTGGCCTGCCTCGTGGACCGGTTAAACGATGCCGGTTTTATGCTCTTTGATACGCAGTTTCTGACAGAGCATCTGGCACGGCTCGGCGGGATTGAGGTCACGCGCGCGCAGTATCAGCAGGCGCTTGGAAAAGCCGTCGAAGAACAGGCTGACTTCCTGCGCCCACCCCTGCGCAGCCCTCAGGAAGTGGCACAGCGCATGACCCAGATGTCATAGCGCGAATGATCCATCGCTGACAGAGCCGGTGTCGAGGCGATCATCCAGCCCGAGAACAGTTCCGTACCGCGGTTTGCATCCGAAATCTGAAGCGCGGCAAAGGCATCGCCCGACGGGTTGCCTGCCGGATAGCGGCATGAGGTAAGCTCAATGCGCAGATCGCCGAACTCGGCAGTTTGTCCGGTAGACATTTCAATGTCGTAGAGCAGGCCGTTAATCTTATCGAGCCCGCGCAGAACAACGCCCGGTGCCTCGGTGACGCGCTGCTGTGCCGCCGCCGGCACCGCAAGGAGCATCAGCAGCAATGCCACGACCCGCATCATTCGGACTGGCCGCTCACGAACTTCAGCAACAGGCTGATCAGACTGACCGCGCCCTGAGTATCCGCGATGGTATCGCCGGATTCGTAGAAAAACGGTGATCCGCCGGGTACGATCTCGACGAAATTGCCACCCAGCAGCCCTTCAGAAGAAATCACAATCGCGGAATCGTCAGGGATTTCAATGCCCTGCACCACAGATACTGTGGTGTCGGCGCGGTAGGTTTCGGGGTTGAGAATGACATCCGTTACCTGACCGACGCGCACGCCTGCAAGCCGGACATCGGTGCCCACGCCAACGCCTTCAAGGCTGCGAAAGCTCGCCTCCAGCGGATAACTTGCCGAGCCGCCGGAAAATTCCGCGACCTGGCCTGCATAGACCACAAAGGCAACGGCGGCGGCCAGCACAGCCGCACCGGTCAGAACTTCGGTGGTGTTTTCGGACATGGGTGTTACTCCGGCGACCAGGCCTCGTAGTCACTGCGCGGTTCAGGATCAGATCTGCGGATCGACCCTTTTGGTGCATACGCGAGCGGGGTGCCTGTTAGATTTTCCAGATGGGGTTTTTCCCAGGGCTTATGCACCAGGGGTTTATCAGTGGGCGGCGCGTCCCAGGTGTGATGCAGCCAGCCGTGCCAGTCCGGATCAACCCGGCTGGCTTCGGCCTCACCGTTATAGATCACCCAGCGGCGCGATTTGTCTTTGTTTTCGTAAAAAACGTTGCCCTGGGTGTCCTCTCCGACCTTCACGCCGTGGCGCGATGTCCAGAGCTGCGTATTCAGCGTCTGCCCGTTCCACCAGGTGACGGCGCGCAGCAATGAGTTCAGAATGCCCATGGGTTTTTCTCCGGTCGCACTGTTGCACCACATATGCCGGAAACCGGGGGTAAGGTCCAGCCGGATGGCGATGTGAGGACCCGCTTTCTCGTTCGCTCACCCGGCGCCAGGCATAAGGGCTGTCACTTCGATCTCAATGCGGTACTTCGGGTCAATCAGCCCGCATTCTATCATTGTGGCGGCGGGCGGATTTTCACCGAACGCCGCCGACAGCAAAGGCCAGCAGGGTTCAAAATCTGCGCGATCCGGAAGCATATAGGTCACCCGCACCACATCGCAGAACCGGCACCCTGCTTCGTTCAGGGCTTTTTCGATAGTTCTGAGCGCATCCGCGCATTGCTCTGTGACGCCGTCGCCCTGCCCGACTGTGCCCGCCACATGAACCCAGCCGCCCGCAACGACCGCACGGCAATAGCCCACTCTGGTTTCAAATTCTCCGCCCGAGCGGATGCGTTCAACCGGCATTGCAGAATGTCCTCGCGTATTATGGTCTCTTCAGGTCTGTCAGGGTCACGGCCGTTGCACATCCGGCAGGGTCCGGATGATCAGGCCGCAGTCAGGGAAATGAAAGGCAGGCCAGACCAGACCTGCCTTATCGCTGTTTTGTGTACCGATGCCGGGATCAGCCCGCGCTGGCAGGTTCTTTGGCAGCATCGGCGTGGATCATCAGGGGGGCGGCATCAGACATCACCGCTTCCTCATTCACGACCACTTCGGCAACTGAATCCAGCCCCGGCAGTTCGAACATGGTGTCCAGAAGGATGTCTTCCAGGATCGATCGCAGGCCACGCGCACCGGTTTTGCGCTCGATAGCACGTTTTGCAATCGCCTGCAGCGCGTCGTCAGTGAAGCTCAGCTGCGTGTCTTCCAGCTCAAACAGACGCTGGTACTGTTTGACCAGTGCGTTCTTGGGCTGTGTCAGGATCGTCACCAGCGCGTCTTCATCGAGGTCTTCCAGCGTTGCCAATACCGGCAGACGCCCGACAAATTCCGGGATCAGACCAAATTTGAGCAGGTCTTCCGGCTCCAGATCGGTGAAAATCTCACCAATACCGCGCGCATCATTGTCGCGCACATCCGCGCCAAAGCCCATTGCCGAGCCTTTACCGCGGGCGGCGATGATCTTGTCCAGACCGGCAAAGGCCCCGCCACAAATGAACAGAATGTTCGTTGTATCCACCTGCAGGAATTCCTGCTGCGGATGTTTACGCCCGCCCTGAGGCGGCACGCTTGCCACGGTGCCTTCCATCAGCTTCAGCAACGCCTGCTGCACGCCCTCGCCCGACACGTCGCGGGTGATCGAGGGGTTCTCGGATTTCCGGGTGATCTTATCGACCTCGTCGATGTAGACGATGCCGCGCTGCGCGCGCTCCACATTGTATTCCGAGGACTGCAGCAGTTTGAGGATAATGTTCTCCACATCCTCACCCACATATCCCGCTTCTGTCAGAGTGGTGGCGTCGGCCATAGTAAAGGGCACGTCCAGAATGCGCGCCAGCGTCTGCGCCAGCAGCGTTTTGCCGCAGCCCGTGGGGCCGATCAGCAGAATATTGGATTTTGCCAGTTCGATCTCGCCGCCCTTCTGGGCGTGGTTGAGACGCTTATAGTGGTTGTGCACCGCCACCGACAGCACCCTTTTGGCCATCGCCTGGCCGATCACATAATCGTCGAGCACTTCGCAGATGTCTTTGGGCGTCGGCACGCCGTCGGTCGCTTTCAACCCGGAAGCTTTGGTCTCTTCGCGGATGATATCCATGCAGAGTTCGACGCATTCATCACAGATGAATACGGTCGGGCCCGCGATCAGCTTGCGGACCTCGTGCTGGCTCTTGCCGCAGAAACTGCAATAAAGCGTGTTTTTGCTGTCACCGGTCGAATTCGTCGCCATATCAACCCTTTCAGGTCTTTTGTATCGGAGCCTGCACGCCCGGACGGCATGCCGCTTGAGGTGGTTATGTCAGCTTAGGACAGCACCGGCAGGTCCACAATCGCAAAATGGTAAACGCAGCGTGCTTGCCCTGCTGATGTTGCTTTCCTGATCAGCTTTCGTCGTCTGCCTTGCCCCGGCTTTCAACAATCTCGTCAATCAGGCCGAATTCTTTCGATTCCTCGGGCGACATAAAGTTGTCGCGCTCAAGAGCGGCTTCGATCTTTTTGAGGGTCTGGCCGGTGTGGCGGACATAAATTTCATTCAGACGCGTTTTGAGCTTCTGGGTCTCCTGGGCGTGGATCATGATGTCTGTCGCCTGGCCCTGGTATCCGCCTGACGGCTGGTGCACCATCACGCGGCTGTTGGGCAGGGAAAAGCGCATGCCCGCCTCGCCCGCGGTCAGCAGCAGCGAGCCCATGGAGGCCGCCTGCCCGATCACCAGCGTAGAGACCTTGGGCCGGATGTACTGCATCGTGTCATAAATCGACAAACCCGAGGTCACAACGCCACCGGGGCTGTTGATATACATCGAGATTTCCTTGGAGGGATTTTCCGCCTCAAGATGCAGCAGCTGCGCCACAATCAGCGACGACATCCCGTCGTGCACGGGGCCGTTGAGAAAGATGATCCGTTCTTTCAGGAGGCGCGAGAAGATGTCGTAGGCGCGCTCGCCCCGGCTTGTCTGCTCGACCACCATCGGGACAAGATTCATGTATGTTTCGATCGGATCTTTCATGTGGGGTGCCTGTCTGCTGTTGTCCCCGGGACCATACCCGACGGACTGTTGATGAAACCTTAGTATCGCCACCGGGGGGCTGCAAGGGGGGCCGGGTGAGGTTTTGGAAGGGTTCCGGAAGGTGATGGTTGATCACCGCCTTTCCGGGCCTAGATGGCGTTCGATGGACGCAGTTTCAACCTTCCCCCCTGACCGTACTACCGCTCTTGAACGGCTGCAGGCCTTTGTCCCCCGCGCCGGGCGCGATTATGCTGCGGGGCGCAATTTTGATCACGGCCCCGGACGGCATGACAGCGTGTCGTGTCTGTCGCCTTATCTGCGCTGCCGGCTGATCACAGAAGAAGAGGTGCTGCGCGCCGTTCTGGGGCGGCATTCCGCGTCAGCTGCGGAAAAGTTTATTCAGGAAGTGTACTGGCGCACCTACTGGAAAGGCTGGCTTGAGATGCGTCCGGGTGTCTGGGACCAGTACCAGCGCGCGCTGCGCGCAAAGCTTAACGAGGTGCAGACGCAAAGCGGGCTGCGTGACCGCTGGGAGGCTGCCTGCAAGGGTGAGACGGACATCGACTGCTTCAATGCCTGGGCACGGGAGCTGACAGAGACCGGCTATCTGCATAATCACGCGCGGATGTGGTTTGCCTCGATCTGGATATTCACACTGGAATTGCCCTGGGAGCTGGGCGCAGATTTCTTTCTGCGACATCTGCTTGATGGTGATCCTGCATCTAATACGCTGGGCTGGCGCTGGGTGGCGGGCATTCAGACGCCGGGCAAAACCTATCTGGCGCGCACATCGAATATTTCAAAATTCAC
>CBDUCB010000170.1:0-7736 GCA_965365545.1 uncultured Roseobacter sp. | reverse complement strand
TCTCGCGGGTCTGCAGAACCGCAGCCGCCTCACTGGCCACGACCGCAGCCCCGGTCAGCTTTTCCTCATGGCCGAGGGCGGCCTTCTCAAGCTCGCGCGCTTCCCATTCCAGCCGCTCGATGGTTTCGCCCGCGTCCTTATTCAAACCGCCCTCGCGTTCGATATCCCGGGTCAGCTGGGCAATCCGCGCGGTCAGCGTTTCGATCAGCTGTTCGGCGCGCGCCTCCTGATCGCTCAGCGTGTCGCGCTGCACGGCAAGACGCTGCAGCACGGCAGCGGCAATCGCCTCTTCCTCGCGCAGCGGGGGCAGAGCCGCTTCGGCCGCCTCGCGGGCTTTAGCCGCCTGTTGAACGGCGCTTTCGGCCTGTGCGGCTTCGGTTACTTTCACCCGTAGTGCGTCTTCCGCACGGCTGCGGGCTTCATCGGCTTCGCGCCAGCGGCGATAAAGCAGCATGCCCTCGCTGCGGCGCAGCTCATTGCCGATTTCGCGATAGCGCGCGGCCTGACGTGCCTGACGGGCCAGTTGCGCCAGTTGTGCCGCCAGTTGCTCAATCACATCATCCACGCGTGCGAGATTGGTCTCGGCACCTTTCAGCTTCAGCTCGGCTTCATGCCGACGCTGGTACAGACCACTGATGCCGGCGGCTTCCTCAAGGATCCTGCGACGGCTCTTTGGCCTGGCGTTTATCAGCTCTGCAATCTGGCCCTGCCGCACCAGCGCGGGGCTGTGCGCACCCGTCGAGGCATCCGCGAACAACATCTGTACGTCGCGCGCCCGAACGTCCTTAACGCCGACCTTGTAGGCGCTGCCCACATCGCGGGTGATGCGTCGTACGATCTCCAGCGTGTCGTTGTCATTGAACCCTGCAGGCGCCAGACGCTCGGAATTGTCGATATGCAGCGCCACTTCGGCAAAATTACGCGCCGGACGCGTCGCCGCCCCGGCAAAGATCACATCCTCCATGCCACCACCGCGCATCGCCGTGGGGCGGTTTTCCCCCATCACCCAGCGCAACGCCTCCAGCAAATTGGATTTCCCGCAACCATTAGGACCTACAACGCCGGTCAGCCCGTCCGCGATGATCAGATCCGTCGGATCGACAAAGCTTTTGAAGCCGGTCAGTCTGAGTTTCGAAAAGCGCAAGGCGGGCCCTGTCGTGTGATTCCGTTTCTGCCCTGCAGCCTGGCGTCCTGAGGGGACGCAAGTCAACCTAAAGCCACCACTGGCTGCGGCTCGCGGACACTTATCCACAACATATTGAGATAATCCCGGCAAGATTATGCCAGTTGATTGACAATCCCGGCCGCAAACGGTCGGATGGGACGTTACTTTTCTTTGGATCTGCGGATGCGCCTTTCGGCCCTGATTTTCTTTGTGATGACGGCGACGCCTGCTCTTGCCCTTACGGCCGCTACGGGCGTGCCTGCTGAAACGTTTGGCTACGGATTTATGAAAGGCCTTGCCCATCCTGTAGCCGGCTTTGAGCATCTGCTCTTTGTGCTCGCTGTGGGGGCGGCAGCGGCACTCGCCGGCCAGGCGTTGCCGGGAATTCTCAGCTGGATTGCAGGGATGACAGCCGCGTCACTGGTCATCCTGCAGAGCGGCGATCTGCCCGTTCAGGAGGTGCTGGGCGGCGGCGCTCTTGTCCTCATCGGCGGGCTCATTGCTTCGGGGCGACGGCCCTCTGTGCCGCGTCTGGCGATCGTTTTCTTTCTGGGCGGAGTGCTGCAGGGCGCCGTCTTCAGCGCGGGCATTCTCGGGCCACTGACTGCACCGGGGCCTGCCGGGCTTGCCGGATATCTCGCGGGCTTTGCTGCGACCCAGACACTGATCGCCTGTACAGCCGCACTGCTGGCCGCGGGCGTGCGGCCGCTCTCGGTGCGCCTGGCCAGTGCCGCTATGCTGAGCGCCGGTGTGCTGTTGTGCTTTGAAATGGCCGAGGCGGCTCTGGCCGGCTGAGCCCCGTCACAAAATGAATTGCTGCGCGTCTGATCTGGTCATATAATTTGACCAATCAGGAGTATTCATGCCTTTCCGACCCGTCCAGTCAGAGAAACTATCCACCGCCGTGGTGCGCCAGATCGAAGAACTGATCCTGCGCGGCATCCTGAGGCCCGGTGAGCGTCTGCCGTCTGAGCGCGAGCTTGCAGAACGCCTGCAGGTTTCCCGGCCCAGCCTGCGCGATGCCATCGGCGCCCTGCAGGACCAGGGGCTGCTCAGCACGAGGGCCGGTGCCGGTGTTTATGTGGCCGAGGTGCTGGGCTCCGCCTTCGCGCCCGCGCTCGTGGAGCTTTTCGCGCGCCATGATGAGGCGGTTTTTGATTACATCTCCTTCCGGCGCGACATGGAAGGTCTGGCCGCTGAACGCGCGGCCCGGCTGGCGTCCGCGACTGATCTGGAGGTCGTGCAGACCGTCTTTGACAAGATGGAAGCCGCCCACAGCAGGCGCAGCGCCGAGGACGAGGCACGCCTCGATGCCCAGTTCCACATGGCGATTATCGAGGCCAGCCATAACGTTGTGATGCTGCATATGATGCGTTCGATGTATGACCTGCTGCGCGGCGGCGTCTTTTATAACCGCCAGATGATGTTCCGCCAGAAATCGACGCGCTCTGAGCTGCTCGACCAGCACCGCGCGATAAATGACGCCCTTCAGACACGCGATCCGCAAGGCGCGCGCGCCGCTGTCGAGAGCCATCTGAATTATGTGGAAGCCGCGCTGCGCGATCAGGCCCGCACCGTGCGCAACGAAGAAGTCGCGCGCCAGCGGCTGGATCACGAAACCGCACAGACCTGAGCAACTCAACACAATGAAAAGCCCCGGTCACACTGATGTGCCGGGGCTTATTAAGAGCGCGGGATGTCCCGCAAGCTGTGCTGAATCAGTGCAGTTTCTTCTCGACCTGGCCTATGGCGTCATCGATCAGGGCGTTGGCATCTGACGCCGACAGCTGTTTGGCAATTACTTCGCGGGCTGCGGCGATCGCGATGGTCACCGACTGGTCGCGAACGTCTTTGATTGCGGCGGCCTGAGCGTTGGCGATCTGCTCTTCTGCGGCTGTCATGCGGCGCTGCAGCGACACTTCGAGATCAGCCCGGGCCTGCTCGGCGGCGAGCTTTGCGTCTTCTCTCGCAGAGGCAACGATGCGGTCCGCCTGGTCCTGGACCTCGCGCTGTTTGCGCTCATAGCTGGCCAGCAGGGCCTGGGCTTCGTCGCGCAGCGCACGCGCCTCATCAAGCTCGGACTGAATGCCCTCGGCACGCTTGTCGAGCATACCCATCAGCAGCGTCGGCACCTTGTAATAAACAAGGATCGCGATGAAGAGCAGGAAGGCCAGCAGCACCACAAAGTCGGTGTTGGCAAGCGAGAAGAACACATCCCCCGCAGCAAAGGCCGGAGTGGCAACCGCGAGGGCCGCGCCGAATGTCGTCAGGCTGGTCAGAAAACGCATGATTTTATCCTTTCAGCCGGCTGTCCACGGCAGAGGTAATGGCCTGATCGTCGGCCTTTCCCCCCAGCGCAGTGACCAGTTCTTTGGCGGTGTCTGCCGCAACCACTTTGACAGCATCGAGCGCACCGGCGCGGATCTCTGCGATGGCCTTTTCGGACTCAGCGCTTTTCGCCGCAATCTCTTCGTCGGCTTTTGCGATCGCCGCGTCCAGATCCGCCTGAATTTCTGCTTTGGTTTCGGCCACGATGCGTTGTGCTTCGGCACGGGCATCCGCGAGCGCCTTGTCATAGGCGGCCTCGGCCTCCTGCGCTTTGACCTTCAGGTCTTCAGCAGCAGCAATATCGTTGGTAATAGTGCCCTGACGTTCTGAAAGGACAGACGCGATACGCGGCAGCGCAACGCGCGACAGAACGAAATAGATCGCCAGCAACGCCAGGATCAGCCAGAAAATCTGGTTTCCCCATGTGGAGAAATCGAGTTGCGGCATGCCCGGGGCCGTCCCGGTTGTTCCCGCAGTTTCTGTTGCGACTTCTGTTGCCATGTCGGCCTCCAAATCGTCAGTCAGCAGCCGGGCCGCGCAGAAAATCCCGCGCCGCCCGGTCGGTAAGGAGTGTCGTCGTCGTTATATCAGACGGCGAACATCAGCAGCAGGGCGACGAGGAACGCGAAGATCCCGAGCGCTTCTGCAAAAGCGATACCGATGAAAAGTGTTGCTGTCTGGGATGCGGCCGCCGAGGGGTTGCGCAGAGCGCCTGCCAGGTAGTTGCCTGCAACGTTACCAACACCGATGGCTGCTGCCCCGGAACCGATTGCTGCCAGACCTGCGCCGATGTGTGCGAGTTCGCCTTCCATGTGAATTCTCCTTACGATTGGAAGTTGAGTAGTTGAACGGTCGTTTCCGTTCGGATCAGTGATGCGGGTGAAGCGCGTCCTTCAGGTAAACGCACGTCAGAATTGTGAATACGTAGGCCTGGATAAAGGACACCAGCACCTCAAGGCCGTACATCGCAGTGATCGCCAGTACGGAGACCGGACTTACCAGCGTGATAACCGCAAAGCCTGCGAACACCTTGATCACCGCGTGGCCGGCCATGACGTTGCCAGCCAGACGAATGGAGTGGCTGACAGGGCGCACGAAGTAAGAGATCAGTTCGATGATCGCGAGGATCGGCCGCAGCGCCAGCGGCGCCGACGAGACCCAGAAAAGGCTCAGGAAATCCGCGCCGTTCTTAACAAAACCGAGGATCGTGACCGTCAGGAACACAGCAAGCGCAAGCACTACCGTGACCGCAAAATGCGATGTGGGGGTGAAAGCCGTGGGAATGAGACCCAGAAAGTTCGCACAGACGATGAACATGAAAAGCGTCATGATGTAGGGAAAGTATTTCAGCCCCTCTTTGCCGCAGATGTCCTCGACCATCTTATAGATGAAGCCATAGGCCAGTTCCGCTACCGACTGCCCGCGCGACGGAACAACAGTGCGTTTGGCGCTGCCGACGACCATCAGCAGGATGACGGCGATGACCGCAAAACCCATCCAGAGTGCCGCGTTCGTGGGCGTGTACCAGGAGATGTCGCCGCCAAACAGAGGTTTGATGATGAACTGGTCCATCGGGTGGAATACCAGGCCGCCTTCTTCCGCTTTTTCCGCCATTCTCAGGCTCCCTCGTCTTTCTCACCGGCCTCTTCGGCCATTTTCTTCTCCTGGATCTCTCTGGCGGACCGGAGCATCGTCTTTACTCCTGCCGCGAGACCCAGCATCACAAATACGACCATGAACAGGGGCAGTGTGCCAAAGAGCACATCAAGCCCGTATCCGATGCCGAAACCGATCCCGAGACCGGCCACCAGTTCGATCACCATCCGCCAGGCGAGCTGTGCCTGAGAGTAGTGTTCATCCGCCCGGGGCTTCGGCGCCTGCGCCGTTTTTGCGGCGTTGATCCGGGCCTCAAGCTGCTCCATCTGCTGCTTCTGATCCGGGTCTGTCATGCGTCCGTTACCCCCTGCTGGAGTTGTGTCTGTGCTATTGCGCCCGTGCGGGCGAGTCAACAGGCTCCGGCAGGCCCTTCTATCATCTTCAAGATATTGTTTTCATATGTATTTTGGTGTCGCTGCTGTCGCCCGGCGCGATCATGTCGCAGCTACAGATCCGCCGCTGAGCGGTTTTTGATTATTCAACCATCCGGTTGATTTTACGCAGCAGGCTCTTCAGGACGGAAGGCGCGCGTCACCTCCAGAAGCCAGCCGCGCAGGACACGTACCGCGGCGCGACGCCGGCTTCGACTGCCGGACACCAGATAGAATGCCCCGTCGTGGATGCCGGTTTCAAAGCAGCGTACAAGCCGCCCGGTGGCTATGTCGTGAGAGGCGCATTCGGTCGATCCCAGATAGACCCCGAGCCCGTTCAGCGCCGCCTCATAGGCCAGCGGCGATTTAAGCCGCCAGGCGTTTTCGGGAAGGCGCACATCCCTCACCCCTGCCGCAGCAAACCAGTCATTCCAGATATTGTTGGACCGGTCGCGCAGCAGCGGCAGGCTGAGCAGATCACGCGGTTCCCGGATGTTTTCCCGTGCAATCAGTTCTGGCGTGGCATGGGGGTAAATTGCCGCCGCACTCAGCAGATCTGCGGGTTCATCCAGCCGCCCCCTGTGGGCAAAGCGAATGGCGATATCCGCCTCATAGCGTTCGACATCCGCCAGCATCGGTGAAGCCTCCAGCCGGACGACGATCTGCGGGTGGGCTGCCTGAAAGCTGCGCAGCCGCGGCATGATAAAGCGCTCCGCAAAGAGCGGCTCGCTGTTGACGGTGACCTGCCCGCCTGGCACATCGGCAAGTTCCTCGGTGGCGCGGGCAATCATGTCGAGGGCCGGCAGCACCTGTTCGAGATAGTTCTGCCCGGCGGCGGTCAGTTCCACGCCACGCGGCAGATCGCGGAACAGCTGCACCCCCAGACGCGCCTCAAGTCCCCTCACATGACGGCTGACTGCCGAGTGGCTAACGCCAAGCTCGCCGGCGGCGCGGCTGAAGCTCTGATGGCGGCCTGCGGCATCGAAGGCGCGCAGCGCATTTAGGGGAGGCAGATTGCGCGACATGAGAATACGTGACTTTTCGGCACGCATAATGTCAAGCATTGACGTTTGATTGATTACGTCACAGCGGTCAGAATGATGCATAGTCCCATTTAAAAAGGTGTAAAATGGCTGATATTCAGACGAACGTGCTTCGGCGCGCAGGAGAGACGCGTGCAAAAATCCGGCGTATGCTTTCGAATGCCAGCGTTGCTTTTGAGTTCTTAAGGCGGGATATGCGCCGGGACCTGCCCGATCTCGATGACCGCATGGCGCAGGACGCAGGCATTGACCCGGCGGATCTTGAGTGGCGCAGGCTGAAGCTTCCGTCACAGCACAGCCACCACCCGCGCGGATGAAGGGCTTTGCGATCGCTCCCGCCACCGGTATGAAAGAGGCTATGACACGCAACCTCGATCAGGTCTTTGCAGCGCTCGCCGACCCGACCCGTCGGGAAATTCTGAATATGTTGCTGGAAGACGATATGGCCGTCACAGATGTGGCGGAGCCGTTCACGATGTCGCTGGCGGCAATCTCAAAACATCTCGGGGTGCTGACAACCGCAGGTCTGATCTCGCAGGATAAGCGCGGCAGGGTCAAGTGGTGCAGGCTTGAGCCTGACGCCCTGAGCTCTGCGTCCGTCTGGATGCAGGGCTTCGGTCAGTTCGAACCGGTAAATCTGGAAGCGTTTGAGAGGTTCCTCGCCGCCGAGCTGCCCGGGGCGCCCGGCAGCGGGACTCAAACTGAGTAAATTTCTTTAAACAAGGCCGATCAGACTCAGAACCGCCAGGACGACCACGATGAGTCCGATGATGTAAATTACGTTTCGCATTTGAGTACTCCTTAATTCATCTTGCGGAAAGTTAACTCGTCGAAACGCTTTGTGGTTCCCTGACAGTTTTCTCGTCGTCCCTGAGAAGCAACGCCAGAGCCAGAATGGTCAGCAGCACACCGCCCGTCACCACGAGGCCCGGCGCACCGTTTCCAAGCGTGATTTCCCAGCCGATCACCCAGGACGGCGTCAGATAGGTATAGGCCATGACCTTTGCGCTTGGCAGACGCAGGGTCGCGTATTGCAGCAGCACGAATGTCGCGGATGAGGCGAAAAAAGCAGTATAAACAATGGTGATCCAGACAATACCCGGCAGCGACGCCCAGGGAGTTGCGATCAGATCACGCCAGCCCCAGAGGGTGAGCAGCACCGCCCCCGCCACA
>CBDUCB010000169.1:0-7739 GCA_965365545.1 uncultured Roseobacter sp. | reverse complement strand
TCGACGATGAAATCCTCGTTGATCTTCATCCCGCCGTTCTCAACGTCGCAGTCGATCATGACCATGACACCGCCCTGGGTGCGGATCTCGGGATAGAACTGGTTGTCCCATGTCGAGAAGAGCGAGGTCGTGACATAAAGCCGCCTGCCATCAAGCGAGAGCTGATACATCTGTGGCCCGCCAGCGACCCGGACACCGTTGACCTCGGGCGCTTTGCCCAGCAGGCCGCCCATCCACACCTGCCCGGTGAGAACCGGATTGTGCGGGTCGGTGATGTCATACTGGCGCATGTCGCCGTGCAGCCAGTTGTTCAGATAAAGATATTTGTCATCCATCGACACCAGAATGGCACTCATCACGCCCGGCACGGGGATCGGCCATTCGGGGTGAGGTTCATTTTCGATGTCTATGATCTTTTCCCACTCCCAGCTGCCCGCCCCGGATTTCCAGAAATGGATCACATTGGCCGACAATGCGGCACCGCAAAAGCCGTGACTGCTGTCGGGGTCATGGTGAAACTTGACCTCAAGCGGGATCAGCCCGTCCTCGCCCAGATACAGGGTCTCGACCGGCTTGCGCGCCTCGAAATCCCAGATGTGCAGGCGACGGCCGTATTTCAGGTGACCTACCTCTTCGAGGTCAAAACCCGGCATGAAGGTATTGGGCGCGGCCCATTCCGACGACACCATCACGTTGTGCCGCGGCTGGTACCAGAAATCATAGCTGAAGGGGATATCGCCCATGGTCTCTTCCCACCGGCCGACAATCGCGAAATCCTTGTTGAGATGCAGGTAGCCTCCCGGGGCTTCGCCTTTTGCGTCACCGAGAAACGAGATGATGATTTCAGAGCCCAGACAGTGCACGGTATGCGGCCCGCTGAGGTTCGTCTTTGACCTGATCTCTGCCCCGTCGATCACTTTGTGCAGGCGCGGCGCGCGCGGATCGGTCGCTGTGTCGATGACGTGTATGTTGTTGGACCGCACACCGGGCACGAGCAGGTATCTGCGGCTCATGCCGGCATCGTCATGGCAGGATGAACAGGCGTTCCATCCCATGTGGTGCAGCTCGTCTCCGATCCCGGGCATCTCCAGACGGTGGATCACCTGGCTGTAGGTCGGACTGTCGGGGTCTGCGTCAACTGTGGCCAGGTAGTCTGGTTTCTGGATGCCGGTCCCGGTGTAAATGGCGATTGTATAGAGCAGCTTTTCGCGTGGGGCTTTGATGGCCTCTGCAGGGCTGGCATAGCCCGGGCCGCAGCATGCACCGTCCATAATCACATTCCTCCCTTGCGATCGCATGGTAATTCTCGTAATTCGATAATCAGATTCTCACAAGGTAAAAATTATGCATCTGGAACGTCTCACCAGCATTCTTGAAATTGTAGGACAAAAGGGAGAGGCGACGGTGGCCGGGATCTGTGCTCATTCCGACCTGCCAAAGCCATCGGCCTACAGACTCGTACAGGACCTGGTGAGCGTGGGTCTTCTGGAACCTGTCGGACGCGGGCAGTTCGCGATCGGCACGCGGCTGAAGGCGATCACGAACAGCGATCATTCCGACCGCGCGATGCTTGAACTGATCAGACCGACCCTGAAGCAGGCCGCAAACGATGTCGGTGCCGCTTTCTTTTTGTCGCGGCTGCGTGGAAAATCTGTCGAAATCATTCATGTCGAGACGCCGGACACCGGTGTGTCCTATCTCCATCCCGGGCTGGGCAAGCGCCCTCTGCACGCCTGCTCCTGTTCCAAAGCGGTTGCGGCCTTTTCTCCCGACCTCTTTATAACCGGCGAAATGGAAGGTCGTTTGCGTGCTTACACGGAATTTACGCTGACAGATGTGCATGACCTCGAAGCTGAGTTCAAAGCGATCCGACAGCGCGGTTTTGCAGAATGCGTCGAAGAGATCGAGCGCGGCATGTGCTCGGTCGCAGCCCCGCTTGCGCCGGACGGTGCGGGGGCCACGATGTCAATAGGGGCCACTGGCTCTGTGCGGGTTTTCACGCCTGCGTTCCGCGCGGACCTGGGGTCCCGGATTGTGCAGGTCGCGCGTGAGATTTCCGCAAGCCTGGGCTGGGAGAGCGTTCAGGATTCCAGGGTGAGTAAACTGTCTTAACGGCCAGGCGTCACGTCAATCGTCGGGTGCTTCTGAAAAGTCCCCGGGGTTCCGCTGCATCGCGCCCGGGCAGTTTCCACGGGCTGAACGCGCGTGCCATGTCAGACGGAACAAACCCGAACCGGATATCCGATCCTGGGGGACACGTGGTTCAGATGAAGAACGAAATGGCCGGATCGGGGTGCGGGAAACCAGCATCTGTAACGGGTAAATCATCATCCCTGTCACTTTGATCCTGCGGCCGTGTGCCGGACCTGCGGCCGGAAGAAAGATCAGAGTTCCGCTCTGGCGACCGGCAGTATTGTCCCCCCAATCAGCTCCATCAGATCGCCGAAGTATCCGCCGCTCCTCGCGGGACGCGTCGGATCCGACGTGATGGCAATCGTCAGCGCAAGCTGTGGAACCACGCAGATGATCTGCCCGCCATAACCGCGCGCCAGCGCGTAGTCGTCCCTGCCGGATGTCCCCAGAAACCAGCCGTATCCGTAGCGCAGGCCAGACCAGGGGGAACGCGTGACAGGTTGAAAGGAGGCTTTGATCCAACCGGGGCTCAGCACCTGCGTGTCCTCCCACAATCCGTTCCGGCGGTACATCTCGCCAAAGCGTACCATGGCAGGCAGGCTCATCGACATCTCGTTGCCACCGAGATAGCGGCCCTGGGGATCGCGGGTCCACGCGGAAATATCGATGCCCAGCGGTCCGGCGATCCGCTCGCGGGCGAGGGTCAGCAGGCTCTTGTCTGACACTTCCGACAGCACGGCGCCCAGCACGTGAAACGACCCCGTTGAATACAACATGCGACTGCCCGGCTGAGCCACAAAGGGGCGTGACAGCGCATTGCTGACCCAGTTGGCGCTGCTGACCCAACCGCCGTAATTTGCACCCGATGTCCGTTCCAGACCGGCCTGCATCGTTATGAGGTCTTCCACAGTGATTGCACCAACGCGCGGGTCGGCGCCGCCGGGGATCAGTCCCGGCGCGAGCTCCGCCAGCGTGGCCTGAGGCGACGGAATTTCCCCACGATCAACTGCGGCTCCGGTCAGCGCCGCGACGATTGTTTTTGAAACTGATTTAACGGGGACAGAACGCCCCATCTGCGGGCCCCGGAAAACCTCTGACACGACCGGCGCGCCATGCTGGTGGATCAGCACAGCGTGACATTGCCCGAGTGCACCCGCTTTGCCGGCAACTGTGCCCCACCCCGGCACCTGCGCGCGCAGCCGGGGTGCCACGAGCGCCGCAGCGCCTGCGATGACGGAACGACGGCTGATCCTGCGCACTGATATCTCCTCTCAAACCGGATGGAAGGTAGTGCAAACTGCGCAAGCGACAATTGGCATCGGGATCCTACGTCACCGCAAAATTTTGCGTCCGGGCCGGACAGAAGGTGCGCAGTTGATCCCTGGCCCACAGAAATCATACAGGATGATCGCACATTGTCGGCCGTCGGCACTGCTTTTGCCCTGCATGCCTTCGTGTCGCGCACACCGGCGAGCGACGGAATCAGGAGTTCAGCGTCACAGCCCTGCGCATGCTGCGACCCGGTCCAACCGCGTTCGGGCAACGATTGATAATGACGCCGGTTTACTGCGCCCCGGTGCGACCTTTGCGCTCATGCCCGAACTGCCGTGTCGGAGCTACCCGGCAGTGCCCGAACCGGCGCTGCATGTCCGCGAGCGGGGCATCGCGAAAATCTGTTTATCGCAGATGCGAAAGAAGTCTTCGTCGGGACGCCACCACCATGCGCCGCAGGACTGTTGCGATTTTCGCACAACGATCATCTTTGACCATCCCGCGCCACCTTAATATATCGAAACGATAATTAATGTGTGCAACGAAAGCATCATAACATGGCTGAAACCGGCCACAGATAAGAGGTAGAGCAGAATGACTATTATAACACGCATTGCGGGTGCAATCGCGCTTGTCTCCATCACATCGCCGGTCGCGGCGATGGAGCTTAACGGCGGCGATTTTAACGTGAATTATTCCTGGTTTGACCAGAAGGTTGGCGATGAGACAGTTGACACCTTTTCCTTTGACGGTGCTGTTGAGGTTGGTTTCAACCAGAATTTTGCAGCACAGCTGGATCTGGGGCGTTACAGCTTTGGTCTTATTGATGAAAGAGGCACAAACATTGCGTTGCACGGTATTTACCACCTGAACGAGGCGACGGCTCTGGGCGCCTTTTACGGTGCCGATGATATCCTCAGCGACAGCACAGATTTTTATGGTGTAGAAGCGGCATATAATACTGATCAGTACGAGGTTGAAGCATACTTCGGCACGGGAGAGGACTCAGGCGTTGATGGAAATGTATATGGTATCCTAGGCGCTTACGATGTGACTGAAGGAATTGCCGTCACCGGATCATTGGAGAGGGCAGACATCGACGGTGGCTTTGAGTACTCAAAATATGCAATCGGCGTGCGTTTCTCTGCATCTCCGCAGGCGGCCCTGACGGCCAGTATCGGCAGTGCTGAGGCCGAGGCGGGCAGCCTGTCGGGCTCGGAAACATTCTTCTCGATCGGTGCTGAGTTCAAATTTGGTCAGAAAGCGGGTGCTACTTTTGGCAGACGCGGTCTGCTGAAACTGATCCCCGGCCTCTGAGAAAAAATCCGGTCTTCCGAAATACGGGTTTGCTGCGCCTGATGAGCGGCAAACCCGGACGGCGTTGCGCTCTGGGGGACAAGTCAGTCTGCTCGTCTTTCACTTCAACGTTCGTTATAAACAACATCTATGTTGTCGGACGGCTTGACACTGCCAGTTTGCCGTAGAATTTGCGCTGTAATTCTGATGTGCAACATCTTTATGTGCGCTCATCTGATCGGTACTATATAATATTAAAATGATATTTAAATTCCTGGCATCACGCCAGTTGGCCGTCGTTGAAACCAGATGCTGCACATGCCTGTGGGTGACTGAACCATACAGACAGAGGTACTATTCTGGTCCGGGAATTTCGAGGCATGACCTTGCAGGGCGTCCGGACTCGCAGGGGTCACTCTGCATCATCTTTGCGGGTCTCGCAGAGACGCGCGCGGCTTCGCGAGCATCTGGCCGTTTATTACTGCAAATCCCCCCAAAGCTGGCAGCCAGAGAATACCGGCCAAACTCAGTATCCGAAAAGGCCCGGACACCGGTCAGATAAGCAGTCAAAATTATTTGTCTATGAACACCGGCTGCTGAATTCCGGCGGCTTTCACATGCGTCAGAAGGGTTCGGGTTCTGGCTTCGTTCAGCATGGTTAAATCCGAGAGATCATCTGCGCTTCGGCCAAAAGTCATACCCGGTGTCAAAAATCGAATACAATGTCACTGGCCGGGCTTTACGGGACCGGCTCAACTGCGCCCTGTGGTCCGGGCTCTGCCGGCAAAAGCTTCGGCGGCTCCCGGAATGCCCGCCGCCGTCTGCTCAGGTGGCACACTTGAATTCCGATGCTGCGGCTGTCACGTCTGGGAGCCACAAACTGCAGGGGATATTTCGCACCTATGCCACATGTTTTTTCAGTGATGCGGATCAGCGCGCTGCTGCTTGCCTTATGCCTCTCTGGCAGCCTCGTCGCCGGACCGGTTGAAGAGGAAATCGAGAAACTGTCGGCTTCATTCCGGGGCGGCGATGCCGGTAATTTTGCCGATGCACGTCTCGACAGTGCGGTCCTGATCCCCGCGTTCTATGCCGGGCGCGGGCATGCGCCGGCCTGGTACGGAACACCCGCCGGTGATCAGCTTTTTGCGGAACTGAACCGTGGAATTGCCCAGGGATTCCGACCGACAGATTTCAACCTGGCGTGGCTTTACGAATTATCCGATGCGGCCCGGTCGGGCAGGCCGGAGGATATCGCGGCATTTGATCTTGTGGCCACAGATGCGGCGATAAAACTGATCCATCACGTCTTTTTCGGAAAGGTTGACCCGGCGGCCTTTGACAGCGACTGGAATTTTTCGAAACCGGTCATCCGTCAGGAGCCGGCAGCCGTTCTGAACGAATTTATCAATGGCGCGGGGTTCAGTGCTCTGATGGCGCGTGTCGATGTTGATGCCCTGCAATACCGGCAACTCATCGGCGCACTTGAGCAGTACAGAGACATCGCAAACAGCGGCGGATGGCCTTCTGTGCCGGATCAGACGGTGCTGAAACCGGGCATGACAGACCCTGCAGTTGCGGTTCTGCGCGAGCGGTTGCTGCGCGAGGGGGCGGCGGGTGAAGCCGCGGCCGGTGCGTCAGCCAGCGCCGGGACCGGAGGGGATGCCTTTTATGACACAGGGCTGGTTGAAGCCGTCAGGGCATTTCAGACGCGGCATGGCCTTGATGCTGACGGCGTGGTCGGGCCAAGGTCATTTTTGTCTCTGAACCGGACGGCAGGTGACCGCGTGAACCAGCTCAGGCTCAGCCTTGAGCGCGCGCGCTGGCTGATGCGCGACCTCGGGGACGAATTTGTGCTCGTCAATATCGCAGGCGCCCGCACGTATTACGTCACCTCGGACGATACCATCTGGAGCACGCGTTCTGTCACCGGATCGGCTTACCGGAAAACGCCGGTCTTCCGGGATGAGATCCGCTATATGGAATTCAATCCGACGTGGACTGTGCCCGCCTCGATCTTCCGAAGTGACAAGCTCCCCCGGATCCTTGAAGACCCCGGATACCTGTCGCGCAACAACTACACAGTGGTGCGCAGCGATGACCGCACCCCCATCGATGCCGCCGCCGTGAACTGGGCGGCGGATAATCCTGGCGTGACCCTCGTGCAGCAACCCGGACCGCAGAATGCACTTGGGCTGGTGAAATTCATGTTTCCAAATGAACATGCCGTTTATCTGCATGATACCAACGAACGCAGCCTGTTTGACCGGAACGAGCGCAACCTGAGTTCCGGATGTGTACGGCTCGAATATCCTTTTGAGTTTGCCAGTCTGCTTATGGAGGGTGATCCGGACTGGAGCCTCGAGCGGATGAACGCCATACTGGACAGTGGCAAAACCACGCGGATCGATCTTCGTGAACCGGTGCCGGTACTGCTGACGTACTGGACGGCATGGGTTGAGGAAGGCAGCGTGCACTTTCGCGAAGATCCCTATGACCGTGACGCTGCCGTTCTGGAGGCTCTGAACCGGTAACGCGGGGTACCGCCTGCCGGCGCGGGGAAAACTTGCCCCGCCACATCCGAGGCCTTTGTCCGCCAGCGGTCCGTCAGACGGTCAGAATGCATCCGGCGCCCGGGCCAGCGGGCCCCATGTTGCCGGGTCATCGAGACCCACACTCGACCAGGCTTCCTGCAGGACCCGCGATTCCGACGACCGGGTGCGTGGCAGATCATCGAGAATGTCGAACCATGGCAGCTTGCTTTCTATGCCGGAATGGACCGATGGTGCAAAATTCTCCGGCGTGTCGAGGCTGGACGTATGCATCACCAGATACGCAGTCTCGCGCGGTCTCAGCAGTCTGTAGGTCAGGCCCGCACCACACTCCGCACAAAAGCCGCGTTGCGCTATGGGCGACGATGCAAAGCACCGGGGTTCAGCATGTGTGAACCGGACGGCAGAGGCGGGAAAAGCCGCCCATGCGTTCACTGCTGATCCCGAAAACTTCTGACAGCAACTGCAATGGCAGTAACCGGTGCTGAT
>CBDUCB010000168.1:0-7739 GCA_965365545.1 uncultured Roseobacter sp. | reverse complement strand
CAAATCCCATGATCGACGATCGCTGGCGCAACCCGTAATACGCAGCAAAGCCCTCAAGCGCGGCAACGGTGCTGCGCCGTCCGCTGGCATCGGGCGCCTCGACGATCAGAACTGCATCCGCATCCACTGCGCTCAGCACAACCGCGATCGCATCGGCCTGGCCTTTGCGCGTAATGTCGTGGCGGGCAGACCACGCGTTGTCCCGGATCAGCCGGTCTTTCGCGTCAAAGAGCTCGTTGAACCACTCGACATTATAGGTTGCGAAACGCATCAGGCCCCGCCCTGGATTTCTTCCCATGCGCGGTTGATGTCTGCCATCCTTTTCTGCGCCATCTGCAAGGCCTCTTCGGGCACGCCGCGCGCAATCATCGCATCGGGATGGTTTTCGCGCACCAGCCTTCGCCAGACCCTGCGGATCTCACGTTCGGACATTTCGGGCGTCACGCCGAGCACAGTGTAAGGGTCCCGTAACGCCTCCGGAGCAAAGCGCATCCGCAGCGCCCTGAATTCGTTCTCCGGCACGCCGAAAATGGCCGTGACCCGCTCCAGAAAGGCATCCTCATTGGGATGATAGAACCCGTCGGCCATCGCGATGTGAAAGAGGCCTTCCAGAAGATCACGCAGCGTGTCCGGCTGGCCGCTGAACATCGCCCGGATACGCGCGGCATATTCTTCAAAGCCGGCAACATCGCGGCGTGCGAGGTTAAAGACCCGCGCAGCGCCCTGCTCATCAGCGCTGGCAATATGGAACACCTCGCGGAAGGCCGTGACTTCGTCGCGCGTCACCTGCCCGTCTGCCTTGGCCATCTTGGCGCCAAGCGCGATCACCGCGATGGTAAAGGCAACCGAACGCTCAGGCGGGCTGCGCAACCGATCAAAAACCGCCGACAGTTCTTCGCCTGCGGTCAGTGCGGACAGCGCGTCGGAGATGCGGGACCAGATCGACATGACGCGCAGCATACCCGCTGGCGCCTGGCATGTCAGTCCGTCAACGCCCGCCTGCGAGGATTTTCTGCATCAGCACCAGATCCAGCCAGGCACCGTTTTTGAGACCGACTTCTGCCAGCCGTCCTGCTTCAACATAACCCTGGCGCGTATGAAACCGGATGGCGCGCGGATTTACGGCACTTATTCCTGCAATCATGACGTGAATGCCTGCGGTGCGTGCAGCATCTTCGCCAGCCTGCAGCAGCGCGCCGGCCAGACCGGTGCCCGCAGCCTGCGGTGTGACCAGAAGGCTGTGCGCTGCCGGCGCGCGATATCCCGGCCCCGACCGGAAGGCCCCAAAGGTCATAAAACCGCTGAAGCGGCCACGGGTTTCAGCGATCAGAAAAGCGTTCTGCCGCCGCGTGATCAGCTCAGTCACCGCTGAAACAGTCAGTTCCGCGTCCGTGAACGTGAAAGCCGTCTCGCGGATCATCACATTCCAGAGCGCGGCGACATCGCCGGCGTCAGACGAGGCAGCCTGCCGGATCACCCGCAGATCATCCTGTCACCTCCGGGTGTTGCGAAAACCGCCGCCATATCGACCGGACCAACCTCAAAGATCACCCGCGCATCATCAAGCCGCCCGGAAAGCAGCCGTGAGAGTTCGCGGGCTTCGGGATGAGAAACAATTAGCCGCTTCAGGCGGATACCCGATGGCTTCAGACGGTCAGCCGGATGCAGATCGGTCTGCCATCGGATCAGCGCGGGCGCAAGGTTGTCAAAGGGGAGGACACCATTTTCCGGCACCGCCATTTGCCAGCGCAGATCACCACGCTGCAGATCAACGGGTGTGCCCATGCCGTCCGGCATGCCGCTCAGGTCAGCGGCCAGATCATCACTCCGGCAGATCCAATTGGTCAGCCGCGCGGGACCTTCAAAACGGTCAAGGTCAAACCAGCGCGCACGCCCGGGCTCTGGCGCTGCCGGGTTGATCGCAATCGCTTCAAGATAAATACCATCGTCGAGCCCCAGCAGCATATTGTGGGTAAAGAACACGTCATGTTCCCCGCCCGGCTGCATCGGTATGCCAAGCGCCTCCTCGACGGCTGAACGGGCGTCATCCAGCGTTTCACCCGCCACCGCGAGGTGATCCAGTAACATCTTCTGTCTCCCTGTCATCATCACGCAGTCGTTGCGCCGGCGTGTTCTTTGATCAACCGCAGGTAATGCAACACCTCGCAACTTGAAAGTGCCTCAGTCAAATATTTTAAAGCTGCCGTTCAGGTTCTCGCCTCTGAAATCAACGTGAGAATATGCTGTGCCGCCTGAGGAATGTTTGTGCCCGGGCCAAAAATCGCTTTCACCCCGGCATCATAGAGAAACTGGTAATCCTGCTGCGGGATGACGCCACCACAGATCACCAGAATATCTCCGGCACCCGCTTCTTTGAGGGCTTTGACCAGTTGTGGAGCGAGGGTTTTATGACCGGCCGCCTGACTGCTGATACCGATGACATGGACATCATTGTCCACAGCATCCTGCGCCGCTTCAGCGGGTGTCTGGAAAAGGGGCCCCACATCCACGTCAAAACCGATGTCGGCAAAGGCCGTCGCGATGACCTTGGCGCCCCGGTCGTGTCCGTCCTGGCCCATCTTCACCACCAGCATGCGCGGGCGACGGCCTTCAGCACTGGCGAAATCCTCAACCGATTTCTGGATAGCCGCGAAGCCTTCATCCCCTTCATAGGCAGCGCCATAAACACCCGCGAGTGTCTTCACCTCGGCGCGGTGCCGGCCGAATACTTTTTCCATCGCCATGCTGATTTCTCCTACTGTCGCGCGGGCGCGTGCTGCTTCAACCGCGGCTTCAAGCAGATTGCCTCCCTCTCCGGCACGGCGCGAAAGCTCCGCCAGAGCAGCCTCACAGGCCGTCGCATCCCGGCTGCTCCGAACCTTTTCCAGACGCGCGATCTGGCTTTTGCGCACCGCCGCATTATCAATGTCGAGGATATCAATCGGGTCTTCTTTGTCGCGCCGGTATTTGTTCACGCCAACGATCACTTCAGTGCCGCGGTCGATGCCGGCCTGGCGGCGTGCTGCCGCTTCCTCAATCCTGAGTTTGGGCATGCCGGAGGCGACCGCTTTGGTCATGCCGCCCATTTCCTCGACCTCTTCCATGATCTTCCAGGCGGCATCGGCCAGATCAGCGGTGAGTTTTTCCACATAATATGAGCCCGCAAGCGGATCGACGACATTGGTCACGCCGGTCTCTTCCTGCAGAATAAGCTGGGTGTTGCGCGCAATCCGGCTGGAGAAATCGGTGGGCAAGGCAATGGCTTCGTCTAGCGCGTTGGTGTGCAGCGACTGCGTTCCGCCGAGCACAGCGCTCATCGCCTCATAGGCCGTGCGCACAACGTTGTTATAGGGGTCCTGTTCCTGCAAACTGACACCCGAGGTCTGACAGTGGGTGCGCAGCATCGAGGATTTCGGATTCTTCGGTTCAAACTCCGCCATGATCCGCGACCACAGCAGACGGGCGGCGCGCAGCTTGGCGGCTTCCATGAAAAAGTTCATCCCGATGGCAAAGAAAAAGCTCAGACGGCCGGCGAATTTGTCGACATCCATGCCCCGCTCGATGGCCGCGCGCACATATTCGCGCCCATCTGCGAGAGTAAAGGCCAGCTCCTGCACGAGGCTCGCGCCCGCTTCCTGCATGTGGTAGCCGGAGATCGAGATTGAATTGAATTTCGGCATCTCATCAGAAGTGTATTCGATGATATCCGCGATGATCCGCATCGACGGCTCAGGCGGGTAGACATAGGTGTTGCGCACCATGAACTCTTTGAGAATGTCGTTCTGAATGGTGCCCGACAGAACGGCGCGGTCATGCCCCTGCTCTTCTCCTGCGACAATGAAACTGGCAAGGATCGGGATGACCGCACCGTTCATTGTCATTGACACCGACACCTTATCGAGCGGAATGCCGTCAAAGAGGATTTTCATGTCCTCAATACTGTCGATGGCGACACCGGCCTTGCCCACATCCCCCTCGACCCGCTCGTGATCGCTGTCATAGCCGCGGTGCGTGGCCAGATCGAAGGCGACCGAAACCCCCTGCTGGCCCGCGGCAAGTGCGCGGCGGTAAAAGGCATTACTTTCCTCGGCAGTGGAAAAGCCGGCGTACTGGCGGATCGTCCAGGGACGGCCTGCGTACATCGTGGCCTTCACACCGCGGGTAAAGGGCGCCTCGCCGGGCACTGTTCCCAGATGCGCCAGCCCCTCGATATCATCAGCCGTATAGAGCGGCTGCACATCGATTCCTTCGAGCGTTTTCCAGGTCAGATCGTCGAGTGATCGCCCGCGCAGTTCTGCTTCAGCCAGGCCGCGCCACTTGTCTTTCTTCGTGCTCATCGGGTTGTCCTTTTTTGTCTGACCCGGCCGGCGAAGTTGTCCCCGCTCTTGTCCGGATCCGGTCCTCTGTCAGCGTCGCCAGGCCATCGGCACCGGCGGTCAGCCACATAATATCATCCGCATACACTTCGCGCAGCGCGGCATGCTGTTCGTTCGAAAAAGGGTTCCAGCGGCCCATACCAAAAGGCAGTTCCGCAGCCTCTGTGCCGCGCTCCGTGAGCACCCGGCGCAGATCCGGCAAACGGGGCGCACGATTGAGCCACTGCCGGTCGTTATCGGGTGGCGCAGCGATACCGGTGCCGCGCGCAAGAAAGACATCCGACCGGCCCGCAAAGCTTTCAAAAGGCATCACCCGGATCGGAACACCGGGTACCGCACAAGCCACATCGGTGATCACATCGCGCCAGCCACGGTGCGACCCGGCGATCATCGCCAGCTTGTTTTTCATTGGCAGCGGGTGGCCCCTCGAGACGCCGAAAGCCAGCGCCGAGCACCACCAGAGTTCCAGGCTGCGCACCGAGAGCAACAGGCTGCTGATCTCTCCGTCGAAGGCGCGGGCAAAGCGTGCCATGCGTTCTCCTGCCGACGGATAAAGACTGCCTTCACAAAGGTTCTCACGCACTGTGCCGAGCATGTTCTCGTCGCTCACCACGAGTGTTTTCACACCGCGATGGCGCGCGCCTTTTAACCGCAACTGCACCCGGCCCTCTCCCCGTGTCCGCAGGTCGCGTCCGCGCGCCACGCCGGGCCCCGGAATGATGCCGGAGAACAGGCCGCGTCGCGTCCGCCCCGGCCCCCAGAAGCCGACTTGCTGCTCTGCGAGCGCAGCCTTGTGGCGCCGCATATAATCCTGAAACCCAGTGGTCGCAGTACGATGCGCACCAAGATGAAGAATAACATCCATGACTTTTCCTGCCCGGTTGGCGGCGATCGGCTGCAAAAGCCCGCCTGACGCGTCCTGCGCGATCATACTCCCGGACCTCTTGCCGCAGCTTTAATGGCAAAATCCCACGTCTTCCCCATCGCATATCCCGAAACAGGGGTTATATATGGTGCATCAGGAGAGATAATGAAAAGACTGCTACCCGTTGTTCTGATGAGCTTTTTTGCAGCTGCACCCGCATTGGGAACGGCTGAGGAAGCTGTCGCAGATCCCCTCTTTGTCGATGTAACTGAGGTGGATTTAAACCAATTTAAGTGGAAAAAACGCCCGCTGGTCGTCTTTGCCGATACGCCGGACGATCCGATGTTCATCGAACAGCTGGAACTGTTGCGCTCCCGCGAGGCCGCAATGCGCGAGCGCGACGTCGTTGTGATCAGCGACACCGACCCCGACGCGGAATCCGATCTGCGACGCAAACTGCGTCCGCGCGGGTTTATGCTGGTGATCATCAATAAAGAAGGCACTGTGAACGTCCGCAAACCTTTCCCCTGGGACGGACGCGAAATATCACGCAGCATCGACAAGATGCCGATCCGCCAGAGAGAAATCCGCGAGGCCAAGGAACGCGCACGCGCCGACGGCACGAACTGATCCCGCCACGCCAGGGCGCATCCTGTGCGCAGGCCCGCAGTTATAGTGCCCGCACATGTCACGGTTTATTCGAACTCCATAATCACATCGTCCACGGCCAGGCTGTCGCCTTCGCCCGCGTTGACCTTTGAGACCACACCCTTGCGCTCGGCGCGCAGAATGTTTTCCATTTTCATCGCCTCGATGGTGCACAGAGCCTGCCCTTCCTGCACCTCGTCCCCTGCCGCGACATTCAGTTTTACAATCAGACCAGGCATCGGGCAAAGCAGCATCTTGGATGTATCCGGCGGCAGCTTTTCGGGCATTTTCCGCGCCAGTTCTGCCTGACGCGGGGTGCGTACATGCACTTTGAGATCGGCGCCCCGCGTCCGGATGCGGAACCCGCCACTGATCTTGCCGACCTTCAGCACCAGCGCGCGCCCGTCCACCGTCATTTCCGCAAGCTGATCACCCGGCGTCCAGGCGCCGCTGACCCGGAGCTCTTTGCCGTCCTCAAACCGTACGGTCGCCCCGCCGGTGTCGGCACTGATCACCACGTCATAGGAGTGGCCGCCAAGGCTGACATTCCAGTCCGAGCCCACTTTACGCTCGTGGTTGTCCATCCGGCCCGACACCCGCGCACGCCGGATTTCGGCCACCCGGTGCATCGCAGCTGTCGCCGCCGCAATCCGCGCGAGTTCCGCGTCGGGCAGCGTCACACCGGTGAAGCCTTCGGGATATTCCTCAGCAATGAAGGCTGTGGTGATGTCTCCGGACACAAACCGCGGATGATCCATCACAGCCGACAGGAAAGGCAGGTTATGTCCGATCCCTTCAACTTCAAAGCTGTCGAGTGCCACGCGCATCTGTTCAATGGCCTCAGCCCGTGTCGGCGCCCAGGTGCACAGCTTAGCGATCATCGGATCATAGAACATGCTGATCTCGCCGCCCTCAAATACACCGGTATCATTGCGCACCGCCAGATCGCCGGCAGGCGCGTCGCCCTGCCACGTGCCCTCCTGCAACAAAGGGCCCGCTGCCACCTCGGCGGGCGGACGGTACCGCGTCAGCCGCCCGATAGACGGCAGAAAGCCACGGTAAGGGTCTTCGGCATAAAGCCGGTTTTCGATGGCCCAGCCGGTCAGGGTCACGTCCTTCTGGCTGATCGAAAGTTTTTCGCCGTTGGCCACCCGGATCATCTGTTCCACCAGATCCACGCCGGTGATGAGTTCAGTCACCGGGTGCTCCACCTGCAGGCGGGTATTCATCTCAAGGAAGTAAAAGTTCTTCTCGCCATCGACGATAAACTCAACCGTTCCGGCAGACGTATATCCGACGGCCTGCGCCAGTGCGACGGCCTGCTCTCCCATCGCTTTGCGGGTTGCTTCATCCAGAAACGGGCTCGGGGCCTCTTCGACCACTTTCTGGTTCCGGCGCTGGATCGAGCACTCGCGCTCGCCCAGATAAATGCCGTTACCATGCGCATCGCAGAGCACCTGGATCTCGATGTGCCGCGGCTGCGTCACGAATTTCTCGATGAAGATCCTGTCGTCGCCAAAAGAATTCGCCGCCTCGTTTTTCGACGACTGAAAGCCCTCGCGCGCCTCCTCGTCGTCCCATGCAATCCGCATACCCTTACCACCGCCACCCGCGGAGGCCTTGATCATCACCGGATAGCCGATCTCGCCGGAGATCTTCACCGCTTCATCCGCATCCGCGATCAGGCCCATATAGCCGGGCACCGTAGAAACCCCGGCGTCCTGCGCGATTTTCTTGGACGTGATCTTGTCGCCCATCTTCTCGATGGCACCGACGGGGGGTCCGACAAAAGCAACGCCGGCGGCATCAAGTGCTTCGGCAAATTTGGAATTCTCTGAAAGGAAACCGTA
>CBDUCB010000167.1:0-7800 GCA_965365545.1 uncultured Roseobacter sp. | reverse complement strand
GAGCCCAGAGCGGAAGTGCTCCGTTGCTGATTTTTGCAGAAGCAACAAAGCACTCGATTGGAAGCATCAGTTGCAATGCAGAGAGAAAAGCGGCCGTCTAGTGCACCAGGTCTTCGACGTTTCGCAGCGAAAGTGGAAAGCGAACGTACATCATGACCGCCAAGCGAATGATTTCCGGACTGCTTTGAAAGTATTTTAAGGGGTCTTTTTCATCATATGCAGAAGCTACGAAACCGCCCTGCAGGCTTCAACACCAATCCTTCTGACAAAACCTTAGCCGTCGGTCTGGGTAGGTATTACCGCGTCCCCAACCCGGCATTGCCAGGCATCGCTCAAAATGGTTTCAAGGTTGGAACTTGCGCGATCTAATGCAAACCCGATCAGTTCTTCGGGTTTAGATACGAGCGTTTCCACCTTTCCAAGGGTTCCGGAAACGCGTTGATCCAGACGGATCACGCGGTTTTGAAGAGCATTTACCGCTTCGGATGCCGCCTCGCCTGAATCTGTGCGAATTGTGCTTAGTTCCGCGCGCAAGTCCGCAAGCTCCGTCGTCATCCCTTGGATGTCTTCGCGGATCGGTGAGATGGTCACAAGTCCCTCGGCAAACTCGGTGGCTGCGGAACTGATCGTTTCACTCAGTTGCCAGGCCAGCCACAGGCAAACCGCGAGAAGTATGAGGGTTGCATTGATTATTGCCAGTAAGAGGTTTTTCAGGACCACCAGCACTCTGCGACCTGTCATTGCTCATTTGCTCCTTCGTCTCGATATTATCCTCGACGCGATAGCGCGCCAAGGCCGGCAGAAATAAAGAATTTCACCATGCGGCGGCCGCTCAGACCGTTCAACAGCGAAATTCGCCGGATCAAGGGCATGCGCCAAAAGCAGAACGGCCCGCTTAACCGGCAGCCATTCCGATCGCCCTTGATGAAAAGCCACTTCTGGTTCTACTCTTATCATAGAGGCCGATCGCAACGGAGCTAAGGGAATGCCTGAAAAAAGTACGTCAATCCTGACGTTAGAAAGAGGGTCTGGCTTTTCGCACCTTTTCAGTATGGTGGCCTCTCTTGCGCTGACCCTTCTATTGCTGTCGAACGAAGCCATGGCTGAGCAAGGCACCATCTCCGTAACCGCTGGATATCGGGAAAGGATCGCTCTACCGCCCGACGCAATACTCGAGGTGGAACTGTTGGATGTGTCGCGCGCCGACGCGCCCTCGACTACTTTGTCCTACATGAGATTCAAGCAGGACCGCGTACCATTCGACATCCCTTTGCCCTACGACCCTGCCTTGATTGATGAACGCTTTACCTATGTGGTAGCCGCGCGCATCAGATCGGGCGGATCGGTCATTTTTCGCACTACATCAGCCTATCCGGTTCTTACACGCGGCGCCGGCGATCAGGTGGATCTGTTGCTGCAAAAAATGCCGGCTCAGGAAAATGCACACTCTTCTGGGAACAATCGCATCATGGGCATCGAATGGGCCGTTTTCGAAATCGGCGGCCGAGTGTTCATCGGCGATGATCCACCGGAAATCGTATTTCAGGAAGACGGGCACTTTTCTCTCTTCGGAGGATGCAACCGGTTTTCCGGCAAAGCAGAGATCGGGAATGGAACCGTGACTTTTCCAGCGGCTTTTGCGGGCACCAGACGTGCCTGTGCCCCCACCGTCAATAAGCTAGAGAATGACGTACTCGACGCGCTTTCTGACAGCGTCCTCTTCGAACGCAACGGAAAAAATCTTGTTTTTCAGCGTGAGAATGGTTTAGCGGCTTTGCGCTTTCGCCAAAGAGTTTGATGCGGTGCCTTTGAAAATTCGAAAGTGTTCTCCAACAGTCCAAAATCTTTCAAGGAGTTTCGACAATGAAATCATCTGTCACATCACTGGCTTTGGGAGCAGTGATGATCATATTCGGGATTGTCGCCCTGATGAACCCGTTTGCTGCCACGTTAACCGCCGAACAGATGCTGGGCTGGGTTTTCCTCTTCGCGGGAATACTTCAGTTTTTCGCAGTCTTCCGTGGCGAAACCTGGGGCCAAAAAATATGGGCGCTTCTTCTCGCGTCAGTGAACACATGGCTCGGGATTTCGCTCCTCGGTAACCCACTGGCTGGTATTCTGGCACTGACATATGTGGTCGCGATAATGTTCGCGGTCAGCGGGGCTACGAAGATCATCCTGTCATTCAGCGTGCGAGACTCCGGCTACTTCTGGCCGGTACTCCTTTCCGGTGTAATTTCGCTTGTTCTCGCTCTAATGGTGATATCGAACTTTCCTCAGTCTGCAGTAACCCTGTTGGGCGTACTACTTGCAGTGGAACTTCTGTCGAGCGGTGTGACATTAATTGTCATGGGACTGTCACCGAAAGCCGCAGAACAGGGAAAGAGCTGACGAACGACGCGAAGGCTGTAGGCGCGAGAACCGCATTTATCGAACCGGGAAGCCCTCTGGAGAACGGCTATGTCCAGAGCTTCAATGCCCGGTTCAGATATGAACTGCTAAACTGGGAGCTCTTCTGCTCACTGAGGGAGGCACAGATAATCATTGAAGATTGGAGAAAGCAATACGACACCAAGCCCGCCCCACAGCACCTTGGGATACCGGCCTCCGGCTCCTGAAACAATCGTGACAATAAACCAAAGGCCGATCATGCACTAACAATCAAACCAGACCAGTCGGATTAGGCTGCTCATATCCATCAATGCTTTACGTTACAGGATCGGGCTGAAGAGTGCCATAAAGCTGTTTATCAACCTGTTTACCAAAGACCAGCTTTCAACTTCCCCCAGCGTTACTTCTGAACCGGCGTCGATATAGGACTGTTGGCGCGACAATACATCGGCGCTGAGTGGGCGGTCGAAGAACAAAATATTGTTCTCATAGTTCAGATCGAAACTGCGCCTGTCCATATTCGCCGAACCAATCAGAGTAAGTGTTTTATCCACCACCAGCGACTTGGTGTGCAGCAGACCCAACGGGTATTCAACGATCTGCACGCCCGCAATTAGCAGGTCACGGTAATGGCTTCGACCCGTGCGCGCGACAAGAAAATTGTCGTTCCTGGCGGGTAACACGAGGGTCGTACGCACCCCTCTGTTTCCGGCAGTGCGCAGAGCCGACAGGATTGCTTCGGTAGGGGCAAAATAGGGCGTCGTTATCACCAGTTCGTCGACGGCAGCATAGATGAGACTACAAAATACATCCGGCATGGCCGCCGCGCGGCCAGTGGGACCGGTAGCGATCACCTGAGCGGTGAAGCCGTGGTCAGACCATGCGCCTGGTGCGTTCAGAAGTGGTCGGATATCCTCGTCAGAGTACGTCATCCAGTCCGAGGCAAACAGCAACTGGTTTTGCTGAACGACGGGTCCCTCGAACCGGATCATCAAATCGACCCAGGGAGCGTATTTTGTTTTAGGCAGAAATTCCGCGTCTGCACAATTCTGGCTTCCGCAATAGGTCACGCGGTTGTCAATGATGAGAATTTTCCGGTGGTTTCTCAGATCGAGCCGTCCATCGAATACATGAAACAGGGGATGTCTGACCTTGAGTGCACGCATCAGGTTAACACCGGCCTCGGCCATGTCGCACCAATGGTCTGATTTGATAAGCGACTGCGAACCAAGATCGTCCGCCATGGCACGGCAGGTCACACCGCGTTGGGCTGCTCTCTTAAGTGCCTCGACCAAGCGCAATCCGCTCGTGTCGGCCAGCCAGATGTAGAAAAGCAGGTGAACGTGATCTTCGGCCGTGTCGATATCCGTAATCATCTGGTCAATTGTGGCTTCCGAACTGTCCATCAGCCTCCCGCGGTTGCCAGAGGATGCCGGCAAAAGTGTCACCGCTTCGCCAAGTTGAAAGACCGTTCGAAATCGGTCGGGAAACTCATCAAGGTTACTTTTGTGTGCCAGGTGTGTTTCTTCAGCCAATTCTGCCAGCTGTCGCAGAGCCTCAGACTTTCGAGCAAGGCGCTTCCTGCCAACACTTGTCTCGCCCAGTAAAATGTATCCGACGATACCAAACAACGGAAAAGCGAAAATGAATGCAATCCAGGCAACGCGTGATGTTGCATCACGGTTCGGACGGATAAGAACCCTCGCCATTGTTACGACTTGCGCAAGAAACAGTGCGACAAGGAAAACCGTCATTGAAAACCTCAAATAAAATCCGTTGCTGGAATGATTGCCAGTTGCATTCAGCATTTCAAGAAAATGCTGGATAAAACTGAAGGTGGAATTTTGATGAAGAGGTATCGTCAGCGTCTGACCGACCACAACTTCCCCGGGACGAGTGATGGCGTCTTGGGTCGTCGCCGTCACCGGATATCGCCTGAAGTGCTTATCTCAGGTCAGTCGTTTCTTTCATTCACCAATAGCACGATACGCCGGATTTTTCAGCGAGCAATTCACAGAAAACTCTTATCACAAATCGCCCGGTAACAGCTTCTGAACATTTGGTTTACGCGCCGCAACATGTCTTTGACTACAGCATCCATTCGATGGGCAGGTATCCAATTATCGCGGTAAGCGCTCTCGAGAAGGCGGAGGTATTGGGTTCAGTCTGAAAGACAACATTCTCTGCGCCTTCGCTCTTTGCAACCCAGTTAATTTCACCGTCGTCGGAAAGAACAACTTCGTAGGACCAGTTTTCCAGATTTGCATCCAGCGCGCCGGACACAGCCGATGCAAGCTGAGGGCTCTTTATGAGAAAGCCCATCTCGGTGTTCAGGAAAGCCGACCGGGCGTCAAAATTATAGGATCCTACAAAGATTTCGGATCTGTCGATTATAAATGTTTTGGCGTGCAGGCTGGAATTTTTCGACCCGACCAAACCAAACTGTTCAACGAGGGTCGGAAGGTCCTGAGATGATTTCAGCTCGTAGAGCTCAACGCCCCCGTCCAACAGCTCATTCCTGTACTTTCTGTACGCACCGTGCACGGGTAGCACGTCTGTCGCTTCCTGTGCATTGGTCACAGTCCGAACGGTGATGCCATTCCCTGCCCAGTCAGTCAGGGCGACCCGAATGACCGGTCCGGGAATGAAGTATGCAGAGATCAGATCAACCTCGCTTCGGGGCGGACTGAGGATCTGCAGTAATTTCGAAGCCATATATCCGGATTCCGGTATCCGGCCCAGTGCCTTCGCTGGATCATCGCTCACAAGGGTCATGTCAGCCCATTCGAAGCCGGCTGCGTTGTCGGTCAGTTCCTCCAGCAGTCGCGAATTTTTTATGCTGTCGACATAGTTCTGCCCACCCGGGGCGGCTTTTACGGATGCCGCTGATGCGGCCAGTATGCCAGCCTGCGGATCACCTTGTGGTACAAGTTCTGCAAGCGGAACAGCGGCCTCGCTCGCCCAGTAGATATCAAAGTCCTCGTCAACCTCGCGCGCGGCTTTGCCGATAACCGCGACATCAAAATCGAAGTAATTTACTTCTTCGTTTCTATAAAAGTATATATCGCCGATGTTTCGGCCCCCGACGATGGCGGCCACACCGTCGAACGAGATGGATTTGTTATGCATTCGCCGGTTGATCCGGCGAAAATCCAGAAGATAGGAGAGAATGCGCGGTGATCTGAGAACAAAAGGATTGAAGATGCGGACTTCAATGTTCGGATGTACGTCCAACTCCGCCAGTTCCGGGTCGAGATCCGGGATACCATTGTCGTCTAACAATAAACGCACCCGCACGCCTCTGTCCGCGGCGTTGCGCAGGGCTTCGAGCAACAAGATACCGGTTTGGTCATTTTGCCAGATGTAGTAGCGGGCATCGATGCTCGCCTCGGCAGCTTCGGTCAAAACCATGCGCGCGGCAAAAGAGTCGGGGCCATGGATCAGAGGCGCTACCCCGGATTTTCCGGGGTTCTGAGCGGCGAGGTCAGTAACAAGCCTTCCAAGTTCTGTGTCTCTTGACGCCTTATAGGCAGAAGAGTTTTCGCGATCGACGACTTCCGGCACGGCGTAAACGGTCTGGAAAGCGAAAGAAGCAGCAAAGAAGATAGCCGCAATTACCAAAAATGACTTAAAAAATTTAAGCAATACTTCTCTCCGGACCGTAAAACTTGGATGGGGCGCACTGATAATATAGCCGCACAATTTTTATAGTGGAGTAGCATGCAGATGGCAGAATGTGAAACCTCGCAAAGCGTGTTCTAAACGGCAGCGTATTGCTAAAATGAAAAGGGCTTTGGCCTTCCGTGCCAGAGTTGACGTAAGGTCGCTCCACCTGGGAGCCCTCAAAATGAACTGGATCAGGGTGTTACAGATGCACATGGCGAATTTCAAAAATATGAATGTCATACCGGTGCTCGTTGCGATTACTTTTCTCTTTCTGAACGCACAAACGCATGCACAGGAGGTACCGCCAGACACTGAACGAGGCGTTCCATATCTCACACTGCGCGATCGCACCGGGTCTTTTGACCCGGGCTCTTTTTACGGTCAGGAACGAAGTGACCTAAAGTCCGGATGGTGCCTGGTCGATGAACTGACATTGAACTTTCTTTCCCCGGCAGCAGAACTGGCCCCGTTTCGCATTCCCGAAGAAATTCTGCGCGTCGAGGACATACGAGAATCGCGAAGAGATGCGGTTTGGAAAAAATTGCGGTCCACAGCCGGGAACAGAAAACCCAGTCTTTATGTGCATGGGTTCTTTATAGATTTCGAAAAGGGATGCCGCCGCGCGACGTTGCTTCAGGAGAATGCGCGACTGAAAGGCGCATTCATGTGGTTCAGCTGGCCTTCGGACGGAGATTTGCTCAACTACGCGCGCGACGAAGTGGATCTGTACTGGAGCGTGCCAGACCTCTCCGAGATGATCGTCGAGATGGAAAAAGAATTTGGTCGGGGAGGGATAAACCTCATTGGTCACAGTCTTGGCGCACGCGGGGTGGTGCTGGCACTCTACGACCTGACCAGCAGCAACCCGAGGGTGCGCGTGAACAATGTTGTTTTGCTCGCTCCGGACATGGACTTCGAGATTTTCCGAAAACTGCTCGCCCGTATCAGAAAGCTCGCTAACAGGATTACCGTTTACACTGCGCCATCCGATCGGCCTCTGGCGCTGTCCGCCCAACTACACGGATATCCGAGACTTGGGCAAAGCGGCAATGATGTATCCGGTCTCGCAGGTGTTGAGGTGATCGATACAGGAGACCTGCGCACAAACTCTCCCAGCGGTCATCTGTATCATCTTTATTCGGAGGAAGTCGGTGCCGATCTCCATCAGTTGCTGGTCCATGATAAAGGTGCCGACGAGCGGTCCGGTCCGGATCGGGAAGGCGACAACCTGTGGAAGCTCAGACTGGCCGATTAATCCCGTGCCCCGTTTGTGATTTCAGTGTTGGCTTTGACGTGGTGCAGCGACACGGGATCTGGCTTTACAGCTGTATGCTAAACGGTCAAAGCAAGACCAAAGCCCGAACAGAGCTAACCTCTAAACGCGGTCTCAACGGGGAGCAGGTCAAGGCCGATGACTTCAAGCGCTGCGCCTGAGATCGGTCGGGTCAGGAACATGGATTTGGAATTCGAAGATGACCCAGCATGTATGTTTTGACGGTCACGGCCCGTATGCGTTTCTAAAAGCGCAAAGATTTGTCAATGAGCACAACAAATCGCATGACGTTAGCGTGGAGAACAGCGCCCGTCGCGTTGTCTGAAATTAGAGACCCGCTGCCTTGCAGGCTGCCTCGGCCGTTGATTGACCGAGCCCGGAAGAAAATTTAGCCGCGTTGTCGCGACAAATCTTCGTGGATTGTTCCACAAGCTTATCACAGCCGTTGATCGCGCCAGCGCTGACCTGAG
>CBDUCB010000166.1:0-7836 GCA_965365545.1 uncultured Roseobacter sp. | reverse complement strand
GTGGATTTCGCTCGCCGACAGTGATCTTTTGCTCTGGGTAAAAGGGATCGCCAACGGCTACCGCCTGGATGTGCTCGTCGATGAGCCTGACGTGAGCCCGCTGGCTGTTCAGGGACCCAAAGCCGATGATCTGATGGCGCGGGTTTTCGGCCCCTCGGTACGGGATGTGAAGTTTTTCCGGTTCGGGCTTTTCGAGTTTGAGGGTCGCGAATTTGTTATCGCGCGGTCCGGGTATTCTAAACAGGGCGGTTTTGAGATTTATGTCGAAGGGGCGGACATTGCCATGCCGCTCTGGGACGCGCTGTTTAAAGCAGGCGAGGATCTGGAGGTTCGGGCGGGCTGTCCCAATGCCATTGAGCGTATTGAGGGCGGATTGCTCTCCTACGGCAATGATATGACGGATGATAATACGCCGCATGAGTGCGGGCTCGGGCGCTTTTGTGATACGCAGACGGCGATTGGTTGTATCGGGCGTGATGCGCTTCTGAGGGTTGCCAAGGAGGGTCCGCTGCAGCAGATCCGCGCGATGACGATAGAAGGCGACAGGGTGCCGTCCTGTGACCGGGCCTGGCCTGTTTATGGCGACGGTCAGAAAGTGGGTCAGATCACATCGGCCGCCTGGAGCCCGGATCACCACACCAATGTGGCCATTGGCATGGTGCGCATGACGCATTGGAACAGCGGCACCGTGCTCGAGGTTGAGACCCAGGACGGGATGCGCGACGCTGTGGTCCGCCCGGGGTTCTGGGCCTGAGGGACGAACAGCACAACGGCCCTTCGGGGAGGATATTTTGAAGCCAGAGAAAACAGGGGCGGGGCCCCGGATCGGAGATATGATGTTCAGGGCACTTGTGGTCAGCAAGGATGAAGAGAGCGGCAGGACGTCCGCTGCTGTAGAAGAAATTTCCGCCGACCGTTTGCCGGATGGTGATGTGACGGTCGCGGTTGAATACTCCACTGTGAATTACAAAGACGGTCTTTGCATCGGGCCGGGCGGTGGGCTGGTGCGCAATTATCCGCATGTGCCGGGTATCGATTTTGCCGGCACCGTCGAGGCCTCGGACGACGATCGTTATAAGCCCGGCGACAAGGTCGTGCTTACCGGCTGGCGCGTGGGCGAGGCGCACTGGGGTGGTTATTCTCAGAAAGCACGGGTGAAGGCGGACTGGCTGGTGCCGTTGCCTGAGGGGCTTGATACCCGGCAGGCGATGGCTGTGGGTACGGCGGGGTTTACGTCAATGCTGGCGGTGATGGCGCTGGAAGATCACGGATTGAAGGCGGGCGATGGCCCGGTCCTCGTGACCGGTGCTGCGGGCGGTGTGGGCTCGGTGGCGGTGGCCAGTCTGGCAGCCCTGGGACATGAGGTTGCGGGTGTGACGGGGCGGCCTGAGACGTCCGGATATCTGACATCGCTCGGGGCCACGCAGATTGTCGCGCGCGAAGAGATCAATGAGACGGTGAAACGCCCGCTGGAGGCCGAGACCTGGGCAGGCTGTGTCGATGCCGTCGGTGGTGCGATGCTGGCGCGAGTACTGGGGCAGATGAAGTACGGTGCTTCGGTCTCGGCTGTAGGTCTCGCCGGGGGCGCGGGGCTGCCTGCGACGGTTATTCCGTTTCTGCTGCGGGGTGTGAACCTGCTGGGTATTGATTCCGTGATGCAGCCCTATGAAAACCGGCTGCGCGCCTGGAAGCGTATCGCGTCTGATCTGCCGATGGATAAGCTCGAGAGCATGGTGCAGCCGGCGACGCTGGATGATCTGCCCAGGCTCGGTGCCGATATTCTGAAAGGTCAGGTAAAAGGCCGCGTGGTCGTTGACGTGAACGGGTGAGATATGCCTCCGTGGCGTGAAAGAGGGCGCCGCAGACCGGCGTCCTTTTTTCGTGCCTGCAATACCGTGCCGGGACGACCTGTGAAGGTTGTGATGCCGTACATTACGGCCAGAGCAGGTTTCCGGTGGTATTTTGTGCTCACAACTCTGATGGCCTTCAGGGAGTGCGCGGCGCGGAGTTCAAACCATGGCGACACGTCCGGAGTGACGGCGTTGCTAGCGGAGGCTGCCAGGAATCTGTCAGAACCACCACATAAGTTGAAACCCGGTCGAAGAGCCTGGCAGCGTGATTGATGCCTTGACTGCCGGGGCTGGTCGGTAAAACCATGCGCTCATGATACTTGATACAGATTTCGTGCGGGCACAGTTTCCCGCCTTCGCCGTTCCGGACCTCCGGGGCCAGGCATTTTTTGAAAACGCAGGCGGGTCATATGCCTGTGCTGCGGTGATCGACAGGCTCACGCGGTTTTATACCGAACGCAAGGTTCAGCCCTATGCGCCTTATGCCGCAAGCCGGCAGGGCGGGGAGGAGATGGATGAGGCGCGCGCCAGGATGGCCGCAATTCTGGGGGTTGATGGTGATGAGCTGAGTTTTGGTCCCTCAACCACGCAGAACACTTATGTGCTGGCCCAGGCCTTTGCCGGGATGATGGAGCCCGGCGAAGCGATCGTCGTGACCAATCAGGACCATGAAGCCAATTCCGGCCCGTGGCGGCGCCTTGCTGAGCGCGGCATCGACATCAGGGAGTGGAAGATCAGTCCGGAGACAGGTCACCTCGATCCGGACGATCTTGAAGCCATTCTCGATGAAAAAGTGCGGCTGGTGTGTTTTCCGCATTGCTCAAATGTTGTGGGCGAGATCAACCCGGTCACTGAAATTACGGCGCTCGCCCATGCTGCCGGGGCTTTTACCTGTGTGGATGGCGTATCTTATGCGCCGCACGGTTTCCCGGATGTGGGGGCGCTGGGCCCTGATATTTATCTTTTTTCGGCGTATAAGACTTATGGACCGCACCAGGGGCTGATGGTGATCCGGCGGGCGCTGGGCAATCTGTTGCCGAACCAGGGGCACCATTTCAATGCGGGAGCCCTGGAAAAGCGGTTCACACCCGCAGGTCCCGACCATGCTCAGGTCGCGGCCTGTGCGGGCATGGCCGATTACGTGGATACGCTTTATGCGCATCATTTCTCTGATGAGGCGGCACCCGTCGCGCGCGGTCAGGCAGTGCACGACCTGATGCGCGCGCATGAGCAGAAGCTGCTGGCACCCTTGCTCGATGCTGTCAACGCGCGCAATTCGGTGCGCCTGATCGGTCCGGCGGATGCAGAAAACAGGGCCCCCACAGTCGCTCTTGCGCTCACTACGAATGCCGAAGACGCGGCCGCAAAGCTTGCTACACACGGTGTGATGGCGGGGGGTGGCGATTTCTACGCCGGACGGCCGCTGAATGCCATGGGAGTGGATCCCGAAAAGGGTGTGCTGCGTCTGAGCTTCACCCACTACACCAGCAAGGCCGAGATTGATCAGCTGATCGGAGCACTTGACGCGGTGTTATAGGTGGTCACGTGTGATCCGGGGACTATCTGCCCGCGTACACATTAACAGACCGCACAAAGGCTGATCCACGTGAGTAAATCCCCCGTCCTCGTCTGGTTCCGCCGTGATCTGCGGATGAGCGATCATCCCGCGCTGAGTGCGGCGGCTCAGAGCGGACGCCCGGTCATCCCGGTTTTTATTCATGACGATCAGGTCTCGGCTCTGGGTGCTGCCCCGAAATGGCGGCTCGGTCTGGGACTGGACCATTTCGCGCAAAGTCTTAATGAAAAGGGCAGCCGGCTGATCCTGCGCCGGGGTAACGCGGCTGACGCGTTGCGACGTCTGATTTCGGAGACAGGTGCGGAGGCGGTATTCTGGACGCGCCTTTACGATCCGGAGGCAGTGGCGCGCGACAGTGACATAAAATCTGCACTGAAGGATGACGGCATAGACGCGCGCTCTTTTGGCGGTCATCTGATGTTCGAGCCATGGACGGTCGAAACAAAAACAGGTGGCTGTTACAAGGTCTACACGCCCTTCTGGAACATGGTGAAGAGCCGGGATGTGGAGACCCCTCTGAGCGCGCCCGAGGCGTTGCGGGCGCCCGTGGCGTGGCCTGACAGCGATGCGCTTGCTGACTGGAATATGGGGGCCGCAATGCAGCGTGGCGCCGGTGTGGTGCGGCCTTACGTGCGGCTGGGAGAGCAGGCGGCGCAGGCGCGCCTGGGTGGTTTTATCTCCGGCATCGTTGAAAATTATGACAAGACCCGCGATCTGCCGGGCACAGATGGCACCTCGGGGCTTTCTGAGAACCTGTCGCTGGGCGAGATCAGCCCGCATCAGTGCTGGCATGCCGGGCAACGGGCACGCGAGGAAGGCAAAAAGGGTGCTGAGACATTCCTCAAGGAACTGGTGTGGCGTGAGTTCGCCTATCATCTGATGCACCACACGCCGCGTATCCTTGACGGGAACTGGAAAGAAGACTGGGATGCCTTTCCCTGGAAAACCGACGAAAGGCTCAGTGAGATCAAAGCCTGGAAACAGGGACGCACGGGCATTCAGTTTGTAGATGCTGCGATGCGCGAAATGTATGTTACGGGCCGGATGCACAACCGGGGCCGCATGATTGTGGCCAGTTATCTGACCAAACATCTGATGACCCACTGGAAGGTCGGGCAGGCGTGGTTTGAAGACTGCCTGATCGACTGGGACCCCGCGAGCAACGCGATGGGCTGGCAGTGGTCGGCAGGGTCCGGCCCTGATGCGACACCTTATTTCCGGGTCTTTAATCCGGTCACCCAGCTCGATAAATTCGACAAGAACCGCGCATATACCGGGCGCTGGATTGCCGAAGGCCGCAGCAACCCTTCGAAAGAGGCGCTGTCGTACTTTGATGCGATCCCGCGCAGTTGGAACATGACTCCTGATGACGAATATCCCGCTCCGGTTGTGCCTGTGGACGAGGGTCGTAAAAAAGCGCTTTCTGCTTATGAAAACAGGGGCTTCTGAAACTTCTGCTCCCGCGCTATCGTACTTGTCATCACCAGATGCACGCCCCTGTAAAACGAGAACAATACTCATGATCCACACTACCACTGACGGCCAGAGTGATCTTCCGCGCTATTTCTCAAGGGTCTTTGCGATGGCTCAGGAGATGAATAACGGCAGGATCGATTTTGTTCTGCCCGATGGCCGCGTATTCCGGGCGGAAGGACACAGCCCCGGTCCGGTCGCAGAGATGGAGATCCACAATGACGAGCTCTTTGCCCGGCTGATCCGGGAAGGCGATCTCGGTTTCTGCGACGCTTATCTGGACGCCTGGTGGTCAACACCCGATCTGCAGGCCTTTATGGATCTGGTACACGCAGATAACGAGGGCGTCTATGACGGCTTTCCCGGCATGGCGCTGGTGCGGAACTATGAAAAGCTGCGGTTCTGGCTGCAGCGCAATCATAAAGGCCAGGCGCGCAAAAACATCAGCTATCATTACGATCTTGGCAATGAGTTTTACGGGCTCTGGCTGGACGACACGATGACCTATTCTTCGGCGCTGTTCCGGACCGGTCAGGAGAGCACCGAAAACGCGCAAATCGCCAAATATAAGTCTCTCGTGGACGAAATGGGTGCGCAGCCCGGCGATCATATTCTTGAGATCGGTTGCGGATGGGGCGGGTTCGCCGAATATGCGGCACGCGAGCGGGGTCTGAAAGTCACAGGGCTGACGATCAGTGAAGAACAGTTTAAGTACGCGCGGGAGCGTATTGAAAAAGCAGGACTTTCTGATCTCGTAAATTTCAAGCTTCAGGATTACCGCGATGAGCGCGGAACCTATGATGGTGTGGCCTCAATCGAAATGTTCGAAGCGGTCGGAGAGAAATACTGGCCGGTCTATTTCGAGACGCTGCGCGACCGGCTGAAGCCTGGTAAAACTGCCACGCTGCAGATTATTACCGTCGCTGACCGGCGCTGGCAGGTGTATAAGCGCGGCGTTGATTTTATTCAGAAATACATCTTCCCCGGTGGCATGTTGCCCAGCCCGGGAGCATTAAAGACCCAGATCCACCGTGCCGGTCTGGGCGTGGAGCGTTCAGTGGAGTTCGGTCACAGCTATTCGATCACCCTGCGGCGCTGGCATGAAACCTTCAATGAGAAATGGGACCAGATCAGCGGCATGGGGTTTGACGACCGGTTCCGGCGGATGTGGAATTTCTATCTCACTTCCTGTGCTGCGACCTTTGACAGCACCAACTGCGATGTCACGCAGATCACCGTGAAACGGCCTGGCTGAGAAAAACACCCTGAAATTGCCGTAAATTATCCCTTTTTGCGCCTGGAGTTGAAAATAGACAGGCGGGTGACAGGCCGTTAAACCGGATTTAACCCGGGTCCGGTCTAATGCTCGTGAAAGGGAAATGAGATGCCCGACGCCGCTAAACTTGTTGCCGCCGCGCTGATTGGTCTGCTGGCCTTTATCGTGTCGTTTCAGATTATTCCGCTTTTCCCTGAAAGCGTGGCTTTTGGCAATTTCGCCTTCTACAATGCCGTTCTGGGTGTTGTTACCGGCTGGGTCGTGATGGGCAAGCGCGCCGGTCGCGGTGTAACGGCAGCGGTGAACAACGGCCTCGGGGGCGCGATGATGCTGACCCTGTGGGGCCTCTTTATCTATTCCTGTGCGCAGATGTTCGATCGGGCGATGGACAACTGGTACAACGGGGCGTTCACCGCTCTCGGGGCGATTTTCGAGTTCATGGCTGAATATGCACTTGTGATCATGGACACCAAAGTAATCACCAGCCTCGTGGTCGGCGGCATCTTTGCCGGACTTCTGACAGAATTCGCCTGGCGCACCTGGCGGTAGCTGACGGGGCATGGGGCGGCCACTTTTTGTTTTCGGAACACTAATACATCTGCCTTTGCTCGAGGCTGTTGTCGGAGATGCGGCGCATCTGACACTGACGCCCGCACGCCTTGCGGGATACCGGGTAAGCGGCGTTGCCGGCGGCACCTTTCCCGGCATCGAAAGCCACCCCGACAGCTTTGCCGATGGCATGATACTCGACGGGCTCACGGCGGCGGACAGGGCGCGTCTCGATTTTTACGAAAAAGCCTTTGATTATGCGCGCCAAGGGGCGTTGCTGGACAACGGCCGCGAGGTCGACGTCTATCTGCCGGCGCAGGACAAATGGACATTGCGCGGCGCCTGGTCGCTTGATGACTGGATCCGTGACGAGAGTGAGGTCAGCCTGCGCGCCGCGCGTGAGCTCATGGAATACTTCGGGCACAAAACCCCCGAAGAAACAGGCCGGATGTTTCCGATGATCCGCGCCCGCGCCTGGTCATCGGTTAATGCCGAAAAAAGCCGACACGGTGCCGGCACTCTGCACGGCACGGTCACGGTGACACAGCACGAGCGGCCCTATGCAGGCTATTTTGCGGTCGATGAATACATGCTGCGACACGAGCGGTTTGACGGCACCATGTCTCAGGAAGTGCTGCGGGCTGTTTTTCGCGCGCCGGATGCGGCCCTCGTGCTGCCCTATGACCCGGTGCGTGACAGGGTACTTGTGGTGGAGCAGATCCGAATGGGGCCACTGGCGCGCGGCGACCGGAGCCTGTGGCAGTTTGAACCCGTGGCCGGCAGGCTTGATCCCGGTGAGGCTCCGCAGGATGCAGCACGTCGCGAGGCGCACGAAGAGGCAGGTCTGGAGATCGGTGAGATGTGGCCGATTGCCGAAACATACTGTTCGCCGGGAAATTCTTCGGAGTTTTATTACATTTACCTCGGGTTTGCCGATCTGCCTGACCGCGCGACCGGAACCGGCGGGCTTGAGGCTGAACACGAGGATATCCGCTCGCATCTTCTGTCCTTTGACGCGCTGATGACCATGTGCGATGCGCAGCGGGCGGCCAATGCCCCGCTTGTCATGGCCGCCTACTGGCTTGCCCGCCACCGTGACCGGCTGCGCCGCG
>CBDUCB010000165.1:0-7869 GCA_965365545.1 uncultured Roseobacter sp. | reverse complement strand
GTTCGGGTTCGGGTTCGGGTTCGGGTTCGGGTTCGAGTTCGGGTTCGGGTTCGGGATAGGGTTCGGGTTCGGGTTGAAGGGTTTCCGGAACGGGCACCGGGTCAAGCGCTTCCTCAGCCAGCCGGGTCTCATCTGCCGGCAACGGCGCGGGCTCCGGGTCAACAGCCTCGGGAACGGCCTCCACGGCGGCCGCAGGCTCCTCCATCAGATCATCTACGGGCGGGCCCACTTCCTCTTCATCCAGCGCGTCAACCGGCTCTTCCTGCGGCAGCGATGGTGCGGGCGGGGCATCTGTCGGAAAAATTTCCGCCTCGGGCACGGCGCCCGCAGGCGATGCCGCGACCGATGCAGTTTCCGTCTCAGGGGCGTCATCCGGCGCGCGGGCAACCGAAGATTCCTCTGCTTGCGGCGGCGGTACGAGGGTTTCTTCCACGCCGCCATCCGTAACGATCGCTTCCAGACCCTCATCGATCTTGGAGGAGGACTTGAAAAGACGGTCTTTGAGTTTCTTGAAAAACGCCATGGCTGCGGCCCCGATACCTGAAAGCTCCTCCCCGTCTAAGGGGATTTGAGCCGGAACGGAAGGGCTGCAGGGCCGCTCAGATTTCGTCGGGGAAGTGTCTGATCACATGCCGGATCGGATTTGGTGCGGCCTGTCCCAGACCGCAGATCGAGGCATCGACCATCGCGGTGCTGAGTTCTTCCAGCAATCCCTGATCCCAGTGCTCCGCCTGCATCAGCTTGACCGCCTTTTCGCAACCCACCCGGCAGGGCGTGCACTGGCCACAGCTCTCATCCTCAAAAAACCGCAGCATATTCAGCGCGGCATCGCGGGCGCTGTCCTGATCGGACAGGACAACAACAGCAGCTGATCCGATAAACGACCCGAGCGGCTGCAGCGTATCAAAATCAAGCGGCACATCACTGATACTCGCGGGCAGAATTCCTGAGGAGGGACCACCCGGCTGATAGGCGCGGAATATATGGCCCTCCTGCATGCCGCCTGCTGCCTCAATGATATCAGTAATCGTTGACCCGGCCGGCAGCAGACAGACGCCGGGCCGCGCCACACGGCCGGAGACAGAGTAGCTGCGCAGGCCCTTGCGCCCGTTTTTTTCCACCGCGGACAGTATTTCAGGTCCTTCACGGCAAATCCGCGCCACCCAGTGAAGCGTTTCAACGTTGTTGACCAGCGTCGGCCGGCCAAAAATGCCAACCTGCGCCACAAACGGCGGGCGGTGGCGCGGCAGGCCCCGTTTGCCCTCGATCGACTCGATCATCGCCGATTCCTCGCCGCAGATATAGGCGCCGGCCCCGCGCCGCAGGTCAATATAGCCGGGGGATACGATGCCGGCCTCTTCCAGCGCGCGGATCTCACGGCGCAGGATTTCCAGCACCGCCGGGTATTCGTCGCGCATGTAGATGAAGGTCTGTTCTGCTTCGATGCTCCAGGCCGCGATCAGCATACCCTCGAGGAAAAGATGCGGCGTGCGCTCCAGATAATAGCGATCCTTGAACGTGCCGGGTTCGCCCTCGTCGCCATTCACAGCGAGATAGCGCGGCCCGGGTTCGGCGCGCACAAAGTCCCATTTCCGCCCCGACGGGAACCCAGCGCCACCGAGACCCCGCAAACCCGAGGAAAGAACCTTTTCCTTCACCGCGACGGGATCGCCGCCGGCACGCAGGTCGCGCAGGGTGTCATAACCGCCGTTGGCTGCATAGTCAGCATAAGCCTGATACTCAGGGATCAGCGCATGAGTGTGGCCAGCGGCAATCGCTGCCTCTACCTTTTCAGGCGTCGCGTGATCGATATGGGCGTGGCCCAGTTCCAGCACCGGTGCAGTATCGCAGCGGCCCATGCAGGGCGCGCGCAGCACCCGGACCTCATCCGGGTCCAACCCGTCCTCAAGGGCGGCTTTGAGCGCCTGCGCGCCTGCGAGTTCGCACGACAGCGAATCGCAGACCCGGATGGTCAGGGCAGGCGGCGGCGCCTCGCCCTCTTTGACGACATCAAAATGGGCATAAAACGTGGCGACCTCATAAACCTCGGCCATCGACAGGCGCATCTCTTCCGCCAGCGCGCGCAGGTGAGCCGCCGACAAATGGCCATGTGCATCCTGGATCAGGTGCAGAAACTCGATCAGCAGATCGCGCCGGCGTGGCCGGTCGCCCAGCAGCGCACGGACCTCATTCCAGGCGTCGTCCTGCAACTGCCGGCCTTTGGTGTGGCGGCGCCCCTTGCCGGCACCCGATTTCCACACGCCCCTGCGGTCGGATTTGTCAGAATTATCCAGTGCCATCACGTTTCTCCGGCTCTTTTCGCGGCCTGCACGGCCCGTGTCGTTTTTCACGGTCTGATCACAGAACAGCAGCCCTGCGAGGACCTGAATAACGGCAATCAAAGGCGCCCGGGAGGTCAGAAACGACAATCCCGTGTCCGATCCGAAACTTCCGCCATTAACCGCGACAGCGCAGCACGCTTGGAGGTGGCGCGCGAAAGAGGTAAACAAAGTGTTAATATGACACGCCTCGCGCCCTCCGCAGCTTTTGTGCTGGCCAGCCTTTTACCCGGGGCCTGCCTGCTGGCGGGTGCTTTTCTGGGTGGCATGTGGGCTGCGGCGGGACTTATCACAATGACGCTGGTGGTTATTTTGTGCGACCGCGCGGGCGTTGCCGCGCGCGCGGGTGCCGGAATGGCCACAGGGCAGCCGTTGCTGATCGCCGCCCTGCATTTCACGATACTTCCTGCCGTTCTGCTCGCCGTCGGCCTGCCAGGCCATCTGAACGGTGCCGAAACAGCGTTACTGCTGATGGGGGCCGGACTCTTTTTCGGCCAGGTGTCGAATGCCTGTGCGCATGAACTCATCCACCGGCAGGGCCGTGCGGCGCGGCGCCTTGGTGCTGCAATTTATGTGTCCCTGCTCAACGGACAGCATGTTTCGGCGCATCTGCTGGTGCATCATGTGCATGCCGGGACAGACAAAGATCCTAACTCGGCGCCGCTCGGGCAGAGCTTCTGGCGGTTCGCGGCCAGGGCATCGGTGACCGAATTTACCGCCGGCTGGCGCGCGGAAAACGCGCGGCAGCGCCCGGGTCAGCTGCACCCCTATGCGGTCTGGCTGGGCGGTGCTGCGCTTTCACTGGCTCTCGCCTCGCTGCTGGCAGGTGCCGCCGGTACCGTGGCACTGCTTGCGATGAGCGCCTATGCGCACCTGCAACTCCTGCTGTCAGACTATCTGCAGCATTATGGCCTGCGCCGCCAGGTGGTGGGTGGCCGCACCGAACCGATGGGGCCGCAGCACAGCTGGAACGCGCCGCAGCCCTGGTCAGCCGCGCTGATGCTGAACGCGCCGCTGCATTCGGATCATCACATGCACCCCGGCCGGTCGTTCGATCAGCTGCGCCTGGACAGGAATCGTGCGCCGGTCCTGCCACGGTCCGTGCCGGTCATGGGTGCGCTGGCCTTTGTGCCGCCGCTCTGGCGGCGCGTGATGGATCCGAGAGTTCGACGGCTGACCGGTGAGGTGCCGCATACCCCGGCAACAGGCATCCGCCTGCCCGCTTCGACTGAAACCTTAGGTATATGAGATACGACAATGAATTTATTAGTTAAAAGTACGATCGCCGGTCTGGCCTTTTCGCTTGCTGCACCTGCTCTGGCCGAAGGGGTTATGGATGGCGAGGCCTTTGATGCCTACACCCGGGGCAAAACATTGTTTTACGGTCAGGATGGTGCTGCATACGGGGCTGAGCGGTATTTTGCAGGCCGCCGCGTGCAATGGACGTTTCTGGACGGCGAATGCAAAGAGGGCGAGTGGTATGAACAATCCGGTCAGATCTGTTTTGTCTATGAAGACAATCCCGACCCGCAGTGCTGGACGTTCCGCAAGGACGGTGACGGCCTGACTGCAGATTTCAAAAACGTGCCAGGACTGACCGAGCTGTATGAAGCCTCGGATCTGGACGAAGAGATGATCTGCCTCGCGCCCAATCTCGGCGTCTGAGCCTCAGAAAAGCGATCCCTGCCCGGGCGCTTTTGGTTTGCGCGGTGCCTTACGCGATGCACCTCCGCCCGATGTTCCCTTGTCCAGCGTCACGCGCCCGTCGGCAAACTGGATCTCCAGCCGCTGCGCTTTTTCAGCGGCTTTGCTCTGGGTCACCACCGATCCTTCGCTGCGCACAACGGCAAAGCCGCGCTCAAGTGTAGCCTCGTAACCGAGGGTGCGGCGTAAACGCTCTGCGCCGTCGATTTTGCGTCGCCAGGCTGCGATCTGCCGCTGCCCCGCGTCAGAGAGCCGCGCGGCCAGATCGCGGAGCTGGCGCTCTTTTCGGCTGTTCTCACGGGCAAAAGCGTCAGGCCGGAAACGCCGGAGCTGCGTCGCGAACCGGTCTTTTTTCACCGAAACGGTACGCACCAAAGCAGGCGCCAGCCGGACAGCCCGGTCAGCAAGACGTTTGCGGTCCCCCTCAACGGCACGACGCAGCGTTGCCGGTCTCAACGAGCCGCTCACATCCGCAAGCCGTACCGTGCGCCGCTGCACACCCGCCATCAGCGCCGGGCCAAGGCGCGCGGCACGAATATCGAGCCGCTGGCGTGGTGTTTCCAGCAGACTGTCAGGGCGCGGCAGGGCGCGGGCCAGATCACGCAAGCGCTGCCCTCGCCGTGTCAGACCATTGCTCAGCGCCTGGCGCATGCGCGCATCCTGACCGTCGAGCCAGGCGATCAGCTCGTGACGCACCGGGACCGCCAGTTCCGCCGCAGCCGTCGGCGTGGGCGCGCGGTGGTCAGAGACGAAGTCGATCAGCGTGGTATCCGTTTCATGGCCCACTGCTGAAATCAGTGGAATTTCCGACGCCGCAGCTGCTCGGGCGACGATTTCTTCGTTGAAACCCCACAGATCCTCGACCGAGCCCCCGCCCCGTGCCACGATCAGCAGATCGGGCCGTGGTAGCGCGCCACCGGGGCTCATGGCGTTGAAACCTTCGATGGCAGCGGCCACCTCGGGGGCACATTTCTCCCCCTGGACCGCGACCGGCCAGATCAGCACTTTGCGCGGAAAACGGTCGCGCAGCCGGTGCAGAATATCGCGGATCACAGCACCCGAGGGCGAGGTGACGACACCGATCACTTCGGGCAGATAGGGCAGCGGCTTTTTGCGCGCGGCATCAAAAAGACCCTCTGCCTCCAGCGCTTTACGGCGTTTTTCCAGCAGCGCCATCAGCGCGCCCATGCCCGCCGGTTTGATGTCTTCGATGATGATCTGGTACTTTGACTGACCGCCGAATGTCGTCACACGGCCTGTGGCGATGACTTCCATTCCCTCTTCGGGCGCGGTTTGCAGGCGGGCCGCCACCCCTTTCCAGATCACCCCGGCGATCACCGCACGGTCATCCTTGAGGTCGAGGTAAATGTGGCCCGAGCGGGGTCGGGAGACGCGCCCTACCTCGCCTTTGATCCGCACGTGACCGAATTCGCCCTCGATCACCCGCTTGATCGCGCCCGAAAGCTCGGTCACTGTAAATTCCGGGCTGTTGAGGCCTTCGTCGGGGCTGTCGATCAGATCCATCTCTGCTCTGGTGTTGTTGTTTGATCAGGCGCAGCTTAGAACGCCCGAAAACCAATTGCCATGCAGATCGGGAGCGCCGCAATGAACATTCTTATCCTTGGCAGTGGCGGGCGCGAACATGCTCTGGCCTGGGCTGTGATGCAGAACCCCAAATGCGACCGGCTGATCGTGGCACCGGGCAATGCGGGAATTGCGGATATCGCGGACTGCGCAACACTTGATATCGAAAACGGTGGCGCTGTGGTGAGTTTCGCCGAAGAAAATGCCATCGATTTTGTGATCATCGGCCCGGAGGCACCACTGGCCGCCGGCGTGGCCGACCGGTTGCGTGACGCGGGTGTGCTGGTCTTCGGACCGGGTGCGGAGGCCGCACGGCTTGAGGCGTCGAAATCCTTTACCAAAGAGATCTGCGACGCCGCCGGAGCGCCGACCGCGGCCTGGGGACATTTCACCGATGCTGATGCCGCGCGGGCCTATGTCCGCAAACAGGGTGCGCCGATAGTGATCAAGGCGGACGGGCTGGCGGCCGGAAAAGGCGTGATCATCGCACAGACCACGGAAGAGGCAGAAGCCGCGATAGACGACATGTTCGGCGGTGCATTTGGTGCGGCCGGTGCCGAGGTGGTGATCGAAGAATTTATGGACGGCGAAGAAGCGTCGTTTTTCGTGCTCTGCGACGGCGAGACCGTGCTGCCCGTGGGCACGGCACAGGATCACAAGCGCGTCGGCGATGGCGATACCGGGCCCAACACCGGCGGCATGGGGGCCTATTCGCCTGCGCCGGTGATGACGGACGCTGTTGTCGAAACCACGCTTGAGACGATTGTGCGTCCGACGATGGCGGAAATGACCGCGCGCGGCATGCCCTATCAGGGGGTCCTGTTTGTGGGCCTCATGATTAAAGACGGGGTACCGCGGCTGGTGGAATACAACGTCCGTTTCGGGGATCCGGAGTGCCAGGTGCTGATGATGCGGCTCGGCGCTCAGGTGCTGGACCTGATGCATGCCACAGCAGAAGCGCGGCTTTCGCAGACGCGGGTGAACTGGGCGGATGATCATGCACTGACGGTGGTCATGGCTGCGCGCGGCTATCCCGGCGCCTATGAAAAAGGCTCTGAGATCCGGGGCCTTGAGGCTCTGCCCGAGGACAGCCGCTGCATGGTCTTTCACGCCGGCACCGGGCGCGCTGAGGGTAAGCTGATCGCGCAGGGAGGGCGGGTTCTGGCCGTCACCTGCCGGGCAGAAAGCCTGACTGCGGCACGCGATGCAGCTTATGACATGGTCGGCAAAGTGAACTGGCCCGAAGGCTTTTGCCGCAGCGATATCGGGTGGCGCGCACTCTGAGGCGGGCCGGTCTTGCCGTCTCAGTCCGCACAGCCCATCGCGCGGGCAAAGGCCGGGCGGCCGGTGTCGGTGCCGAGAACACGGCCCTCAATGCCTGCGCCGTCAAACCGCAGCGCCACTAGCTCTGACCAGTCTGCCGTGGCAAGGACCATCTCCGGGGTACCATCACACATGCGTATGCCACCTGCGATATCGCGTTCTCCGATCCGGTGGTTGGTATAGCCGGCAAGCGAGGCAACCTCTGTCAGTGCGCTTTGATTATATCGCCAGATGCGCAGGGTTTTTGCGAGATGCGGCCGGTCGATCCAGGCGATTTCCACAAACCCGTCGCCGTCCAGATCGGCCGCCCCCAGAGGCGCCAGCCAGCGAAACCTTGTGCCGATGAAGGGCGTCGCCGTGATCCGCCCGTCGCGGCCCCAGACGGCAAGCCGTGCGCCCCGCGTCTGGCTGCTTTCCACCACAATGACTTCCCGAGCGCCATCGGCATCCAGATCATGCAACCGTGGCGCTGTGTCTTCGAAAACCAGATCGTCCGGCAGGCTCAGGCGACGTTCTGTCCCGTCTGAGAGCGTCAGCACAAGCGTGATGTGCTCCACGGCATCGCCCAGTACCGCGTGTGCATAGCGGTCGGTCGGATCTCCATAGCGGGCGGCGTTGATGGTAACACCGGCAAAGGCCGGCCCTTGCAACAGGCACACCGCCAGAAGCGCGCGGCGCACAGGCGCTGCCAGCAGGCGCGACAGCAGACGCCGCGCCCTGCCCCGCATCAGATCTGTTTTTCCGGCATCTGGACGACCAGCCCGTCGAGGGCATCGGTTACTTTCAGCTGGCACGTCAGACGCGAGCGGGCAGGATCGGGCTCATAGGCGAAATCGAGCATGTCCTCTTCCATGTCTTCCTTGGCGGGCAGCTTGTCCACCCAGGCCGGATCGACGTAGACGTGGCAGGTCGAGCAGGC
>CBDUCB010000164.1:0-7902 GCA_965365545.1 uncultured Roseobacter sp. | reverse complement strand
TGGCGGCGCCGGATTTGCCTTTGTCGCCGGATTTGCCCTTGGCGCCATCGCCGCGGTTACCGTTTCCACCGCCCTTGCCGCCACCGTTGCCGCCGCCCTTGCCGTTATCACTTTTGGCAATTGCCGTATCCGCGCTGATCACGACGACCGCCGGTGCGACCGCGAAAACAGACAGAGCAAGGCTCGCGACACTGATCTGAAGATATTTTAACATTCTGATTTCCCTCATCCCGCAAACGGGTATTTTTCTCCGGTGCACGGATCCTGGCACGTGAATGCGGCAACATTCCGGCCGGTGTCCGGTGCGGACGCCCCTGCCCGGCGTCCACAAAGCACGATTGCGCGCTGGTCTGTAAAGTTTATGCAAAAATATGGCACCGATTTGAGCGCAAAAGCGCACCAATCACCGATGTGCGGCATGTTTTCGCCGGAACCGGGAAACAGTCGCGCGCTTCCGGAAACGCGGCACCGGCCCGGAACCGCACGTCCAAAAGGTGCCGAACCGGTCAGAAATCAGACAACGGGGATCATTTTTTCCACCCGTACGCGGACTTCTGCCATAATCGCATAAGTGGTGCGCTGTTTCGGCACGCCGGGCGCGCTGTCATTGGAATTGCGTTAACGGAGAACACTATGCGTCTGATACTTCTGAGCGGCATCGCGGCTTTGACCGCGGCCTGCACGCCACCGCCGTCCGGACCGGCCACACCGCCGGCCACGAGCCTGCCGTTTTTTGGTAATGGATATCGCGCCGAGGGCGATCAGTGCAGGCGTCTGGGCGAATCTCCCGAGACTGCCGAATTTCTCGATCACACGGCCGATCTGGTCGGCTGCCCGGAGGACATGGAAAACCTGGGTGTCTTTGTGACCGATACAGGGGCGATCGAGGCCTTCCGCCAGGATGGCTATGTCGTTTATTCAGTTCCGACCGGGGTGTAAAACCCCCGACAGGTGCAACTGACGCAGGGATTTCTACCAAGCGTAAAGCTCAGCACCGGGCCGACGCTACGTCACCCCGGGGGATGTGACTTGACGCACGGTCGTCTTTACGGTGACAACGACCCACCTGTCGGAGACCAGATATATGTATAAGCCTGCCATCACCGGGACGGGCGTTTTCACGCCGGAAAACGTAATCACAAACGCGGAACTGGTCACCGCGTTCAATGCCTATGCCGATCTTTTTAACTCAGAGAATGCTGCGGCAATTGCTGCGGGCGAGGTGGAAGCCAAAGAGCATTCCTCTGAGGACTTTATTGTCAAAGCCTCAGGGATCGAACAGCGCTATGTGATCGACAAAACCGGCGTTCTTGACCCACGGGTTATGCACCCGCTCTTTCGACAGCGCGCGGACGACGAGCCCTCTCTGATGGCTGAGATGGGGCTTGATGCGGCGCGCCAGGCGCTTGCGGCTGCCGGCAAGGATGCCGGTGGCGTCGATCTTGTCATCTGCGCGGCATCGAATATGGAACGCGCCTATCCTGCCGTGGCCATCGAAATTCAACAGTTGCTGGGGTGCGGGGGCTTTGCTTTTGACATGAACGTCGCCTGCTCGTCGGCCACCTTCGGCATTCAGGCGGCCGCGGACATGGTGCGTGCCGGCAGCATCCGAAGCGCTCTGGTCATCAACCCCGAGATCTGCTCTGCGCATCTTGAATGGCGCGACCGCGACTGTCACTTTATCTTCGGCGACGTAGCCACAGCCACGCTGATTGAGCGCACTGACGATGCGCAGGGGCCCTGTTTCGAAATCAGCTCGACCCGGTGCGCCACTGAATTCTCGAACAACATCCGCAACAACAACGGCTATCTGCGCCGGTCGCGACCGGCTGGCATGGCCGACCGGCGTGACATGCAGTTCATGCAGAATGGTCGCAAGGTGTTCAAAGAAGTGCTGCCAATGGTTTCAGAGCATATCGCAGCCCATCTTGCAGATGAGGGTGTCGGTGCAGATGCGCTCAGGCGGTTGTGGCTGCACCAGGCCAACAAGACCATGAACGATTTCATCGGCCGGAAAGTTCTGGGCAGAACGCCCGGACCCGGCGAGCAGCCCAACATTCTGCAGGATTATGCCAACACATCCTCCGCCGGGTCGATCATTGCGTTTTCGAAATACTCCGATGATCTGCAGGACGGCGACACCGGCCTGATCTGTTCATTCGGCGCGGGGTATTCGGTGGGCTCTGTCCTGGTGCAACGGCGCGGGTAACACGGACCCACCGGGTCAGGCGCCGCCGTGATCCTCCTCAAGGTGCAGCTTCATATCAACCAGCACCTTTTGCAGTATCGAGGTTTCCCTGAGCAGACGGCGCGCCTCGTTAACGGTGATTTTGCCGTCTTCCATCGATTGGTGATACTCGGCCATGAGCATCGCAAAGCGCTGGCTCAGCACGATCACATCGCTGTTCACACCACCCGGGCGTTCATCGTTGGGGCGGCGTTCGTCATATTGCAGCGAGGTTCCTGACAGTTCGGCCAGCGCACCTGTGACATGCGGATAGCTTGCGGCCTTCTCCAGCAGTGCAACTGTCTCAATGGGCATGAAACGGTCCGCGTGCTCGTCATGGTCGGAATAATATCTTCCGAGCGTTGCCTTTGACTTTCCCGCCAGGCTGCAGGCCTGTTCGATGCCGATGTCTTTGACCAGGGCTTCGGTGTGTTTCTTAAGATACCGTCCGACTGCGTCCATATTTTTTTTACCTTCCGGTCCGCAGTAAAACAATTTCACCGGGGAAAACCATGCTGGGTTTTCCCATTAATCAGATGTCAGGGAAATGTCATTTATAAAAGCACTCCCACCTGTTGGGGGATTATCAGTAGCCGGCGTTCCCGCCGCCGGTCTTTGGGTAGGAGCCGCGTTGCGTGCTGCCGATGTGGGACAGGCAGGCCGGTGCGAACCGGCGTTCACGCGGCGGCTCTTTTCTGACCCATGAGCGCCCTTGCAGCCAGGGATGCTGCGGCCTATCAAACCGCATGGCCAAGCTCTATTTTCACTACTCGACGATGAATGCCGGCAAGTCGACCGTGCTGTTGCAGGCGGCTCATAACTACCGCGAGCGCGGGATGGTCCCCTATCTTCTGACAGCGCATTTCGACAACCGGGCGGGTCCGGCGCAGATCGCCTCACGCATCGGAATCGCGGCGGATGCCGATACCTTTGATGCCGGCGACGATCTGTTTGATCGCCTGAAGGAACGGCTCTCGGCCGGGCCGGTTGCCTGTGTCTTTATTGATGAGGCGCAGTTTCTCTCAGCAGACCAGGTCTGGCAGCTTGCCCGCGCGGTGGATGATTTTGGCGTGCCGGTCATGTGCTACGGGTTGCGTGTCGATTTTCGCGGCACCCTTTTTCCCGGCTCTGCGACGCTGCTGGCCCTCGCTGACGAGATGCGCGAAGTGCGCACAATCTGTCATTGCGGGAAAAAGGCCACCATGGTCATCCGTCAGGCCGCCGACGGCACTGTGCTCAGAGACGGGGCGCAGGTGCAGATCGGCGGCAACGAGACCTATGTATCCCTCTGCCGGCGCCACTGGCGCGAGGCGACAGGCGACAGGCCCGCGGGAACCTGAACCGGGGGACATTCGTTTTACCATCAGATGGTAATCACAAGCGGAGACCCTCATGGATCGCCTCAGTATTCTTCTCACCCTCATGACCGGTGCCGTCATCGGTGGCACTTTCATCGTAACGGCGTTCACACTTGGCTATTTTTCTGTCTGGGCAGTTATAATCTCTGTTGTCGCAACGCTGCTGTTGTCGTGGCCCATATCCTATCTGATCTCGCGCCGGATCAAATCACAGGACCCGAACTGGGACCGCAAAGCCGAACCCCGGCTGGTGCCGGACACGGATGCGCCGGAAGTGTGATCAGACGGCATTCGGCAGGTCTTTGCCTGCAAAAAAGGCCTTCAGGTTATCGACCGTCATCATCCCCATGTCGGTTCTGACCTCAAGTGCTGCTGTGCCGATATGGGGCAGCAGCACCACGTTTTCCATTGCTTTCAGAGCATCCGGCACAACGGGCTCGAATTCATAGACATCAAGGCCCGCACCGCCAATCTGCCCGGTCTGCAGGGCCGTGATGAGCGCGCTTTCTTCGACCACGTTGCCGCGCGCGATGTTGATCAGATGGGCGTGCTTCTGCATGGCGGCAAAGATATCCGCGTTGATCAGATGATGGGTTTCATCCCCGCCCGGAACAGCAATCACGAGGACATCAACGGACCCTGCAAGCGCCCGCAGGCTGTCAGCGCGATCTGCCGGGAAGTCCAGATCCTTTGCGGACCGGGAGTGATAGGCCACATTCATTCCGAACCCGTGATGACAGCGGCGCGCTATGGCCTGACCGATCCGGCCCATCCCGACAATGCCCACGGTTTTACCGCCCAGGTGCATGCCGAGAAGCTGCGTCGGGTGCCAGCCTTCCCACCTTCCGGCCCGGACAATCCGCTCACCCTCGCCCGCCCGGCGGGCACTCATCAGCATCAGCGTCATAGCCGTATCGGCCGTGGCGTCGGTCACAGCACCCGGCGTGTTGGAGACCGCGATGCCTGCCGCGCGCGCAGCACCCGTGTCGATGTGATTGTATCCCACACCGAAATTGGCCAGCACCCTGCACCGGGGGGCCGGCACAGCGTCAAAAATCTCCTGTGAATAGAGATCCCCGAGCGTTGGCACCACGCCATCATAGTCCCGCAAAGAGGCCTGCATCTCAGCAGCGCTCATCGGCCCGGTATCCTCGCGAACATCAAGATCAAAAAGCGCGCGCGCGGCCTCCTGAACTGTGTCCGGCAGCGGTCTCGTCATCAGTATCTTTGTCAATGCATCCGCCCTCCGTCCGGTACGTTGAGATCGGGGCTCAGCAGCACAATCGCCCCGCCCGCGTCCGCAACGCCGAGTACCAGCACCTCGGACATGAAAGGGCCGATCTGGCGCGGCGGGAAATTGACCACGGCCATCACCTGCTTTCCGACCAGGACTTCGGGCGTGTAATGCGCAGTGATCTGGGCGGAAGTCTTTTTCTCGCCGATCTCCGGGCCGAAATCGATCCAGAGCTTAATCGCCGGCTTGCGTGCCTCGGGGAAGGGTTCGGCCCGAAGCACGGTGCCTTTGCGGATATCAACCGCCATGAAGTCGTCAAAAGTGATCTCAGCCATTGGCCAGCTCCCTGGACCGCTCAGCGGCCGCATGAACCGCACGGCGCAACAGAGCGGGAAATCCGTTGTCCTCGTCCATCAGAACCTCAAGCGCGGCCTGGGTTGTGCCGTTTGGCGAAGTCACATTGATGCGCAGCTGGTCAGGTCCGACATTTGCGGCCATCGCAAGCGCACCGGCGCCGGCGACCGTTGCTTTGGCCAGTTGCAGCGCCAGCGCCGGATCCAGCCCCTCAGCCTCACCGGCTGCCGCCATGGTTTCGATCATGTGGAACACATAGGCCGGCCCGGAACCGCTGACGCCTGTGACCGCGTCAATCTGCGCCTCATGCTCCAGACGCACCACCTGTCCGACCGCGCTGAGCAACAGGTCCGCTTCATCGAGAGCAGCGGCACCTGCGGCGCCATTGCCGACGATCGCGGTGATTCCCTGAGAGATAGCTGCAGGGGTATTGGGCATCGCACGTACCACAGGGGTCTGTTCGCCAAGCATCTGCTCAAAGAATTCAATGGTGATCCCGGCCGCCACGCTTACAAACACTGTGCTGCAGCCGCCCATCTCTTTAAGTGCAGGCAGCGCGTCCCGCATCATCTGCGGTTTGACGGCCACCAGAACGATCGCAGGCGTTGCAGGCAGGTTGCCCGACAGATCCACACCGGACGCTTTCAGCCAGTCAGAGGGAGTGGGCTCAATGACGGATACCGATGCTGCCGGCAGTCCGCGGGACAGCCAGCCTTCAAGCATCGCAGAGCCCATTTTCCCGCACCCGAGCAGCACCAGCCCCTCGCGTGCGATACGCGTGTCTTTCATTATCTCTGCTCCCGGATCCGCTATCGTCCGGGTCAGGTTTTACGCGCGACCGTAGGCCTCCGCAATGGCGACCTGCAGCGCCTGCTGCGGGCTCTGATCGCCCCAGACAAGAAGCTGCATCGCCGGATAATACCGCTCAGCACTCATCACCGCCGCGCTGATCATGGTATTGATCTGATCGGCGCTTGCGACATGGCCACCTGCCAGAACGAGGCCATAGCGGTATACCATCAGCTTTTGTTCGTCCCAGTACGTAAAGGCACCTGCCCAGCACTGGTCGTTGATGTGATTGAGAAGTTCATAGAGTTCCGCGTGCTTTTCATCGCGCGGTTCCATGTCGAAAGTGCAGATCATCCGCAGGGTCTCGTCGTAGGCCGACCATGCCAGCGTCAGCGAATAGGTCCGCCACTGACCCTCCACTGCCATCGCGATCTGCTCGTCGGAAATCCGGTCGAAATCCCATTCATGATGGGTTGCCAGATGCTCAACGATGTCGATCGGGTGAATATCGTCTTCCAGAAACTGCTCGGACAGGGCCATGGTGCCACCTCTTTTTATCGCTCTGGCGAGTGAGGTCTGTTCAGCCCCCAATGCCAGGTGCCTGCGCTATGGGTCGGGGCGAGCCCCCGTACCCATACATCATATGGTGCGGCCCGGGAGCCATTCTGGCAACCCCTATTCTTGTGGGTAACCACAATAAGTTGTGGATATCGGACCGGGTGGCCCAAAACTGCGCAAATAATTAAATAAGTGTTACCGGAATCAACCTGCGCACAGGCGTGCGGGCTGCGGACGGTTAATCAGTTAATCCGGATATGCGCGCGGTGGCGTTCAGCCTTTGGCTTCGAGCTTATCGAGCCGCGCCCGCAACGCTTCGTTTTCTTCGCGCGCTTTCTGCGCCATGGCGCGCACGGCGTCGAACTCTTCGCGGGTCACAAAATCGCGGTCGGCGAGCCAACGATCAATCATGCTTTTCATCGCGGTTTCCGCCTCTTCCCGCGCGCCCTGTGCTACACCCATGGCGTTGGTCATCAGCTGCGAGATGTCGTCGAATACTTTGTTGCGGCTCTGCATGATTTTTCTCCGTCTGCGTCTGACCGTTATATGGGGTGCAAATGCCCGCTGTGCAAGGTTGACTTCCGGTCCGGGCAAAAGGCAACTGTGCGCATGCAGGCTCTGATCCCTTTTCCGGATATATCACCCGAGATATTCTCGGTGACCGTCTTCGGATTTGATTTTGCGCTGCGCTGGTACGCGCTGGCCTATATCGTCGGCATTGTCATCGGATGGCGGCTTGTTGTTGCGGCGCTGCGCAGGCCGGGGCTGTGGCCTGACGATAAACCGCCCGCCACGCCGGAACGCGTCGAGGACATGCTGACCTGGATCATCGTCGGCGTCATTCTGGGCGGGCGGCTTGGCTATGTTGCGTTCTACCAGCGTGAGTACTATCTGGCGAACCCCGGCGAGATCCTCGCAATCTGGCAGGGCGGTATGGCCTTTCACGGTGGGATGATCGGTGTTGTTGTCGCCGGCTTCGCCTATGCGATGCTGCACCGGTTGCCAAAGCTGAGCCTTGCGGATGCGGTCGTGCTTGGTGTGCCGCCGGGACTGTTGCTGGGACGGCTGGCAAATTTCATCAATGCCGAGCTCTGGGGGCGCCCGACGGACCTGCCGTGGGGTGTGGCCTTCCCCGGTACAGCAGCCCAGGATTGTCCGGGCGTTGAAGGCTTGTGCGCCCGCCACCCCTCGCAGCTTTACGAGGCGGGGCTTGAGGGTCTGTTGCTGGGCGCGCTGCTGATCTGGCTCGTGTGGCGCAGCGGTGCGCTGAAGCGCCCCGGGTTTGTGGCGGGTGTGTTCTTCGCAGGCTATGGGTTTTCGCGCTTCCTCGTGGAGTTCGTCCGCCAGCCTGATGCCTCTTTCGCCGGCCCCGGTAATCCGCT
>CBDUCB010000163.1:0-7909 GCA_965365545.1 uncultured Roseobacter sp. | reverse complement strand
AAGGTGCGATCACCGATATATAGGTCATATGTCATGCGCGCGACGTTATGTGACTGCTAGGCGCAGGTAAAACGCCGTTATGTGACGCGGGGCATCACGAAAGATGATTGATCCGATGAACTTTGCCTGAATCTCCGTCCCAGGAGATCGTTGTAACCGACAGATTGTCGATCCGGTGGGCCAGCGCGTCATAAGCGGGGACCTGTAATGCCTGCTGTATCTGCGTCAGGATTACGCCGAAATGCGCCACAGCGATGATTTCAGCGTCAGGGTGTGCGACATTTATCTGCTGCACCACGGCGCTGACCCGTCGCGCGGCCATGTTCCAGCTCTCGCCACCCGGCGCACGGACATCGCCGGGTTCTTCCCAGAACGACCGGCTCAGGACAGGGTCGCGTTCGGCCACCGCCTCGAAATGCATGCCGTCCCAGTCACCGAAATGCATCTCCCGCAGACCGGCATGGTGATCGAGCCTGTGGTGATCCGGGCCGGTGATCGCATCTGCTGTCGAAGAAGCACGCAGGAGATCCGAAGAGATGACCAGCGCCTGGCCGGGGAGCGTCTGCCGCAGCCGGCTGATTTGTGCCGTGTCCGAGAGATCCGCCGGCACATCCCGCCATCCGACAAAGGCCTTTTCATGTGTCGGCCCGTGGCGGACCCAGTGCCAGATGGTCATGGCAGCTGTCCTTTAAGCACCTGCGGCAATCCGGCTGTCACAAGCACAGCCACGTCTGCCTGAGCGGCCAGCGCGATGTTCAGCCGGCCCTGAAGGTCGCGAAAACGGCGGGCCAGCGCGTTTTCCGGCACAATCCCGTGCCCCACCTCATTTGAGACCAGTACGACCGGTCCGCGACACGCCGCCATATCCGACAACAGGCGAGACCGGGCGCGACCAATATCGTGTTCGTCCATCATAAGGTTTGTCAGCCACATTGTTGCACAATCGATCAGGACCGCTTCTGATTCCGTGACGGTCTGCAGCCCCGGGGCGAGGTCTGTTTCATGCTCAAGCGTGCGCCACTGATCACTTCTGCGCGATTTATGCACTTTAATCCGCGATTTAATTTCATCGTCAAAGGCTCTCGATGTCGCAAGATAAACAGGATCTAAACGACTGCTTAATATATGGTTTTCAGCCCAGACAGATTTTCCCGAGGCGGCCCCGCCTAGAACGAACGTCAGCTTTGGCAACATTTTATCAACCTTTGCGGTGAACCAATCCGGTATATGGTGCGTAACTATATCAATTGTGCACGGCAAGGTGTGCTTCATCTGACTGGGAGATGTCGCTATGGCACTGGACACTGCAAGAGATATGTCGCTTTCACGCATTGCAATGAAAGCTGAACTTCTGGACGCGGAAACTGAACTCAGGCTTGCGTATGCATGGCGTGACGAGCGCTGCGAGCAATCGCTTCACCGACTGATTACGGCCTACATGCGGCTCGCGATTTCGATGGCGTCCAAGTTCAAACGATACGGCGCTCCGATGAACGATCTCATTCAGGAAGCCGGTCTGGGCCTTATGAAGGCTGCTGACAAGTTTGACCCCGACCGGGGCGTGCGGTTTTCCACTTATGCGGTCTGGTGGATCAAAGCCTCCATTCAGGATTATGTGATGCGCAACTGGTCGATGGTGCGCACCGGGTCCACGTCCTCGCAGAAATCGCTGTTCTTCAATATGCGCCGCGTTCAGGCCCGGCTTGAGCGTGAGAGCGCTGCCGCAGGCGAGACACTTGACCGGCATCAGCTGCGCCAGATGATTTCGACCGAGATCGGCGTGCCGCTGCATGATGTCGAGATGATGGAAGGGCGCCTGTCGGGCTCTGACTATTCACTCAACGCCACACAGTCGACCGAAGACGAGGGTCGTGAATGGATTGATGCGCTGGAAGACGACAGCGCCCAGGCCTCTGAGACGGTCGAGCACGCCCACGATACAGAACAGCTGCGCGAGTGGTTGCTGCATGCGATGAACGACCTGAATGAGCGCGAGCGCTTTATCGTGCGCGAACGAAAACTTCGTGAGGCGCCACGTACGCTGGAGAGCCTTGGTCAGGAGCTGAGCCTGAGCAAAGAACGTGTGCGCCAGCTTGAGGCCGCAGCTTTCGGCAAGATGCGCAAGTCTCTGGAGAACCAGTCCCGGGAAGTACTGCATTTCCTCGCGTGAAACACCGTTTCGCCGGCCTGATCTTTGCACTGAGCGCTGCCTTTCCGGCGGCGCTTTTTGCGCAGCATGCTCCGTTGGCTGCACCCCGGTCGGCGGACGTGGTGTTTCTGGGTGAACTTCATGACAATCCGGAACATCACGCACGCCAGGCCGCCTGGGTGGCGCAGATCGCCCCTGAGACTCTGGTTTTCGAGATGCTGACCGGGGAACAGGCCGCCCGTGTGACGCCTGAGAACCGTGCTGATGCGGAGGTCCTTGGCGAAACGCTTGGGTGGGAAGCATCCGGCTGGCCCGATTTTGCGATGTATTATCCGATTTTCGCGGCGGCCCCGGAGGCGCGGATTGCCGGTGCCGCGGTCCCGCGTGAGGCGTTGCAGGCGGCGGTCCGGCAGGATCCTGGCACAGCAGGGGATCCGGCGATTTCTGCAGCTTTCGGACTGGATGAACCACTCAGCGATGCCGAACAGACCGCCCGCGAAGCGCTGCAGGCCGCAGCCCACTGTGATGCGCTCCCCGAAGATATGCTGCCCGGCATGGTCAACGTGCAGCGGCTGCGCGATGCCACACTGGCGGCACGGGCGCTTGATGCATTCCGGGAGCGGGGCGGCCCGGTGGTTGTCATCACCGGGAACGGTCATGCGCGTGCCGACTGGGGTGCGCCTGCACTCCTGAAACGCGCAGCACCCGATCTGGCCGTTTTTGCGCTGGGGCAGGGCGAGAACGGCGACCCGCCCGGGGGTGATTTCGACCAGGTTGCGGACGCCGGGCCGGTTGACCGGGGCGATCCATGTGACGCGTTTCGCTGAAACCGGCCCGGATGCCGCAGTAATCCGGGCTGGTGGTCCGGCGCCGCTCATCCTATGATCCGGGCGAAGTATCCGGTGAAATGAGCGCTATCATGCTGACAGGTAAACATATTCTGCTGATCATCAGTGGCGGAATTGCGGCCTATAAATCGCTTGATCTGATCCGGCGGTTGCGTGAACGGGGTGCCACAGTAACACCGGTAATGACAACAGCAGCAGAGCAGTTCGTCACACCGCTTGCCGTGTCGGCACTGGCTGGTCAGAAGTGTTACCGCGATCTTTTTGATCTGACCGATGAAGCGGAGATGGGTCATATTCAGCTGAGCCGGGTGGCTGATCTGATCGTTGTTGCGCCGGCCACTGCCAATCTGATGGCGCAGATGGTGCAGGGGCTTGCAGGTGATCTGGCGGGCACACTGTTGCTGGCAACCGATACGCCGGTGATGATAGCGCCTGCTATGAATGTGCGCATGTGGGAGCACCCCGCGACGCAGCGCAATCTGGAACAACTGCGTGCTGACGGGGTCTCTGTTGTCGGTCCTGCGTCTGGCGATATGGCCTGCGGAGAGTACGGGCCGGGGCGGATGTCAGAACCGCTGGAAATTGTAGCCGCCATCGAAGCTGCGCTGAGCGGCGGCCCCCTTGCAGGGCGTCATATCGTGGTGACTTCCGGGCCCACCCATGAGCCCATTGACCCGGTGCGCTATATCGCGAACCGGTCCTCGGGCGCGCAGGGCAGCGCCATTGCACGGGCACTGATCTCGCTCGGCGCGGAGGTGACCTTTGTGACCGGCCCGGCGGATGCACCGCGCCCGCAGGGTGCGCACGTGATTGAGGTGCAGACCGCGCAGGAAATGCATGATGCTGTTATCTCGGCTTTGCCCGCCGATGCCGGGGTTTTTGCCGCAGCTGTCGCAGACTGGCGCATGGCCGAAGCCAGCACGCGCAAGCTCAAGAAGTCAAAAGACGGGTTGCCTGTTCTGGCTTTCGCTGAAAACCCAGACATCCTCCGGCATGTCTCGGGGCTCGGGGAAAACCGGCCAGGGCTGGTGGTCGGGTTTGCGGCGGAGACGGACGACGTGATTGCCAACGCGACGGCCAAACGGGAGCGCAAGGGCTGCGACTGGATCCTGGCCAATGACGTGTCCCCGGACACGGGCATCATGGGCGGCACAGAGAACGCGGTTGTGCTGATCGACGCGACAGGTGCCGATACCTGGCCGCGCATGAGTAAGGACGAAGTGGCGCAGCGTCTGGCACAGCGTATTGCTGATGCTCTCGGCGCCGCGCAGAGCTGAGATCAAGGCAGGGGGTTCCGGGGTGGTTGAGATCAGAATTATGCCTGTGGACGGCGCGGATGTCGTGCTGCCCGGTTACGAAACCAGCGGCGCCGCGGGTGCGGATGTGCGGGCATATCTTCCGGACGGGCCGATGATCATCGCGACAGGCGCGCGGGCGCTGGTGCCCACCGGTCTGCAGATGGAAATACCGCCCGGCTTCGAAGTTCAGGTGCGCCCCCGCTCCGGGCTGGCGCTGAAACACGGGCTGATGCTGGCCAACAGCCCCGGTACCATCGACAGCGATTATCGCGGTCCCGTCGGTGTAATCGTTCTGAACGCCGGCGAAGCGCCCTTTGAGGTCACGCACGGGCTGCGCATCGCGCAACTGGTCGTGGCGCCGGTGGTGCAGGCGGCGTTCACACGTGCCGGTACGCTGGATGACACCGCGCGCGGGGCGGGTGGTTTCGGCTCGACCGGGGTGGGCTGATGATCCTTGTTCTGGCACTGGCCGCTCTTTTGTGGGGCGTCGGGCATCTGATGGGTGCGCCACGCTCTGCGCGTATCCTGATGATCGGTCTGCTCTATATCGCCGTGCTGGCGCTGCACCTGCTTTTGCCTGATGGTCACCCGCTGCGCATGGCAACCGGAGAGAGTGCGGCTTTGTGGCTGATTGTCGGTGGGTTCGCGGTGCTGGTCTGGGGGTACCGCCGTGTTCTCGCAGGTCTGCGGGCCCGCGCGGGTGACGGCGAGGCAGAGCGCGCCGCGACAGGCCCGGCTCCTGCCTTCTCGGATACTGAGCTGAACCGGTATGCGCGCCATATCGTGTTGCGCGAAATCGGTGGCCCCGGACAAAAAGCGCTCAAAGAGGCAAAGGTGCTGGTGATCGGGGCGGGTGGTCTGGGTGCGCCGGCGCTGCAGTATCTGGCGGCGGCAGGTGTCGGCACCATCGGGGTGGTTGATGACGACAGTGTCGAAAACGCCAACCTTCAGCGCCAGGTGATTCACAAAGACAGCGCCATCGGCACGCCCAAGGTTTTCTCGGCACAGGCTGAAATGGAAGCGCAGAACCCTTACGTCACTGTGCGCCCCTATCACCGGCGGCTGACGGCGGACATCGCCGCCGGGCTCTTTGCCGATTACGATCTGGTGCTGGACGGGACCGACAATTTCGATACCCGATATCTGGTCAATGAAACCGCGGTGGCGGCGGGTATTCCGCTGGTGTCCGGTGCGCTGAGCCAGTGGGAAGGACAGATCAGCGTCTTTGACCCGTCCGCCGGCGCACCCTGTTACCGTTGCGTCTTTGACGCGCCGCCTGCCGCAGAGCTTGCACCCTCCTGCGCAGAGGCCGGCGTGATCGGGCCGTTGCCCGGTGTGATCGGCGCCATGATGGCGGTCGAGGCGATCAAGATCATCACCGGCGCGGGTGCCGTTCTGCGCGGGCAGATGGTGATCTATGATGCGCTATACGGTGAGAGCCGGCGGATCAGGGTCAGGCGCCGGGACGACTGCCCCACCTGCGCGGAAGTTTAGCGCGCCGGCACGTTTCTGTCGTGGTATCCGCATCGCGGTGGTTGTGCCGCCGGGGTCGCCACCCTAGCTTGAGCGCAAAGGAGAACCCCCATGACAAATCCGCTGCTTCAGGACTGGAATACGCCGTTTGAGCTTCCCCCGTTTGACCGTATCTCAGACGAGGATTTTGAGCCGGCGCTCGAAACCGCACTAACGCAGCACAGGGCCGAGATTGACGCGATCGCGGGATCCGGCGATGCACCGGATTTTGACAACACAATTGGTGCGCTGGAAGCGGCAGGTCAGGCGCTCGACAGGGTACTGGGCGTCTTTTTCAACATCGCCGGGGCCGACAGCAACCCGCGGCGCGAAGAGTTGCAGCGGCTCTTTTCGCCCAGGCTCTCGGCGCATTTCTCGGATATTTCCGGCAACAAAAAGCTCTTTGCGCGGGTTGCTGCCGTCTGGCAGGCCCGCGGGGATCTCACGCTGACCGAAGAGCAACAGCGCGTTCTCATGCTGACGCACCGCGGTTTTGTGCGCGCCGGGGCAGCACTTGAGGGCGACGCGGATGTCCGGATGAAAGAGATCAAAAGCCGGCTTGCAGTCCTCGGCACAGAGTTCACACAGAACCTGCTGGCGGATGAGCGTGACTGGTTCATGCTTCTTGCAGAAGACGATCTTGAAGGATTGCCGGAATTTGTGATCTCTGCTGCGCGCGCCGCCGGTCAGGAAAAAGATGCAGGCGGTCCGGTGATCACGCTTTCACGATCTCTGATTGTGCCGTTCCTGCAGTTTTCACCGCGCCGGGATCTGCGCGAAAAGGCCTTTCAGGCCTGGGCGGCACGGGGTGCTGGCGGTGGTAAAACGGACAATCGCGGCATTGCGGCTGAGATACTGGCGCTGCGCGAAGAGCGGGCAAAGCTTCTGGGGTATGAAAGCTTTGCTGCTTACAAGCTTGAGACCGAAATGGCCGGCACGCCTGAGGCTGTGCGCGATCTGCTGATGGCAGTCTGGTCACCTGCCCGCGCCCGGGCCGAAGCCGATGCAGAGGTTCTGACAAAGATGATGCAGGCCGACGGCGTGAACGGGCCGCTGGCGCCATGGGACTGGCGTTATTATGCGGAAAAACGCCGCGCGGCAGAGCACGATCTCGATGAAGCGGAGCTGAAACCCTATTTTCAGCTCGACCGGATGATTGATGCGTCTTTTGCCTGTGCGACCCGGCTTTTCGGGCTGGCGTTTAAACCGCTCGACGTGCCGCTTTACCACCCCGACTGCCGGGCCTGGGAGGTGACGCGCAACGGTGAGCACCTGGCTGTGTTCATCGGCGATTACTTCGCGCGCGGGTCAAAGCGTTCAGGGGCCTGGTGTTCCGCGATCCGGTCACAGGCGAAATTCCCCGAAAGCCGGACGCCCGTTGTGGTGAACGTGTGCAATTTCGCCAAGGGAGATCCGGCGCTGCTGTCTTATGATGACGCGCGCACACTTTTTCACGAATTTGGTCATGCGCTGCATCAGATGCTGTCGGATGTGACATATGAAAGCGTGTCGGGCACGTCCGTGGCGCGTGACTTTGTTGAGCTGCCAAGCCAGCTTTACGAGCACTGGCTGGAAGTCCCCGAAGTTCTGTCGGAATTCGCCACCCACGCCGAAACCGGTGCGCCGATGCCGCAGGAAATGCTGGACAAGGTGCTGGGTGCTGCCAATTTCGACATGGGGTTCCAGACTGTTGAATATGTGGCCTCCGCCCTTGTGGATCTGGCATTTCATGACGGGCCGGCCCCGTCTGATCCGCTCCGGATGCAGGCGGATGTGCTGGCAGAGCTTGGTATGCCGGCAGCGATCACGATGCGCCATGCCACGCCGCAGTTTGCCCATGTATTTGCCGGCGACGGATATTCCAGCGGCTATTACAGCTATATGTGGTCCGAGGTGATGGACGCCGACGCCTTTGAGGCCTTTGAAGAGGCGGGTTCGGCCTTTGATGCGGACCGTGCGGCTGCGCTTGAAGAGCATATCCTCTCGACCGGCGGCAGCCGCGATGCAGCCGAGCTTTATACTGCATTCCGCGGGCGGCTGCCGGGGGTCGAAGCGCTTTTGAAGGGGCGCGGTCTGGCGGCGGAATAACCCGCGCGTCAGTA
>CBDUCB010000162.1:0-8051 GCA_965365545.1 uncultured Roseobacter sp. | reverse complement strand
TGGTACCACCTCCCAGGCTTGAACTGGGGACCTCCTGATCCACAATCAGGCGCTCTAACCTACTGAGCTAAGGCGGCACTGGCCCGGATTTAGCGTTCATACCTCCGGAATGCAAGAGGGTCAGAGCCGATAGCGCCAGTTCTGCTCGACCACATTCTGACCAAAGGAACGGGTCGCTTTGCAGTCTTCGATCTGCCAGCCCGTGGCCGCGTAAAGCGCGCAGGCCGCGCGGTGGCTCTCATGGGTCCAGAGCGTTATGTCCCGATAGCCCTGATCACGTGCATGGCTGATGCACAGATCCAGCAAGCGCCGCCCCAGCCCCTGCCCGCGTGCTTCGGGCACCACCAGAAACATCCGCAACCGGGCAGTTTCATCATCGGTATGCGTGCAGAATACAGAGCCCAGTCGCCCGCCGTCGTCTTCCGCAATCCAGCCCCGCTCACGCGCCGGATCATGATGCGCGATGAAATTGTCGAGAATATCGCTGACCAGCACGCCGAACGTTTCGTCAAAGCCTTCGTCGCGCGCGTAGAGAAAGCGGTGCTGTTCGAGTAACCAGTCTTTGTCCTCCGCCACGAATTTTCGGATCGTTACATCTGCCATGGCGGCATTAAAATGTCCGCGCGCTTGCTTTTCAAGCCCGCACCGGTTAGCGATGCGCCCACTTCATCCGGGAGATCATCATGGGCATCGACACCGAACGCGACATCGAGGCTAACCTGCAGATCGGGCCAACCGACAAGGGCATGGTGCGCATTTACGTCGAAGCGGATGGCGTTGAAATTCCTATGGATTTCACGCCTGACGATGCGCTGGAAATTGCAGAAGAAATATCAGCCGCCGCGGCACGTGCCCGTGCCATGTCCGGCACGAGGCGCTAACCCCCCTCCCCGCCCATATCCGGATCGCGCAGGCTGTGCAGGCGACGTGCGGCCGTGGTGGCAATCTTATGGGTGATGCCCTTCCGGCGCGGTGCGGCCAGCCGGTCTTCAGGACCCATCCTGATAATCTCGGCACCATAAGCATCACCGATGATCAACCCGGTATCGTCGGGCAGAAGTTCGTCCGGAAAGGCCTCATCGACAGCCCAGAAAAATCTGTCGCACCATTCCAGATAGCCCCGCCATTTCTGATCTGACTGGTAGTCCGCGCGCGACGATTTGCATTCGACGATCCAGATATCTCCCTTTGGCCCAAGACCGATCACATCGACCCGCAGCCCGCGCGCAGGCACAAATTCCTCAATGCTGACAAATCCGTATCCCGCCAGCAGCCTGGCCGTACCGCGCGCCAGAAGCTGGCCGGCCTGAAAGGTCTGAAGAACATCATGCGCCATATCACAAATATGAACATAGCAAGAACATCGCGCAAGGATTTTGTGGAAACCGGATCGATCACTCTTGTCCGGAAAGGGTTGCACCCCTAAGTAGGTTGATGACGGGTGCTGCTTTTCTCGTGACTGGTTACGTTCCAGTGGCCTTAAGCAAATCCGAGGGAGCTGGCTCTGTTCTGACCCTGGTCAGTTTATCCGGCGCCCACCTGTATATACAGGTCCTCGGGAATACAGAACCAAACGGTTACAGCGGGCCCGTCACACCCGTTTCTCAACGCCGGAACACCTGCAGCAGCGCGTTCAGCGCCGGCGGTGCAAAGGCTGTTTCTCTTCGACACGCACACGGATAAGCAGCTCGTCACGCTGAGGCTGAGCAAAGAGGGTGCTTATGAAACGAGAGATGAAATCAAACATGTCCTGTGGCTCCTTTGCTATATTAAATGGGCGTTCTGCGCCAAAAGTCCAGAGCCGTATCGCATATAATCACAAATGCGCAGCCGGTTGCTTATCTGTCCGCCATCCGGGCCGTGCCGGGGCTTTTGAAGGTGGTTACTGCTCCTGATCAAACGGGCTTGCCGCCCGCGTGATACCCCAGGCAAACTGCACACCTGAAAAGACAATTCCGTTTAGCACCCAGAAAACGGTGACCGCCATAAGCGCCACATCGGACCCCGAGACAAGGTGCCAGAGGTTGCCGACATTCAGCCAGAGCACCAGACCGGTGAAAATGCCCGCCAGAACAAACCCGGCCAGGGCACTGTGAATATAAAGTCTGACGACCTGCGGCATTGCCGGCTCCTGCTCTGCGGCCTCATGGGCCTCCTGACAAAGAATAGCGCGGACAGCCTCTGCGTCAAAATGCGTCGGGCTGTGCCTCATGCGCCATATGGTCGATGACCGCATTGACAAAGCGCGGCTCTTTGCCGTCCGGGAAAAATGCCCGTGCGACATCGACGTATTCGGTAATAACGACCTTTGGCGGTGCGTCCTTTGCCTGCAATTCGGCGCCGGCAGCCCGGAACAGGGCGCGCAGTGTGGGATCAATCCGCGCGATCGGCCATTTGGCAACGAGGGCACGGTCGGTCATCTGGTCAATCGCCGCCTGGTGGTTCACCGCCTGATCAAGGACATCGGCGAAAAGATCCATATCGCCGTCCAGCATCTCAGAGCCTTCATAGACGGCGCCAAAACGGTGATCGAGAAACTCACGACGTACGGCTTCGACCGTCTGCCCGGAATGTTCCATCTGAAACAGCGCCTGCACTGCATAAAGCCGTGCGGCCGATTTCATTTTGCGGCGCTGATTGCCGGAAAGATTGCCGTGGGCAGTTGTCATGTAGTCTTTGATCCGTCTGATGCGCCGGCAATGCGATAGCTTTCGCCTGCTGGTTTGAACCCGATGCCTTTTGTCCGGGCGCCCCACTTACGGGTGAGCGCGATAAGATGCAAGGCTGCCGCTGCGGCTCCGCCGCCTTTGTTCTGGCCCTCAGGATCAGCGCGGGCTTCGGCCTGTTTGCGGTTTTCCACAGTCAGGATACCGTTGCCGATGCACAGCCCCTGCAGCCCGAGCAACTGGATCGCGCGTGAGCTGTCGTTGCAGACCGTTTCGTAATGCGTGGTCTCTCCCCGGATCACGCAGCCCAGCGCCACGTAGCCGTCGAAATTGCTGCCCCGGTCAGAGATGCCGATGGCCGTCGGCACTTCCAGTGCGCCTGGCACTTCAACAAGTTCCCATGAGCCGCCGGCAGCCTCGATTTCGGCCCTGGCGCCGGCGACCAGATTGTCGGCGATGTCTTTGTAATAAGGGGCCACCACGATCAGCAGCTTAACCGGTTTGTCGAAGGACGGCCGCGCCGGGGTGTAATGCTGTTCACTTGCTGCCATAGGTCAGTCCTCCATAATCGGGCGGGTGCCGGTGATGCGCAGATTATAGGCCTCGAGCCCGGTATATTTGGTTTGCGGACTGTCGGTGAGCAGGATCAGATCCGACAGGCCCAGCGTTGACATGATCTGAGCGCCGGTGCCTGTGCGCTTAATCGTGCGCGGCGCGTCTTCGTCATCGCTGTCCAGACGCAGCTTCGGGTGCGGTTCTCGGAAAAGTAATACGGCCCCCCGGCCCTCGCGGGCGATGATTTCCATGGCACGCGGCAATTCATCCGCGGGAGAGGGCCCGAGCCCGAGTACATCCTCAAGTGCGTTGAGTGCATGGGTCCGCACCAGAACAGGTTCGGGCGTTGCGATATCGCCTTTCGTCAGCACAACATGATCCGTGCCGGTAATCTGATCGGCGAAAATGCGCATCTCCCAGTCACCGCCATAGGCCGACGTGACCGTGCGCTGGTCGCGCAGACGCAGCAAATTGTCGTGCTGATGCCGATAGGCAATCAGATCGCTGATGGTGCCGATTTTCAGCCCGTGAGTGCGGGCAATCTCCACCAGATCCGGCAAACGGGCCATGTCGCCGTCGGGTTTCATAATCTCACAGATTACGCCCGAGGGGTGCAGCCCGGCGAGCCGGCTGATGTCCACCGCCGCCTCGGTGTGACCGGCGCGCACCAGCACGCCACCGTCGCGCGCTCGCAGCGGAAAAACGTGGCCGGGGGTGGCGATATCGGCCTGCCCCTTGCTTTCGTCGATAGCCGTGGCCACCGTCAGCGCGCGGTCAGCGGCGGAAATACCGGTGCTCACACCCTCGCGCGCCTCAATCGAAACGGTAAAGGCTGTCTCGTGCCTCGAGGAATTATTTACAGCCATCATCGGCAGCCCGAGCGTGTCGATCCGTGCGGACGTCAGGGGCAGACAGATCAGCCCGCGCCCGTGCATTGCCATGAAGTTGATCGCTGTCGCATCGGCAAACTGCGCGGGGATAACAAGATCACCCTCGTTTTCGCGATCTTCGTGATCCACGAGGATGAACATGCGGCCCGCAGCCGCCTCAGCGATGATCTCGGTGATCGGTGAGATGGCATCGCGCAGGTTCGCCTCGACGGGCCCCGGGGTTTCAAAACTCATGGTTGCAGCTTTCGTCGTTTTCCTGCTGCCACATAACCGAGGCCACGCGGCTTTACCACCCGGGCCACCGCTCAGGTGTTGTGCATATCCGCCAGCCGGGCGACATAGCGGGCAAGCGTATCAATTTCCAGATTGACCCGGTCGCCGGTAGCCACATCACCCCATGTCGTTGCCGTTTTTGTGTGCGGGATAAAATTGACCCCGAATTCGCGACCCTCAACTTCGTTCACGGTCAGCGAGGTGCCGTTGAGCGCCACGGACCCTTTCGGCGCGATGAATTTCGCAAGATCTTCAGGCGCGCGCAGAACGACCCGCGTGCTGTCACCCTCGTCGGTTACCGATACGACCTCTGCAACGCCATCGACATGACCCGAAACGATATGCCCGCCCAGTTCGTCCCCGACCCGCAACGCGCGTTCAAGATTGACGCGCTTGCCGGGCGCCCATGTGGTCAGATTAGTTTTGCTCACGGTCTCTGCACTGATCTGAACTTCGTACCAGTCAGGCCCCAGATCCACGACCGTGAGACAGACGCCGTCCGATGCAATGGAGGCCCCCATATCAATACGTGTCGTGTCATAAGCGGTCCGGATGCGCGCCCGCAGGTCGCCTTCCTGCGTGGTTTCAGTGATGGTGCCGATATCGGTGATAATGCCCGTGAACATTGCGCCGTGCCTCTGATCCTGCGTAATGCCCCTGACCTAGCGGTGGCGCGGCCCTGTGACAAGAGCCGCTCTTGCCCCGTCAAAGCCCCGCTGTAATAGTTTGTTAACCATAACCTGATCCGATGCGCCGGACCCTTTCAGCAAAAAAGGCAAGCACCTGGACGACCGTGCACCCATCGCCCCGCGTATGTTTCTGTTGCTACAGGGGCCTCATGGTCCGTTTTTCGGGCAACTCGGCCGCGCGCTCAGCAGAACCGGGGCCGGTGTCATGCGCGTCGGGTTCAATGCCGGTGATGCGGTCTTCTGGCCGGACAGAAAGACCTATATTCCATGGCGCGGTCATGCGGAGGACTGGCCTGCAGCGTTTGAAGCTCTGCTCGCGCAGCACGGCGTGACCGATGTGGTGCTTTACGGGGACGTGCGGCCTGTCCATGCCGAAGCCATCGCGAAAGCCCGCGCGGCGGATGTCACCGTTCATGTGTTTGAGGAAGGGTATCTGCGCCCCTGGTGGGTCACGCTGGAACAGGGCGGTACGAATGGCAATTCACGGCTGATGGATCTGTCGCTGGACGATATCAGGCACCTGCGCGAGACCGCTGAGCGGCAGCGCCCGGTGCCCCCCGCCCACTGGGGCGCTCTCAGGCATCACGTGTTCTATGGCGCGCTCTACCACTTCTTTGTCATGTTCTTTAACCGGCGTTACCGGACGTTCCGGCCCCACCGCGCGCTCAGCGTCCGCTCGGAGTTCCTGCTCTACGTCCGGCGTCTGGGCCTGATGCCGCTGCGCTCAATCGAACGTCGTCTGGCCACATGGCGGATCCGGCGGGGGGGCTGGCCGTATCACCTCGCTCTTTTGCAGCTGGAACATGACAGCTCTTTCCAGATGCATTCGCCGTTCACCACGCAGACCGGGTTTCTGGAGGCGGTGATCAGAGGCTTTGCCGGGGGCGCGCCCGCCCATCATCACCTGGTTTTCAAGGCCCACCCGCTGGAAGACGGGCGTGCACCGCTGCGCCAGACGATGCGGCGTCTTGCACAGGCGTATGGCCTCAGTGATCGCGTGCATTACGTCGATGGCGGCAAACTTGCCGGGTTGCTGAATGACGCGATGAGCGCCGTGACCGTTAACTCAACGGCCGGGCAGCAGGCGCTCTGGCGCGGTCTGCCGCTGCGCATCTTCGGTCGGGCCGTTTACGACAAGCCGGGGCTGGTGTCGCACCAGCCGGTGGCAGATTTTTTTGCCGACCCGGACCGTCCTGACCCTGCGGCATACGCGCTTTTTCGCGATTTTCTGCTGGAAACCAGCCAGATACCGGGCAGCTTTTACGCAGCCGCCGGACGCCGCCAGGTGCTGCGCCTGGCGACCGACAGGTTGCTCTCGGCACGCGAACCCCGCGCGGAACGCACCGACCCGACCGCGGCGCATCCGCAACAGTTGCGGCTCGTAAGTCACCGTCATGTCTCGTAAACACTGGATTTCAGCAAAGACCCCCGCTACGCTCACATCAATTATGCCGGAAAAACCGGCAATCTGAGGCAGAATTACAGGTCGAGGAGACCGAGCAGTGGCACCTGAAGCATTCCGGTGGGTCCGTCCCATCGCGGCTATTGCGGTTTTCGCAGTGGTTGCATCATGCGGCCTTCCCAAGGTTGGCCCGAACAAGTCCGAAATTTACAGCGGCTCTGTACAGCAGCAGGGCGACGCCTTCGTCGTCGCAGTCAACGACAGGGTCACGCGGGCTACAGCCGTCGTACCCGCGCTGGGGTTTTCTGAAAGCTTCAGAAACGCAGGCGTCGTCGGCTCAGACACCATTCAGGCCGGCGATGTTCTGGGCCTTACGATCTGGGAAAACGTGGATGACGGGTTGCTGGCGGGCGAGGCACAGAACGCCACCCTGCTGGAAACCGTTCAGGTCGACGGCCAGGGATTCATCTTTGTTCCCTATGCCGGCCGCATCAAAGCCTCCGGAAACTCACCCGAAGCCATCCGCCGCATCATCACAGAGCGGCTTGAAGAACAAACACCGGACCCGCAGGTCGAAGTACGCCGCATGGCGGGCGACGGCTCAACCGTGTCGCTTATCGGATCAATCGGCGGCCAGGGCGTTTATCCGATTGAACGTCCCACCCGCACGCTATCGACCATGCTGGCCCGGGCCGGCGGCGTCACCATTGAGCCGGAGATCGCCCAGATCACTGTGCTGCGGGCAGGCCAGCGCGGCCGCATCTGGTTCCAGGATCTCTATTCGCATCCGCAGCTTGATATCGCCCTGCGGGGCGGTGATCGTATCCTTGTTGAAGAAGACACCCGGTCCTTTACAGCCCTTGGAGCGACCGGCACCCAGGCCCGTGTCGCCTTCCGCTCACAGAATATCTCCGCACTGGAGGCCATCGCGCAGGTCGGCGGCCTGATCCCGAGCTCATCTGATGCAACGGGCATTTTCATCCTCCGCAACGAAAGCCCCGAGATTGTCGCCGACGTGCTGGGGCGCAACGACCTGATCGGTGAGCAGCGCATGATCTATGTGATGGACCTGACCGAGCCCAACGGCCTTTTCCGGGCGCGTGATTTCGTAATCCGCGACGGCGATACACTCTATGTCACCGAAGCGCCCCTGGCCCAGTGGAACAAAGCTGTCTCCGGCCTCGTCGGCTCACTCCTCGGGCCCGCCGCCTCGATAGATCAGCTGGCGAACTGACACCGACCATGGGCAGCCTGTCTGACCCCGGGGCCGCCGGTTCTGAAAAGAACCGGCGGCTTTTCGTCTATAACGGCGGGTTTCTCACTGAAGGGCGGGTCAAGCGGATCCTTACGCTTTCAGGCTTTGACGTGAAACTCGGCGCTCCGGGCGACGGCGATGCCGTTGGCGTCTGGGGCCATAGTGCGACCGCCCATCGCGGCGAAACCGTGGCAGAGCAACGAGGCTCAGCGGTGATCCGCATCGAGGACGCTTTCCTGCGCTCGCTGCATCCCGGGCGCGCAGGAGACCCCACCGCCGGCCTCGTGATCGACAAAAAGGGCGCGCATTTCGACCCGTCGG
>CBDUCB010000161.1:0-8186 GCA_965365545.1 uncultured Roseobacter sp. | reverse complement strand
GAGTGCCGCCAAGCCATTGCCGCCTGCAGCCTCAGCGGCACCCGTCGCCGCCGCACCCAAAGTGGACGTGGGCGAGCAGACAATCAGCACGGATGAAGCGCGTATGCTCTTTCCTGTCAAAGGCACGATCATTCGCGGATTCTCTAAAGACAAAAACCCCGGCATTAATATCCAGGCCGCCCCCGGCACCGCCGTGAAAGCCGCAGAAGGCGGGGTCGTCGGCTCCATTCTTGTGGACACCGACGGGGTCCCGATCATCGTGCTGCGCCACGAACCACAGCTGCTGACCGCCTATGTCAACGTTGTTGATTACACGGTGAAAAAAGGGGACCGCGTCACCCGGGGACAGACCATCGGCAAACTGAGTGATGACGAAAATGCCTATCTGCATTTCGAAGTTATCGAAGGCGGGCTGGAGCGCGTGGATCCGATGCTCTATCTGAAGTAGCCCGGATTCCGTCCACGGCATTTCAACCTGTGGTCGCGCAAGATACCGGATTTCCCTGAAATTGCCCTGGACAGGTCACTTTTCTCCTGTCCGCCGCCATCGCCCTGCCCTGTTTCCGCTTCAGAAACAGTCACAGAGAACTTCTGCGATTGGGCGGTGCCATGCCGGCGTTTTACAAATACAACTTTGCTATACTGGGGACGCAGTCCACAGATGGCAGCGGCGCGTCCATTGACTACGACAGCGTGCCCACGGGCTCCTGGTCATACGGCGGCACGACCACGATGTTCGTTGTGGAAGAGCGCAATCAGTCCAACGACGAATTCGAAGGCGACAAGCGCGACGAAGAGATCGCCCAGAATAACCGGCTCGGAAAAGGTCAGTCTCAGAGCGTCGAGATCAACGGATCAGATCAGCAGCTGATCTGGGATTACACCTTCACGGTCAGTGACGGAACAAACACATGGCGCATCGGTGTCATCGATGTGGATCTCAACAACGACAATGATCTCCAGGATGCAGGCGAAGACGGGTATTTCCTGGTTTTCCCTGACGGGATGCCCCCGGCCAACACAAGCCTGAGCGTCGGCGGTGTGGTCGAGGATGATGTCTCAACCCCGCATCTTGATCTTGGGGCCACACTCGTATGCTTTGCCGCCGGCACCCTCGTTGACACAGCCAGCGGTCCGCGCCCGGTGGAGAGCCTTGCCGCCGGCGATCTGGTCATGACGCGCGACGCCGGTCTTCAGCCACTGGTCTGGACCGGTGCGACGACTGTGCCCGCACTTGCAGACGCGGCCCCCGTCGTCATCTCGGCCGGCGTTCTCGACAATGAAACCGATCTCGTGGTCTCTGCGCAGCACGCGCTTCTGGTCGAAGACTGGCGCGCAGAGCTGCTCTATGGCGAGACCGGCGTTCTCGTACGTGCCATTGATCTGCTTGGCCATGACGGCGTTTACCGCCGCCCCGGAGGGATTGTCACCTATTGCCACATCCTTTTCGACGCCCATCAGCTGGTGCGCACCGCGGGCCAGTGGTCTGAAAGTCTTTATCCTGGCGATATGACCCGCCAGATGGTCAACCCGGTAGCACGCGCCGAGATCGAATCCCTGTTCCCCGACCTGAAAGGATACGGTCCCAAAGCCGCGCGCTGTCTGCGCCGGTTCGAGGCCGGATGTCTGCCCCTATGAAACCTCAAAGCTCCATCCCCCGGACCTCTGTTTCTGCTTACTTTTCGCTCGGAAGTGAAGAAAACGGTGTGTGCACGAAATTGCTTCTGCTGCTGCAGACCCGCAACTTTCCCGAAGATCACAGCGCACAGATCATACCATTCCCGGGTCGCGTCAGCTGCTGATTTTCACGCCCTGACGTCCGGCAAGATCGGTGAAGTACTGCCAGGCCACGCGTCCCGACCGTGCGCCGCGGGTCGCCTGCCACTCAATGGCCTCGGCATGCAGGGTCGCGTCATCAATTTCGACATCCCAGGCGTCGCAATAGCCCCGGATCATCGCCAGATACTGTTCCTGATCACAGGAGTGGAAGCCGAGCCAGAGGCCGAACCTGTCTGACAATGACACCTTTTCTTCCACAGCCTCTGACGGGTTAATTGCACTGCCCCGTTCATTTTCAATCATGTCGCGCGGCATGAGATGGCGGCGGTTAGACGTGGCATAGAGAACCACGTTATCGGGGCGCCCCTCGATACCTCCGTCCAGAACAGCCTTGAGGCTTTTGTAATGCGCATCGTCATGGCCGAAACTCAGGTCGTCGCAAAACAGCACAAACCGGTATGGCGCATTCCGCAACAGGCTCAGCAAGCGCCCGACAGACGGCAGGTCCTCGCGGTGCAGTTCCACAATGCGCAGATCTTTATGCTCTGCATGAATTGCGCCATGTATTGCCTTAACAAGACTTGATTTTCCCATGCCGCGCGCACCCCATAAGAGGGCATTGTTTGCCGGCAGTCCACGGGCAAAGCGGCGTGTGTTGTCGAGAAGCGTATCGCGCGACCGGTCGACACCAACCAGCAGGTCAATATCGATGCGAGACACCTGCGCCACCGGCTCGAGCCGGTCAGGACCAACATGCCAGACAAAAGCGGACGCAGATGAGAAGTCAGGGGCTGCAAGAGGTGCCGGCGCCATCCGCTCCAGCGCGGCGGCGATCCGGTCCATCGGATCATCAATCACGTCAGATCATCCTCGTCGTCGTAATATCCTTCGGCGCGCAGTTTGGCCTCGCGCTTGGTCTCTACCCGGCGCACGAGGAAAATCGAAACCTCATAAAGCCCGTAAACCACCACAAAAAGGATCACCTGCGTGATAACGTCTGGCGGGGTCACAAGCGCTGCAAGCACCAGAATGGCAACCACGGCATATTTGCGCACGTTGCCAAGACCTTCGGCACTCACAAGTCCCGCCTTGCCCATAAGTGTCAGCAGAACCGGAAGCTGAAAGCACATGCCGAATGCGACAATGAATTTAATCGTGAGGTTCAGGTATTCCTGCGCCGAGCCCTGAAAGACAACGCTCAGACCCGGGCTGGTGGCAGGGTCCCCCGGCAGCGCCTCGCCTTCGGCTCCGAACTGCTGGAACCCCAGAAAGAAGTCATAGGCCAGCGGTGTCACAACATAAAACGCAAAGGATGCGCCAAGCAGGAACATTACCGGCGAGGAGATCAGAAAGGGCAGAAAGGCGCCCTTTTCGTTGCGGTAGAGCCCCGGCGCCACAAAACGCCACATCTGATGCGCGATCACCGGAAAGGAGAGCATCAGCCCGCCCAGAAGTGACACCTTAATTGCAACGAAGAAGCCCTCCTGCGGACTGATAAAAATCAGATCGCAGTCCTGTCCGCGCTGAGCCAGCACCGTGCAGAGCGGATCGGTCAGAAAGTTGAAGATCGGCGTGGCGACAGTAAAGCAGATGATCATGCCGACCAGAAACGCCATCACCGACCGGATCAGCCGCGTGCGCAGCTCCGCCAGGTGTTCGATCAGCGGGGCGGCGCTGTCTTCAAGGTCATCCGATGCGCTCATGTTTCGCTCTTCTGCTCCGGTGCCGCAGCGGCTTCAAGTTCGGCAGCTTTGGCCTGCGCCTCTTCGGCTTCGCGCACTTTGCGATCCGCGGCGGCGCGCGCGGTGGCTGCCTGTATCTTTTTGGTCTGCTCGGCGCGTTCTGCTGCCAGTTTGCCGGTCTCGCTGTCCGGGTCAAAACTGCCCAGATCGCTTGCGGCCTTTTTGACCCCGTCCATCGCCGAATTCACAGGGTTGGTCGCCGCGCGCAGTCCTTTGGAGATGTCCTTCACGCCCGCATCATCTGCGGCGTCATTCATCGCCCGGCTGAACTCGCGCGCCATTCCCTTGGCCTTGCCGACAAACTGTCCCAGCGTGCGGAACATGACCGGCAGGTCCTTCGGACCGATAACGATAAGCGCGACGATGCCGATAACCAGCATCTCCGTCCAGCCAAGATCGAACATGACGTCAGACCTTGTCTTTTTCGGTCTTCAGATCGGTGGCCGGGTGGGTGCCTGCATCTGTGCGCTGTGGCGTGATGTCTTTGGCTTCTTCCTCAGAGGCGTTTTTGATCTCGTCCTGGCCCTCGTTGATGCCTTTTTTGAAGGATGTGATGCCTTTGCCCACTTCCCCCATCAGGCTCGAGATTTTGCCGCGTCCGAAAAGGACCAGCACAACAACAGCGATCAGCAGCAGGCCGGGAAGGCCGATATTGTTCAACATGAGTAATCTCCAGAATGGTCTGTGCCCGCGCGCCGCGGGCCTGTCGGGGATGTGTGTACGCAATGGTGCGCGGCGGATGAAGCCTCAAAACCTCGCCGCGGGCCGAAAACGAGGTAACAAAATGCATATTTCAGGGCTCGTCAAACTCAACTGACAGGTTTATGTCAGTTGTACCCCGTCTGAAGCGTATCAGACGCAACCGAAAGGACTGAGATTGCGCTGCTTACAACCAGAGCACATCGTTTTTCCACGCGCAGGCGCTGATACCACGCGGGGAGCCAGCGACACCCCAGTCGCGGTAAACGTGACCTTCCGGCAGAACTCAGGTTCCGGGATCGAGGCTTTCGTTGCAGCAGCAAACAACATGGCCCAGCTGATGCAGGACAAAGGCAAGGATCCGGTACGAGCGCTTAGTGTCCAGGAGACCCACCTCCGGACCGCTCGTGTAATCCGGACCTCAGTGCAGGTTTCCGGCGCCGCAGGGATCACGCAGGGGCCGTCAGCCGCCCCTTTGCGCAGCAGATCGACGGCGACACAGTCGTGATGCGCCACGCGCCCGCGCGGCCCACCCTGAGATTGGATTAAAATGTCCCGCACGGACCGCCTCTTCGACATCATCAGGATCCTGCGGGACGGTAAACTGCACCGCGCGCAGGACATCGCCGGGCGTCTGGGAGTTTCCGTCCGGACCATCTATCGCGATATGGACACGCTGACGGCCTCCGGCGTGCCGGTCGAGGGCGAACGTGGTGTGGGCTATATGATCACCGCCGCCATCACCCTGCCGCCCCTGAACCTGACGGCAGCCGAACTTGAAGCGCTTAACCTCGGTATGGCGATTGTCGGCGAAGCGGCTGACCCTGATCTGAAGGCCGCAGCACAAAGCCTTGCCGATAAAGTGGATGCCGTGCTGCCCGCACAGGTGATCTCTCAGGCGGATGCCTGGAAATTCGCGGTTTATCCCTTTGCGGACGCGGCGCGTGGCTTTGCCCATATGCCGACCCTGCGGGCAGCCATCCGGGCCCGGCAAAAGCTGCGCCTGACGTATACGTCCAGAGACAGCGTGGTGAGTACGCGGGTCGTGCGTCCGTTGCATATGGAATACTGGGGCCGGGTCTGGACCCTGACAGCCTGGTGCGAACTGCGCCAGGATCACCGGGTGTTTCGGGTCGATCTTATTCAGACAGCAGAAGCGCTGCCCGAGCTCTTTGTGGATGAGCCGGGCAAAACGCTGGACGATTATGTGCCCTGAGACGGGTTGTGCCGGGATCACCCGTGCGTGCAGACCCGGACGCTGGCAGAAACGCCGGCTCAGGCGATATCGATGCGATAACCGATACGCGGGAAGTGCACACAGACGCGCCCGACATCCGGCTCCTCGCGCAGCACGGTAATCGTATCTGCGTTCGCCGTGACAACGGTGCCGGCCACCCCCTGCTCACCCCCGTCCACATCCGGGTGCACGACGACCTGCATCCCCTCGCGAAGCCCCTGCGGATCGTGCGGTGCAACGCCGGTGCCTTCGAGAGGGTCGGCGGCGGCGGCAATGTCGATGGCCTCCTGTGGCGTCATTGCGGTGACTGTCCCGTGCCCGATCGCCGCGACATTACGCTCCCAGCGCTCAAGATGCGGAAACTCAGACAGGAACGCCGCACCCTGATCCCATCGGCCGCGGATAAACCAGACCACGTGATAGATCTGCGCATCCACAGCGCCGACGGCCTCGCCGAGCATATAGGCGCGTCCGTCGCTGAGCTGTTCGTTAAACCAGCCGAGCGGCCCGCGCATCTGAGAGGCAAGATGCGGCAATGCTGCATTCGCGGCTTTGAGACCCGCCGCCCAGTCCGGCCCGAGATAGAGCCTGCCCCGGTCAGCCGCAAAATCCTGCGGCAGGGTGTCCCCGGCAGACCCGAGAACGATTTTCACCGCGAGGTCAAAAAACGCGCCATCGGTCCAGCGGCTGAGCCCCCACATCAGACCGGCCTGCGCGGTCGGGAAAAACGAGGGCTCCGGAAACCGACGGTCAAGTTCGCGAATGATGCACTGGCTGTCACAATAGATGTCGGCACCGATCTGCATGACCGGCGTGCGGCGGTATCCCCCCGAGAGCTTGGTGAGGTCAGGCTTGGGCGCGAGACGCGGAATTTCCACATCGCGCCAGCTGCACCCTTTGATGCCGAGCGCAATACGCGCCTTTTCGGCCACCGGCGACTGCGGGTAATTGTGCAGAATAATCTCAGGGGTGCTTGCGCTCATTGTCCGGGGTCCTTTTTCAACGGGGCACGGTATGAGCGCGATCCTGCGCTCACCAGGGATCAGGCATGAAACGGGCGCGGCGATCTCTCAGCCACGCCCGTTTCCGGTTCTGTCAGAACAGCGGCTTTGTACCGGAAGGTAGACGCATCTGCGCCCGCGTTCCTGTCACTGCCGCGTCCGGCTCAGCAGCCTGCGACGTTCTGGCCTGCTGCGGCACCTGCGGCAGCACCTGCGGCAGTCGCGATCGTCTGGCCTGTGCCGCCACCCACCTGGTTGCCGATCACGCCGCCCGCGATTGCACCGCCGATAGCACCCGTCGCACAGTTTCGTGCACGTTGCTGCTCCGGAGTTACCGGTGCGCAGGCCTGAAGCACACCTATCACAGCGATCAGGGAGACTGTTGTCACGATTTTCATAGTTAAGTCCTCATTCTCATAGTGGCGGGCCAGAGCGGCGCCGATCCTGGGTGCAGGTTATTTCATCCACAGAGCCAAGCACAAGACCCACTTCACAGCCCCGTGACACTGCGGGGAATCCCGCCGGTGCGCTTCAGGACTTCAGCGTCCATCCGGTCTGGCGCGGCAGGAATGCCTCAACGCTGGCCTGGGCCACCACAATCGGGTCGTCCCGGTCGGCGGTCTGCACGTTCAGCCCGCCTTTCACGACCCGCACCTCTGCGCGTCCGCGCGGCAGCACCGGCAACAGATCATCCGGATTGACAGCATCAGGCTCCTGCACGCCGACAGTCACCTGCACCCGCATTTCAGAATGCGGCAGGTCCAGAACTCCGAACAGCGGCAGCGATGAGTGGCGAAAAGCATCCTCGATCGCGCGTTTAGCCGCTTTGGTGTAATTCTGGCCGTGCAGATCATTGCCCATGCCCATTTCGATGATCAGACGCTGCTCACTCACCGGCCTTCTCCATATTAAAACCGACGGTCAGGGCGACGTTTGCCATGATCGTGGGATTGCCGTCGCCATCCGGCCGCGGCGCATCCAGCCCGCCGTGATGCACGCGCACCTCGGCATCGCCATAGGGAAAGACCGCCATGACTTCGCTCACATCCACCGCATCGGGCTGCTGCACACCGACATCCACGATGATCTTCATATCGGTTTTCTCAAATCCGAAGAGTTCAGCGAGGTTGATCGAATTGTGCCAGAGCGCGTCTTTGACGCCCCGCACCGCTGCCTGGGTATAATCACCGCGCCGCAGCGAAGTCCCCATGCCAAATTCCACAAGTAACCTTTGCATGCGCATCGCTCCTTCAGGCCGCAAAAACAAAACACCGGTCGCGCCGGATCGTCAGCCACATCACCGTGCCTGGTTGCGGCAAAAACACATTCGGCACCGTCGCCCGGAGCACAGAACCGTCGTAGTCCATCACGAATTCCACGAGGCTTTCATTGCCCATAAACCGCGCGCGCTGCACAATGGCGCGCGCGGCCGTTCTGGCATTGGCGGTGGGTTTCGGGCCCTGCCCGCCCCGGTCGAAATCAATCCGTACATGCTGCGGGCGAAATACAATGTTGACTGCCGTGCCATCCGGCACACCCGGGGCCAGAAACCGGCCAAAGGGGGTCTGCGCCAGTGCGCCCGACACCTCGGCACGCAATACGTTGGCATCCGAGAAAAATGCCACCGCGGCACGGTCCACCGGGCGGGTATAAACATTGTAGGGCGCGCCCTGCTGCACGATTTTGCCGTCGCGCATCAGCGCGATTTCATCCGCCATCCGCATCGCC
>CBDUCB010000160.1:0-8221 GCA_965365545.1 uncultured Roseobacter sp. | reverse complement strand
GTGGATGGGGGGCAAATATGTGCCGTCCATTCTGGCGGCCATCGGTGGCGTGATTGAGCAGCACATGATCGCGACGGGGTTCATCGCGGGCGAAGGCATGGGGCTCAAGACCGACCCGCAGGCACAGGTCGTGGGGCTGGAAAACCAGCGCGGACAGGCCTGCAGCAGCTGCGGACAATACGATCTGCGCATGGTCGAGGGCTGCATGACCTGCGGCTCCTGCGGCTATTCAAAATGCGGCTGAAATCAAGCCGCCTGCGTTAACCTTTGCGCTCTTCAGAGGCCGGAACACCGGCCTGATACTCTGATCCTGCTCTCCCTCTGGTTGAGGGATCTTTTGCAACACCATGGAATCCCGCGCGTTTTCGGGCTTTTCAGGTGGAATGCGATTGATTAATAAAAAGTTAATAAAAAACTGAGGCAGGCAAACAGGTATATGAAAACGGGCTTTCGTGGCACGTTCGTCATTTCCTGGTCGCAAACAGAAGTAGATGGCCTTGAGGCCGCGCCCGTACAGGCCCTGACAACAGGGGCGGCGTGGTCCTGGCGCGGTGATGCTGTCCAGGTGGACGGCACGGCGGGTGTTCTGCGACTGGACCGGGCAGACGGGTCGGAAAACCTGCGCAAACGCGCAGCAAAGATGGTGCACCGGCTGGTCGGTGCAGCCATGGATCCTGTGCAAACGGGCCTTCATGGCGCGGACAGGCCCGAAGCCTCAATGTCAGACAGCAGTTTCGTCGTCACAGATGGCGCGCAAAGCTATACAGTCACCATGATCAGCGTGGGCGCCGGCGCACAGCCGCTGCTGATGTTCTTGGATGAACTTCCGCCGCGCGGTACGGATCTCTGGGTGGTGCATCATACGATGGGCGCACGGCCGCAGGCTGCTCCCAACGAGCCCGACAGCACAGGCGTGATCTGTTTCACGCCGGGCACGCGCATCAGCACGCCGCATGGCCAGCGACCGGTGGAAACGCTGCAGGTCGGCGATCTGGTCCAGACCCGCGACAACGGTGCGCAGCGTATCGAATGGATCGGTAGCCGCCATATGACGGGTGCGCGGCTTTTTGCGATGCCGCGGCTGCGTCCGGTGCGGATCAGAACAGGCGCGCTTGGCGTGGAGCGGCCGGATCAGGAGCTTCTCGTCTCGCCCGAGCACCGGATGCTGGTCTCGGGCCCGGTTGCCGAGGATCTGTTCAATACGCCGGAAGTGCTGGTGGCGGCACGCGATCTGATCGACAGCCAGCATATCACCACGGATCTCAGCGTGCGCAATGTGACCTATATCCACCTGCTGCTCGGGCGGCACAATGTGCTCTGGGCGAATGGCGTGATGACCGAAAGCTTCCACCCGGCAAGTTCTGCGCTGACCTCGCTTGAGCCACAGGACCGGGCGCGCCTGCTGGCGCAATACCCGGATCTTTCTTTTGATCCGCATACCTATGGCAGCTACGCGCGGCGCAACCTGTCTTCATCCGAGGCGGCCATTCTGCTGCGGGCGGCCTGATTAAAAAATCCTCTTTGTCTGTGGCAAGGCGCGGATGCGCAGCCCGACGGCTGCCGCTCTGGTTGCGGCATGGGATGGCTTTGAAACGGATTTCGCCGGTCTCAGCCGGGATGCTGACGAGCTGCTTTCTGCAGAGCAGATCGAATGGGCGGATCTCATCGTGGTGATGGAAAAGCGCCACAAGACCCGGTTGACTGCGGCGTTCGGTGCCTGCCTCAAAAACCGCAGGGTTGTGGTTCTGGGAATCCCGGACCGCTACAGTTATATGCAGCCGGACCTCGTGGCGCGACTTGAGCCTGCGCTCAGGCGTTTGCTGAACCGCGGCTCCTGACCGGCTCAGCTTTCACGGCCCAGAACCGTTGCAATGATCGCTCTGGCATTCTCCGATGACCAGTCCGCATCGCCGCGCAGCCGCGCAATCTCGCGCCCGTCCGGATCGATGAGCACGGTAATCGGCAGGCCGAAAATGCCCATCTGACTGGCCAGTGACTGCTGCGGGTCCTGATGGCGGGGCAGGTTGTCGATGCCGGTTTCCTTAAAGAACTGCTTTATGCCTTCGGGCGAATTGCGGCCCACGGCAATGGTGACGACCTCAAAGTCTTCCCCGCCGAACTCGGTTTGCAGGGCAGCCAGCATCGGCATCTCTTTGCGGCAGGGCGCACACCAGGTGGCCCAGAAATTCAGCAGCACGTATTTGCCTTCATAAGCCTCCAGGTTTGTCTTGCCGGCATCATCCGCAAGCTCGAAGTTCGCCGAAGAGGTGGCCTGGGGGGCGTCGTGAAAAATCAGCTTTTTCATATCGCCCTCGCGCATAAGCTCAGCGGCAGCGAGATCGGCCGCAGCGCTGCCGGGCACCATGATTGCGCCCGCAGTAAGGGCCGTATAAACGAACGCTGCAAAAAGATTTTTCATATCCCCTCCGGAGGATTCAGGCAGATGACAGATTCCAGCAACGCAAACAAATCCGCGACATCCAATGCGATGTGGGGCGGCCGCTTTGCCGATGGTCCGGATGCGATCATGGAGGCCATCAATGCCTCGATCGGGTTTGACCAGCGGATGGCGGCACAGGACATTGCAGGCTCACGCGCACATGCCGCAATGCTGGAAGCGACAGGCATCCTGCAAGCTAGCGATGTTGAGGCCATTCGGGAAGGGCTGCTCACGGTCTTGTCAGAGATTGAAACGGGCAGATTTGAGTTCTCAGTTGCACTGGAAGACATTCACATGAACGTTGAAGCGCGGCTGAAAGAGATCATCGGCGAGCCGGCGGGACGTTTGCACACCGGGCGCAGCCGCAATGATCAGGTGGCCACCGATTTCAAGCTCTGGGTGCGCGACCAGCTGGATGCCTGCGAGACGGGGCTGCTGGCCCTGATCCGCGCGCTGCTGGCCCAGGCAGAGGCCGGCGCGGACTGGGTGATGCCCGGCTTCACCCATCTGCAGACAGCGCAGCCGGTCACCTGGGGTCATCACATGATGGCCTATGTCGAGATGTTCGGCCGTGATCTAAGCCGTGTGCGTGACGCGCGCGTGCGCATGAACACCTCTCCGCTGGGGGCTGCTGCCCTGGCCGGAACCTCCTTCCCCATCGACCGGCATATGACGGCTGAGGCGCTGGGGTTCGACGCGCCGGCGGCAAATTCGCTCGATGCTGTAAGTGACCGGGATTTCGCGCTGGAGTTTCTCAGTGTGGCCTCGATCTGTGCCATGCATCTCAGCCGCTTTGCCGAAGAGCTGGTGATCTGGTCTTCGGCTCAGTTCCGTTTTGTGACGCTGAGTGACCGGTTTTCCACCGGCTCCTCAATCATGCCGCAGAAGAAAAATCCCGACGCCGCTGAACTGATCCGCGCCAAAGTGGGTCGGATCTTCGGGGCAAACACAGCCCTGATGATGGTGATGAAAGGTCTGCCGCTGGCCTATTCCAAAGATATGCAGGAAGACAAAGAACAGGTCTTCGACGCCGCCGATAACCTGATGCTGGCACTCGCCGCGATGCAGGGGATGGTCAGCGACATGACAGCCAACCGAGAGAGCCTTGCCGCCGCCGCCGGTGCCGGTTTTTCAACGGCCACCGATCTGGCGGACTGGCTGGTGCGGATAGCCGGCCTGCCGTTCCGCGACGCGCATCACATCACCGGCAGTCTTGTAGCACTTGCGGAAAAGAAGCGCTGTGATCTGCCGGATCTCACACTCGAAGACATGCAGTCAGCGCATAGCGGCATCACTGGGGACGTCTTTGATGTACTCGGGGTGGAAAATTCGGTAAACTCACGTACATCTTACGGGGGCACGGCGCCGGATCAGGTCCGCCAACAGATCGCCCGCTGGAAGGAGATAACCGGATGAAACGCCTTACCGTCGCTTTTGCACTGACTGCGCTGCTTGCAGCCTGCGGTGTCGACGGCGAGCCGGTGCGACCTACCGTGAACGGGGGCGTCACCATCTCCAACAGCGGCGTTTATCCAAGTGCAACCATTTCTCTCAGCCGCTGGCCGGTATGGATCGGCGTAGGGCTTTAAATCATGATCTCACAGAATTTAATCGCGCTGGCGGTGGCTACCGCATTTCTTGCCGGCTGCACCGGCGGCAACCAGAGCATGGGGCGCGAAACCACTCCATCACCCGCAACAGGTGTCAGCATCAGCGGTGAAGCCGTCGTCGGCGTGTCGACGCAGGGCTGAGCGATGCGCTATCTCTACCTCGCACTTGCCGTCTGGGGCACCATTCACCCGATGAGCTGGTTTATCGCCTGGTTCAACGCCAACAGCTGGGATCTGATGGCCATGGTCGATGCCTGGCACGCAAATCAGGCGACAAGTGGTCTGGTCTGGGATCTGACGATCGCAGCTGTGACTCTGACGGTCTGGGTAGTTGCTGAAAGCATCAGAACCCGCAACTGGGCCGGCCTGATTGCGATTCCCGCGACTTTTGGCATCGGCGTCAGCTGCGGTCTGCCGCTGTATCTTTTCCTGCGCAGCAGAGCAGATACATAAAATTATCGCGGCACGAGAAACAACACTGTCAAATTCCTGCCCTTTTTCCCCGATATCGCATCAGACAAGTGTAATCGGGAAAGGGCAAAATCAATGAATACTGCTGTCGCTACAGATGCATTGCTTGAAAAAGGCGATGACAAGAAAGACGTAAAATCACCCGAGATCATCCGGGTCGCACGGCAGTATGGTGCAAGCCCGTTGCGGCAGCTGCGCGAAATCTTCTCCCTGCGCATGGGCCGAAGCAAGCTGACGATCCGCGATTATTATGACAACGGCCTCTATGATCCGGCTTTTTCAATGACAGAAAAGCGCGCGTTTCTGGGGCTGGCCGCCAGCGAGGCGCTTAATGACCGCCTCTCGCCGGAAGAGACCAAGCAATATGGTGCCTTTGTCTGCAACAAGCTGTTGCACGGCGCGCTGCTGCGCCAGCTTGGCTTTGCAGCGACGCAGACGCTGGCCGTTGTTTCGAAAACCGGTGAATATGGTGAACTGCCCGCTTTGCGGGAAGCCGATGCGCTTTTTACTTTTCTCTCCGACCGGTCAATTTATCCCCTGTTCGGCAAACCGGTTGACGGCTCATTGTCGGTGGGTTCGGTCATGCTCAGCGGGCTGGACAGTGCCGGAGAAACGCTGGAACTGGCGAGTGGCGATCGCAGACCGCTGCGGGCTTTCTGCGATGAGGTCCTGGCCAAATACGGAACCGGCTACCTTCTGCAAAAGGCGCTCAGACCGCATCCTGACCTGACGCCGGTTACCGGTGATATGACCGGCTCCGTGCGCATTGTCACGGCCATGAACACCAGCAAACCCTCAGTGGCTTACGGCCTTTGGAAGATACCTGCACCCCGCGCGATGTCGGATAATTTCTGGCAGGGCGGCAGCATGATCGCCCGCGTGGACATGCAGACCGGTGAGGTTCTGGCCTGTCGTATGGGCACCGGGCTCGACACCATCGACGTCAAAAATCACCCCGAAACCGGTGCTGCGATTGTGGGGCTGAAACTACCCGGTTTTGAGGATGCCTGTGATCTCGCGCGTCGTGCTCATGCGCTGATGCCTGATCTGGGGGTCTGTGGCTGGGATATCGGCCTGACCGCTGACGGACCGGTAATCATCGAATGTAACAACAGCCCGTTTCACACGCTCTATCAGCTTGCACACAAACGCGGGGTGATGAACCCCGATCTGATGCCGGTCTGGGAGGCCACCGCCGCCCGACAGAAAGAGCGTCTGGCGTTCATCCGCGCGGCCAGAAAGAAAAAGAAGCGCTGAGGGCGCAAGGGCAGCGCGTCCGATCCTGATTGAACTGGCCCGCGATTCATGGCTATTGCGCGGGGATGGATCATTTTCTTTATAAAAACGGCGTGCTCTGCGCCGAGGATGTGCCTGTAGCCCGGATTGCCGCGGCGGTGGGCACACCTTTTTACGTTTATTCAACGGCCACTCTGCTGCGACATTTTACCCTTTTCGATGAGGCACTTGAGGGGGTCGACCACCTTGTGTGCTATGCCATGAAGGCCGCCAGCAATCAGGCCATCCTGAAAACGCTGGCGCAGGCCGGTGCTGGCATGGATGTTGTCTCGGGCGGGGAGTACAGGCGCGCAAAGGCTGCCGGGGTTCCGGCAGACAAAATCGTCTTTTCCGGCGTCGGCAAAACAGCAGCTGAGATACGCCTCGCACTCGAGGGCGGGATCCGTCAGTTTAATGTGGAATCGGAGCCTGAGATGGCGCTGATTGATGCCACGGCGCGGGCCATGAACACGGTTGCTCCCATCACAATCCGGGTCAATCCGGACGTTGATGCAAAAACACATGCAAAGATTGCCACCGGTAAATCGGAAAACAAATTCGGCATTCCCATTTCGCGCGCCCGTGAAGTGTACCGGCTGGCCGCAACAATGCCCGGTCTCAGAGTGATCGGGATCGACGTGCACATCGGCAGCCAGCTGACGGATCTGGCCCCGTTTGAACAGGCTTACAGGAAGGTTGCGGACCTCACGGAAATACTGCGGGCGGACGGGCATGAAATCATGCGACTCGATCTGGGTGGCGGGCTGGGCATACCCTATGCGCGCGATAATCAGGCACCACCGCTGCCCTCTGACTACGGTGCGATGGTTCGTCGCACCCTGGGGCATCTGGGCTGTGAGATCGAAATTGAACCGGGGCGTCTGATTGCCGGCAACGCGGGCTTAATGGTTTCTGAAGTGATTTATGTTAAATCCGGCGAAGGCCGCGATTTCCTGATCATCGACGGTGCGATGAACGATCTGATCCGGCCGGCAATGTATGAGGCATGGCATGATATTATCCCTGTCGTCGAACCCGTTCCGGGGGCAGAACAGGCAAAATACGATATCGTCGGCCCCGTTTGTGAGAGCGGCGACACTTTTGCGCGGGAACGCATGATGCCGCCGGTGGCCCCGGGCGACCTCGTGGCCTTCCGGTCGGCTGGTGCATATGGCGCAGTAATGAGCAGTGAGTATAATTCCCGACCACTTATTCCCGAAGTTCTGGTCCGCGGGGATCAATTCGCGGTTATCCGCCCACGACCGACCTTTGACGAAATGATAAATCGGGATACCATTCCTGAATGGCTCTGAGGGCGCATCCCCGCCCCACGGGACCAGTGGAGACGTATCGATGGCATCATTTTCCCGGCATGACGTCGCACGCAGCCTGAAAGGTCTGCGCTGGCCGCTGCGCCTGACCTGGTCCGGCATGCTGGCCGAACGGGTGGTCCAGAGCTTCTGGCCGCTGACAACCGTTGTTCTGCTGGTGCTGGCCTCACTGATGCTCGGGGTGCAGGACAGTCTGATCGTCGAGGCCGTCTGGAGCATTGCCGTGCTGTCTCTGCTCGCGGCGGCTGCCGCTCTCTTTTACGGGCTTCGGCGTTTTCGCATTCCGTCGGGGGCCGAGGCGATGGCCCGCCTCGACAGCAGCCTGCCGGACCGTCCGTTGCAGGCGCTGGCTGACACTCAGACGATCGGCGCAGACGACGCGGCATCCTCTGCCGTCTGGCGCGCCCACCAGGCCCGCATGGCCGAACGTGCCGCCAAAGCGCAGGCCGTTCCTGCTGACCTGCGTATCTCGGCGCGTGACCCCTATGCTCTGCGGTATGTCGCTGTCATCGCCTTTGCTGTGGCTCTGATTTTCGGCTCGATCTGGCGCGTGGGCTCTGTCACCGAAATGGCGCCCGGCGCCGGTGGTCTGGCAAGCGGCCCGGTCTGGGAAGGGTGGGCGGAAAGCCCCCGGTACACCGGTCGTCCGACGATTTATCTCAACGACATCGACAGCGGCGTCCTTGAGGTGCCAGAGGGCAGCCTGATCACCATGCGGCTTTACGGCGAAGTTGGTGCGCTGACCCTGTCAGAGACCGTCTCCGGCCGCACCGACGTGCCGCCCGCATCTGAATCCGCCCAGGATTTTATCGTGTCGCGCAGCGGCGAGATCGCCATTAACGGCCCAGGCGGACGCACCTGGCAGGTTGACGTTATCGAAGACATGCCGCCCGAAATTGCCGTTCTGGGTCCGCCCGAGGCATCTGCTCTGGGCGAGACGACTTTGCCGTTTGAAGCCAGCGACGATTACGGTGTCGAGGCCGGCGAGGCGCGTTTTACGCTCGATCTTGTCGCGGTGGACCGCCGCTATGGTCTGACCATTGATCCCGAACCGCGCCCTGAACTACTAGTGCATCTGCCCACGCCCATTGCCG
>CBDUCB010000159.1:0-8231 GCA_965365545.1 uncultured Roseobacter sp. | reverse complement strand
TGGCGGAGACGAAGGGATTCGAACCCTCGAGACCCTTCCGGGCCTACTCCCTTAGCAGGGGAGCGCCTTCGACCACTCGGCCACGTCTCCGCCGGTCGGTCTAGCGGTCGGCTTTTGGGAAAACAAGCCCTAATTCAGCGTACTGTGACAAATGCGGGTGCGGCCTTTGCCCCGCTGGTCCGCGACCCGCGGGGCTGTCACAGGTCAGCCGAGAACCTCATGCACCGCATCCTTTGTGACGCTGACAACTGTGTCGATCTCGGCGGCAGAAATACACAGAGGCGGGGCAAATCCGATGACGTCGCTTTGCGGCATCGCGCGCGCGATCACATTGCGCCGGGCCATGGCCGCGACGATTTCCGGCACCACTTTCTGACCCGGATCGAAAGCCGTGAGGGCAGATGTGTCCTGCGCCAGTTCCACAGAGCACAACAGCCCCGCGCCGCGCACTTCGGCAACATGCGGATGACCGGCCAGCGCATCCGATAATGCGCGCAGCATATAGTCGCCCTGCCGGCCTGCGTTTTCCACCAGACCAAGCTCGTCGATAAGCGCCAGATTTGCCACACCGGCAGCGGCTCCGATCGGGTGGGCCGAATATGTCCACCCGTGCCCGAAAGCGCCGTTCTCGTCCGTGCCCTGTTCCAGGACCTTCCACATCCGCTCCGAGACGATGGAGCCCGAGAGCGGCGCATAGGCAGAGGTCAGCCCCTTTGCGATGGTGATCAGATCCGCCTCAATCCCGTAATGATCCGAGCCGAACATCGTGCCCAGCCTGCCAAAGCCTGTCACCACTTCGTCGCATATCATCAGAATGTCGTATTTGCGCAGCACTGCCTGAATGGCTTCCCAGTACCCCTCTGGCGGGGGCACGATCCCTCCGGTGGCCAGAAGCGGCTCACCTATGAAGGCCGCGATGGTATCGGGTCCTTCGGCAAGGATCATCTCCTCCAGCCGGTCAGCACATTGTGTGCTGAAAGCGGCTTCTGACTGGTCCCGGTCTTCACGGTGCAGATAATACGGCGCATCCGTGTGCAGGACCTGGCCCATCGGCAGATCGAATTTGGCGTGAAAGAGGCCCAGTCCGGTCAGCGAACCGCTCATCAGACCAGAGCCGTGATATCCGCGCCAGCGCGAGATGATCTTCTTCTTTTCGGGCCGCCCGAGGATGTTGTTGTAATACCAGACAAGCTTGATGTTGGTCTCATTGGCGTCTGAGCCGCCAAGACCGAAATAGACCTTCGACATATTGGCGGGTGCGCGGTCCAGCACCATCTTCGACAGCGTGATGGACGCTTCGGTGCCGTGCCCGAGGTAGGCATGGTAATAGGCCAGCTCACGGGCCTGGGTCGCGATCGCCTCAGCTATCTGCGTGCGGCCATAGCCCGCATTCACGCAATACAGCCCGGCAAAGGCATCAAGCATCCGGCGCCCGTCACGGTCGGTGATAAAGACGCCGTCGCCGCCGGTGATGACCCGCGTCGGCGTTTCGCCGCGGGCATGCTGGGCCAGATGGGTGGAGGGGTGAAAGAAGTTCTCACGGTCCCACTCAGCGAGTTTGTCATTGGTCAGCATCGGTCAGCCTTTCTGTTGGGGTAAGTCTGTGGAGAGGACGGCGAGGCAGTCGCCCTGTGCAATCAGTCCCGGATGATGCCGTACTGTCAGCAAACCGTCCATCCGGGCGGTGACCTCCAGCGGTGACGCGCCGGTCCGGTCCAGCGGCCAGATCCGTGCAAGAACATCACCGGTGGCAATCTCATCGCCTATTGCCGCGCAGAATTCAATCATGCCGGCTGCCTCAGAGAAATGGAAACAACGCGGGTCTTCCTGGCTGATATGCCGGGTGGCGGCGGTCTGAGGTGTGCCGGCGAGAATGCCTGCGTGGATCAGCACATTGCGCAGGCCCCGGCGGGCAATTGCGATTGTCTCTGGCGTCGCCGTACCGCGACCGCCAAGCTCTGTGGTCACAAAGGTCTTTCCCTGACTTTCCGCCGCGTGATCATACATGCTCGCGGGGTCGATTTCGGCCATTTGTACGGTGAAGGGCGCACAGAATGCATCCCGCGCTGCAGAACAGCGGCCTTCCTGCTCTTTATCCTGCAGCACGTGGCTCGCGGCAAAAGGCAGAAAATCCAGCGTCCTGCCGCCGGAATGAAAATCAAGCACCAGATCCGCCATCGGCAACAGGGTCCGGGTGAAGTAATCCGCGATCTTTTCGGTGACTGTCCCGTCGGGGCGACCGGGAAAGGCCCGGTTCATATTGCCACCGTCCACCGGGGAGGTGCGTCGCCCGGCCAGCACGGCAGGGCCGTTCATGAAGGGGATCAGTATGATCCGTCCGCTGACCTGCGCCTGTTCGGTCTGCGCGGCCAGATCGAGGATCGCCAGCGGTCCTTCGTATTCATCGCCGTGGTTCCCGCCGGTAATGAGCGCTGTGGGCCCGTCGCCGTTGCGGATCACCGTCACCGGCAGCATGACCGACCCCCAGGCGCTGTCGTCGCGGCTGTGGGGCAGTTGCAGATGTCCGTGCTGCACGCCCTGCGCGTCAAAATCCACTGTCGTACGCATAGAAGTGGGGCGCATGTTGCTATTCCTTTACCATCAGCTGACGTGGCGTGGTGCACAGGCATTCAAAGCCGCTTTCGGTGATCAGCACCGGTTCAGTGATCTCAAGCCCGCCGTCGTCGAGCCAGAGGGCCGGCATGAAGTGAAACGTCATGCCAGGTTGCAACACGGTACGATCATCGCGGCGCAGCGAATACGTGCGCTCGCCCCAGTCGGGCGGATAGGACAGACCGATGGAATAGCCGCAGCGGTTGTCTTTTTCGAACCCGTGCTTTTTCAGGGCTGTGTTGAACGCATTGGCAATGTCTTCGGCGAAATTTCCGGGTTTTGCCTGAGCAAGGCCTGCGTCAACGGCTTCCAGAACGGCAGTTTCGGCGCGGCGGTACTTGTCGGGGGGCGCACCCAGAAAAAGCGTGCGCGACTGGGGCGCGTGATAGCGACGGTAAGTGCCGGCGATTTCGAAAAATGTGGCCTCACCGGTTTTAAGCGGTGTGTCATCCCATGTCAGATGAGGTGCCGTCGCATCGGTGCCCGAAGGGGCGAGCGGCACAATGGACGGATAATCGCCCCAGTGACCATCCGCACCGGTGATCGCGGCTTCGTAGATTGCCGCCACCAGCCGGTTTTTCGCAAGACCGGGTTCGGCGTGCTCAAGGATGGTCTGGTGCATCTTTTCCACGATGCGCGCGGCACGACGCATAAAGTTGATCTCGGCGGGGCTTTTGACTGCCCTCTGCCAGTTGACGAGAGCATTGGCATTTACCCACTGCGCGTCCGGCAGTGCGCCTTGCAGCGACTGCCATGCAGCGGCCGTGAAGTAGTAATTATCCATCTCCAGCCCGATGCGCTTTGCCTGCCAGCCACGATCCGCAATGAGCCGGGCAAGGTCTTCCATCGGGTGTTTGTCGGGGTTCTGAACGTAGGTGTCGTCATATCCGAAGATGCAGTCATGCGGCATCATCACCGTAAGCTTTGCCCCCAGCGCATCAATCCCCCGCCCCCACCAGAGCGGTGGTCCGTCGGGGCCCAGGACGACGGCCTGATGCACATAAAAAGACCAGCCTTCGTAGCCGGTGAGCCAGGACATATTCGCAGGGTCGCAGATTACCAGTACATCAGTGCCGGCGGTTGCCATCGCCCCGCGCACGGCGGCGATGCGCGTTTCATATTCAGCGCGGTCAAAGGGCAGTTTTTCAGCAGCCATCCGGGGTGTCCTTTACGCAAAGTGAGGTGCGGCCAGAGAAACGTTAACGGAAGGTGGCTCTGCGGTCTATCGGCGGTGTGGCGCAGGTGCGAAATGGTGCAATAGACGAACCGGGCAGGGCGCTGCTAGGGTACCCGTAGTCCCGCGGCGCGGGTGAACAGCAACAACGGCAGACGGCAACGCGATATGAGATCAGAATACCGGCTGAAACGCCAGGCAGCGCAGTATTTCGCCATGACCCTTTTCGCTGCCGCCTGTCTCGGCGCTCCGCTTCCGTCAGCGGCGCAGGAGGCATTTACGCTTGAAGGACACGGCGGCCCGGTCAAGGGCATCAGCGTGGCGCCGGACGGGGCGATCCTGACGGCGAGCTTTGACAACTCGGTGGGGTTCTGGCGTGACGGCGCGCCACGCTGGCTTGAAGGACACGACGCGGCTGTAAACGCGGTGGTGCCGGTTGCCGGTGGCCGGCTCGTCTCGGGCGGAGATGATTATGCGGTCCGTCTGTGGGACCCGGCCACAGGCACATCAGAACAACTGGGCCGGCACAGCGCCAAGGTAATCCGGCTCGCGACAGCGCCGGAGGGGCAACGGGTGGCATCGGCCAGCTGGGACCGGACCGCGCGCATCTGGTCACTCGACGGGGCCGGCCCGCTGGAATTCACCGGCCACGAAAACACCGTGAGCGATGTGGCATTCTCGCCTGACGGCAAGCGGCTTTATACCGCGTCCGCCGATGGCACGATCCGGCTCTGGGATGCTGAGACGGGCGCCTTACTGCGCCGGCTGGTCCAGCACGGGTTTGGCATCAATGCGCTCCTGATCGCACCGGATGAAAGCTGGCTGGCTTACGGTGCTGTTGATGGCGGAACCCGGGTGGTGTCGCTGCCTGACGGGGCCGAAACCGGCGACTTCACCGCCGGGCGCCGGCCGATCCTCGCGATGGCCTACCACGAAGAGACAGGGCGCATCGCAGTGGGCGATGCCCAAGGATACATCATGATGATCGACACCGCGACCTGGCGGATCGCCGAAGATTTCCGGGCCACCGCTTCCGGTCCGGTCTGGGCGCTGGCTTTCTCGCCCGATGGTGAGAACATCCACGCGGGCGGCATCGCGGATGCCATGCACAGCTGGCCTGTGAACGGTCTTGAGAACGCCGAAAAGATGACAGGGACGGAACGGTCTTTTCTGAAAGACCCCGAAGAGATGTCGAACGGCGAGCGCCAGTTTCAGCGCAAATGCTCGATCTGTCACACGCTGGGCACGGACGGTAAACGCCGGGCCGGCCCGACGCTCTACGGGCTCTTCGGCCGGCCTGCCGGCACCGTCGACGGGTACTTGTATTCGGATACGCTGAACGGGTCGGATCTGGTCTGGAATGCTGAAACGGTCGACCGGCTTTTTGATCTGGGGCCGGATCACTACATTCCGGGCTCGAAAATGCCGATGCAGCGGATCACCGGAGCCCGCGACCGGGCTGATCTGATCGCGTTTCTGCAGGAGGCCACGGCGCCGGACTAATTGCGGGTCCACGGGCCAGACACAGATGAAGAACGCACGACTACTACCTGAGATAGAATGAAAATCGTTGTCCGGGCGTCCCCGGGGAGCCATTCAATCAATGGCGCAGCACAACCCAGAATGCAGCAGGATTTTGAGAGTTCCCGATTCGGTGGTAACCTGACCTCGGGTCGACAGTCGGGCGATCCGCAGAAACGGGGGCCGCTCATGACACATCGGGTGCGCAAAAGCGTCTGGGGATTGCCGGACGGCGACGAAACTCTGATGTGGTATGAACGTGCTGTCGAAGCGCTCTGGCAGCTTCCCGTAGACAACCCGCGCGCGTGGTTCTTCATGGGGGCGGTGCACGGGGTGCCGCCATCCTTTCCGAACATTGCAGCCCGCGCACAGTTCTGGGACCAGTGCCAGCACCAGAGCTGGTTCTTTCTGCCCTGGCACCGGGGGTATATCACTGCATTTGAGGCTGTGATTGCGCAGGAAGTTGCCAGCCTTGGCGGGCCGGAGGACTGGGCGCTGCCTTACTGGAATTATTCGCAGGATCTCGCCGATAATCCGGACGCGCGCCGGCTGCCTCCCCCGTTCCGGGACCAGCTCAAAGCGGACGGCACGCGGAACTATCTCTTTTCCCGTCGCCGGCTGGTAACGAACGGCGATTTCGGGCTGACCGATCAGATCGTCAGTCTCGCGGCCATGGGGTTCGCCGGTTTCACCAACACCACTCCGGGCGTGCCGTCAGGTTTTGGCGGGCCGGTCACCGGATTTAACCCGGGCGGCGGGGACAGCGGCGCGCTGGAACAGCTGCCACACAATGTGATCCACGTCGAGATCGGCGGGTTCATGCGTGATCCGCGCACTGCGGCCTTTGATCCGGTCTTCTGGTTGCACCACTGCAATATCGACAGGCTCTGGGAGACCTGGCGCCAGGACCCGCTGCATGCGGATCCGGCCAGTCCGCTCTGGCTCACCGGACAATCCTTTGACATGCATGACGGGCAGGGGCAGCCTTTCAGCTACACCGCACAGGATATGCTGGATACGACGCAGATCCTGCACGGATATCTTTATGATACGATCCCCTCACCGGTGTCCCCCGGCGGCGCCGCACCAGACGATACGGAGGCGCTTGCGATGAGCAGTTCCGGTGATCCTGACATTGCAGGTGCCAGCGAGACGCCCGTGCGTCTTGGCCGGACCGTGACACGCACGCGGGTGCAAATGAACCCTGAGGTGACAATGGCAGGGCCGGAGGAGGCACCCGGCAGCACGCGCCGGGTCTATCTGGAGCTCCAGGGCATACGCGGCGCCGGGGCTGCCGGTAACTATGCGGTGCTGATTGATCTGCCGGGCGATAACATGGTGCCGGTCCGCGCCGGTGTGCTGAGCACTTTCGGGCATGCCCGTGCAAGCCGCGCCGACGCGCCGCACGGCGGCAGCGGTCTCAACCAGGTTTTCGACATTACAGCGCACGCTTTCAGTCTTGGACTGACACGCGGTGATACCGAGGCGCTTGAGGTTCTGATCGAGCCTATGGGGGCGGCGGATCAGGCCTGGGGCGTGCCGCCGGGTCTGGAAGGTGTTGTGGCCGAAACAGACGAACCCGCCGAAGTCACAATCGGACGCATCAACGTGATTTTCGAATGAGTGCAGCGGCAACGACAGCCAGAACGGGGCGGATACCTGTGCTGAGCCCGGTCTTTGCCGGGCAACTTGCCGGGCCCGGGCCTCGTTTCACATTGCTGCCGGCGCTGGCGGCATGGTGCCTTCTCGCGGCGATGCCCGCGGCGCATTTCAATCTGCAGATCTGCGCGACACCTCCCGCTACCACCGCGGCTGCCTTCGGCCAGGCCTGGGCGGTCAGCCTCGCCGGATTGCAACCCTGGCCGGCTCTGGCGGAATGGGGGCTGATGGTGGTTGCCATGATGCTTCCTCTCATGGTCGCGGAGGCCGGTCAGATCGCGGCGCGGGTCTATCGGCGCAGCCGAACAGGTGTCGTTCTGACATATCTGGCCGGGTATCTCGGCACGTGGCTGCTTGCCGGTCCGATGGTTATCATTCTGACGCTGGCGGCCCGTGCGGGATTGCAAAGCGTCGCAGGCCCCGCGGCATCCCCGTTGCTGGCCCTCGGCGCAGGGGCGCTCTGGATGATCAGCCCGTTGCGTCTCCGGCTTCTTGCGCGCGGCCACTACCGGCCGGTCATCGCCGCCGGAGGCCGCGCTGCGCTGCAAGGGGCAGCCCGCGCCGGCGCAGGCAAAGCCGGTTTCTGCCTGCTGACCTGCCTGCCGCTCATGGTCGCGATGCAGGTTGCAGGCGGTGGACTTGCCGGTATGGCGCTTCTGACAGTGCTGCTGATTGCCGAGCGCCGCACCCCGCGACCGGCGCCGCAGGGGGCGGCCATGTTACTGATATTTTTCGGCTTTTATTCTGTTTTGGCGTGAAGGGCCGGTCGCGGCCCTTATTTTGAAGGAAAAGGTTTATGGCACAAGAAGACTACAACGCCCTCACGCGGGGTCCGCTGGCAGACGACCGTGACCCGCTGTCGGTTGAGCTTGTGACGGCAGAGCCGGTACCGGACGCTGTGATCACCGACCGGGTCCGTGCCGCTCTGCCCGAGGCTGATTTTACGGTGGAGGCCGCGTTTGATGCGACGGCAGACCGTTACCACTTTGTCGATTTTCCGGATATTGACCCGCATGGTCAGGAGCGCGCGGTTTTTGAGTTTGCCCGGGCTCTGCGGGAAGCCACCGGTGTCGCTGAAGCCAATCCGGTCATGCCCGACAGTCTTTATGGTGCGCATCATGTTGCCGGACTGAACGAGGCGCTTTTCAGTCTGTGTGAAACGCCGCGTGACAACTCTCTGCCGTTTGGCTGGCATCATCCCCGGATCGACAGCATCGGCGCCTGGCGGCATACGCGTGGCGAGGGTGTAACTGTGGCGGTGATC
>CBDUCB010000158.1:0-8318 GCA_965365545.1 uncultured Roseobacter sp. | reverse complement strand
GTCGCTGAGGCACGGGCACTGCCATCCCGGCCTGACCGGCGCGCTGGCAGGGTTGAGCCCAACCGCGGCGTGAGGTGCCGGCAGATCATATCCCCGAACAGTTTCGCCCACGGGCGCCCTGCGCGCGGCAGCATTCAGCGCGCTGTCTTCTTTGTCATCGTCCGGATCGGGTGATCTGGTCAGCTCAGGCGGTCTTTTACCAACGGTCCGGCTTTGCCGAAATCCATTTGTCCGGTGTATTTGTCCTTGAGCACCGCCATTACCCGGCCCATATCGCGAATGCTGTCCGCCCCGGTCTCGTCGATGGCCTCACTGACGGCCTGCTCGGATTCCTCTTCGCTCAGTTGTCGCGGCAGGAACTCCTCGATCACGTCTATCTCACTGCGCTCCCGGTCGGCCAGATCGAGACGTCCGCCCTCTTCGTAAGCGCGGGCACTTTCCGTGCGCTGTTTCGACATTTTGCCCAGAATGGCCAGCACTTCAGGATCGCCCACGCCGTCCTCGTTGCCTTCGGCGCGTGCGGCAATGTCTTTGTCCTTGATTGCGGCGTTGATCAGCCGCAGCGTCGACAGACGGTCGGCCGCCTTGTCTTTCATCGCCTGCTTCAGCGCGGCGGAGATTTTTGTACGAAGGTCCATTGCTCATTCCTCTGCTTTAACCCCGCTCCGGGGGCTGTGCTCCGGCGCCGGACCATAAACAAAGCCGGTGATGCCTGCAACACCAGCAAAGGCTTGCAAGCCGCCACGTCAGATGCCCGGCTGCCGCGCCGGAAGAGCCCTTGACCCCTGCTGGCTACAGGACTAGTTTCCGCCAGATTTTGTCCCCGTCATACACCCTGAAAGGACTGCCCCATGTCTGCAGCTGCGCCCGACCGCCCCACCGCTTGTCTGGCCCTCGCGGACGGAACGCTTTTTTACGGTCAGGGTTTCGGGGCCACCGGGCAGACAGAGGCGGAGCTCTGCTTTAACACCGCCATGACCGGTTATCAGGAGATCATGACCGATCCGTCCTATGCCGGGCAGATTGTCACTTTCACCTTCCCGCACATTGGCAATGTCGGCGTAAACCCCGAAGATGATGAAACCGGAGATCCTGTAGCCGCCGGAATGATCGTCAAATGGATGCCAACCGACCCGTCAAACTGGCGTGCCGTACAGGGGCTGGACCAGTGGCTGGCGTCCCGCGGGCGCATCGCGCTTGGCGGGGTGGACACGCGCCGTCTGACCCGGGCGATCCGCCAGTCAGGCGCGCCGCACGTGGCCCTCGCGCACAACCCTGACGGCAATTTCGATGTTGAAGCGCTGGTGGCGGCCGCGCGCGGGTTTGCCGGGCTGAAAGGTGTCGATCTGGCGCGCGAAGTGACCTGTGCGCAGTCCTATCGCTGGAATGAGATGCGGTGGGCCTGGCCCGACGGATATGCCCCGCTGCAGGATCCGAAGTACAAAGTGGTGGCGCTGGATTACGGTGCCAAACGCAATATCCTGCGCTGTCTTGCAAGCGCCGGCTGTGATGTGACCGTGCTGCCGGCGACAGCATCCTTTGAGGATGTGATGGCGCATGATCCTGATGGCGTGTTTCTGTCGAACGGCCCCGGTGATCCGGCGGCAACGGGTGCCTATGCCGTGCCGATGATCCGCCAGGTGCTGGATGACACGGATCTGCCGGTCTTCGGCATTTGCCTCGGGCATCAGATGCTGGCGCTGGCGCTTGGCGCACAAACCATCAAAATGAACCACGGTCATCACGGCGCAAACCACCCGGTCAAAGATCACGATACCGGTAAGGTCGAGATCACATCGATGAACCACGGCTTTGCGGTGGATGCGCAGACCCTGCCGGAGGGCGTGGTCGAGACACATACCTCGCTTTTTGACGGCTCCAACTGCGGTATTCGCATGGATGGCCGCCCGGTCTGGTCCGTGCAGCACCACCCGGAAGCAAGCCCCGGCCCGCAAGACAGCTATTACCTCTTTGAGCGCTTTGCCAAAGCGATGGCAGACCGCGCCGCCTGATCCGGACTGATACCCTCTCAGGTTGAAATTTCAGGAATTTACAGATCATTAACTCTGTTCTGACAGGGTCTGCCGGTGCTGAACCATTGCGGGCAGACCCACTCATGAATGATCTCGACCTGAGCCTGACACGTCCCGGGCGGGCGCCGCCCGGCAGCCGGCATCCGCCGCTGGGTCAGTTGCTCGTGGATACCGGCAAGATCGGGCCGCGCGATCTGATGCACGCGCTTGGCCTTCAGGGGCATATCGATGCGCCGCTCGGCGACATTATGGTGGCCGAGGGTCTGGTCTCGCGCCGCGATGTGCTGGGTGCGCTGGCACAGCAGGCCCGCAGCGAAGGTGTCGATCTTGAGCTGTCTCCCCCGGCGCCCGATATGGCAAGGCATCTGCCGGCCGCGCTTTGCCTGCGCTACGGCGTGGTACCCTGGCGCGAGGACGCCCGCGCGCTTTATGTCGCCACATCGAGCCCCGCAGCCTTTGCCAGTCTGCGTCAGGCGCTTGGCAGCCGCAGCCGGCAGATGTTTCCGGTGATCGTAGATGAGGTGCAGATACAGTCTCACATCAGCCGCCTTTACGGACGCGAACTGGCCGGCAAAGCCGCCGTCCGCGTGCCTGCAACGGAAAGCTGCCGGGGCTGGAGTACCGGCAGCACACGTCGGACCTTCATCGCACTGGGGCTTCTGGCCGTCACCTGCACCGCGGCGTTCCTGGCCCCTGCATGGACGCTCACCGCCGCTGTCCTCTGGGCCGTCATAACCCTCGCGATGGTCACGACCCTGAAAGCGGCGGCATTCCTGACACATTTCACCACAGCGCGCAGCACTCCGACTGCCGCGATCATTACAACGCCCTTCCGTCTGCCGCGCGTGTCAGTTCTGGTGCCGCTGCTCAAGGAAAAAGAAATCGCGGCGCAACTGATTGCGCGCCTGAGCGGGCTGACTTATCCCAAATCACTTTTGAATGTGGTGCTGGTGCTCGAAGAAGACGACCGGCTGACCCGCGAAACCATCGCACGCACAGAACTTCCCGAGTGGATGAGTGTGATCGAAGTGCCCGGTGCCGGGGATCTGACGACCAAACCGCGTGCATTGAATTATGCGCTGGATTTCTGCCGCGGCAGCATCGTGGGGATCTGGGATGCCGAAGACTGGCCCGAGGCGGATCAGATAGAGCGGGTGGTGTCGCGCTTTAACGACGCCCCGCCGGAGGTGGTGTGCCTGCAGGGGGTGCTGGATTACTACAACTCCCGTGCCAACTGGCTGGCGCGGTGTTTTACAATTGAATACGCGACCTGGTGGCGCATGGTGATGCCCGGGCTTGCGCGTCTGGGTCTGGTGCTGCCACTGGGGGGCACGACGCTCTTTTTCCGCCGCGACGCGCTTGAGGAACTGGGCGGCTGGGACGCGCATAATGTAACGGAAGATGCCGATCTGGGTGTGCGACTGGCGCGCCACGGATACCGCACCGAGCTGATCGACACGGTTACCCATGAAGAGGCGACAAGCCGCGCCTGGCCCTGGATCCGGCAACGCTCGCGCTGGCTCAAGGGCTTTATGATCACCTATTTTGTTCATATGCGACGGCCCCGGCAACTGATCCGCGATGTCGGATTTATCAGATTTATGGGACTTCAGACCATTTTTCTGGCTGCATTTTCGCAGTTCGCCATGGCGCCGGTGCTCTGGACTTTCTGGTTATCGGCGGCCGGTATGCCCCATCCTGTGGCCGGCACTCTGGGGAGTGCGGCTGTCTGGAGCATGGCAGGTCTTTTTATTTTTTCGGAAGTACTAAGCCTTGCAATGGGGCTCGTTGCGGTCTCCGGGCGCGGGCACCGGCATCTGATGGCCTTCGTTCCGACGATGATGTTCTATTATCCCCTGGGCACGGTGGCTGCTTATAAAGCGCTGTGGGAAATGCTGCGCTCACCGTTCTTCTGGGACAAGACCCAGCACGGCGTTACCCGTCAGACCGACCTGCCCTGAGACACTCAGCTCTGGTCGCGGCGCTGCCCTGCATCCTGTTTCAGCCGCGTCATGAAAGCGACCGAGATATGTTCGCGCAGCGCGTCATGGGCAGCATCGGCATCGCGCGCTTCGATGGCCGCGACGATGGCATCGTGTTCTGACTGGGCAATGACACCCCGCCCCTGTGCGGCCAGCGATGTCGTGGCCATAAGCGCCATGGTCCGGTGCACCAGATCAAGCTGCTGCACCAGATAGCGGTTATGCGATGCGAGATGTATTTGTTTGTGAAAACGCCGGTTGGCGCGCGCCAGCGCCGGCGGGTCTTCGATCAGCGCATCGTCCTCGGTCACCATTTCGCGCAGCATCCGGACTTCTTCGGCGGTGGCGTGCTGGGCGGCAAGGCGCGCGGCGAGGCCTTCCAGTTCCCGGCGCACCACATAAAGCTCGGCCATCTGATTGTGATCCAGCGAGGCCACAATCAGGCTGCGACCGTCCCGCGACAGAAGCGACTGTGTTTCGAGCCGCTGCAACGCCTCGCGAACAGGCGTGCGCGAAACGCCGAAGCGGTCCGCAAGCTCGCTTTCGACCAGCCTGTCGCCAGGCCGGTATTCGCCCAGATCAATCGCTTCGAGGATCATCGAATAGGCATCAGTTTGCTGTGGTTTACGCAATGGCATGACCGTGCTTTTTTCCCGTTTCATCATTGCACCCTAATGGCGGGCACGGCGCACTGGCAAGAGCCGGGGCTTGCGCTCACAGGCACCGGTCCTTACCACGACCCTATGGCGGCAGCTTCCTTTACACATATTTCCCACTGGGTCTTTGATCTCGACCACACGCTTTACCCGCCCGAGGCTCGTCTTTTCGATCTCATCGAAGTGCGGATGACCGCATGGGTGATGCAGACGCTCGGCGTGGATCACACAGAGGCGGACCGGTTGCGCAAACTCTACTGGGCCAGGCACGGCACCACGCTCGCGGGGCTGATGCGCGAGCATGACGTTGACCCCGATCCTTACCTGCACGATGTGCACGACATCCCTATGGACCGGCTGAGCCCTGATCCGGTACTGGCGGAGCGCATCCGCGCTTTGCCGGGACGGCGTATCGTTTATACCAACGGCAGCGCGCCCTATGCCGAACGGGTGCTTGCCGCGCGCGGCCTCAGCGGGCTTTTCGATGCGATATACGGCGTGGAACATGCGGGCTATCATCCCAAACCGGACCGGGTGGCCTTCGAGACTATCTTTGCGCGGGACGGTCTGACACCGTCCGGCGCTGCTATGTTCGAGGATGATGCACGCAATCTTAAAGTGCCGCATGCGATGGGTATGCGCACTGTGCACGTTGCCGCAGAACGTGGCGCGGGGGAGCATATCCACTTTCACACCGACGATCTCAGTGATTTTCTCGAACGCCTGATCTGAATCGTTCAGATGCGACAATCGGGCACCTCCCCCGGGACCTGCTGCACACTATCTCACATTCAGATAAATGGAGTGCACCTGATATGACTGTTGCGACTGACATCCAGAAACTGCCGCTCTGGCAGCGTCTGTTCTTTGCCGTCCCCGTGATCGGATGGATCGCCCGCGATGTGACCTTTGGTGACGCCTCCAACATCTGGTTTGCGCTGATCTTTTTTGTGAGCCTGTGGATGTGCTCTGCACTTATCTTTGGCCTGCCCGGACTTTACCTCCCCGCGCTTGCGATGGTACCGGTCATTTTCATTCTGCTGCTGGCGATCACCTGGGGGTGAGATCGCTGGCGGCAACTGACAGCTCAGGCTAACACTGGTTATGGCTAAAAAATCCGGGATATCCTGTGACGTTCTTATCTCCGGAGGCGGCATCGCCGGGATGACGGCGGCTGCTGCCTTTGGCAGCGCCGGGTTTCATGTCATCTGTGTTGATCCCGCGCCGCCCGTGACGGAGCGCGACGAGGCGGGCGCAGACATGCGCTCGACCGCGATGCTGCAACCGGCGCGCGATGTGTTGCAAAGCGCGGGTCTCTGGGACCATCTGGCACCACATGCCGCTCCCTTGCAGGTGATGCGCATTGTGGACGCCGGCGGCCCGGCCGGCGAGGCACGCATGACCCGCGATTTCTGCGCCGATGAAGTTTCGGATCTCCCCTTCGGATGGAACCTGCCCAACTGGCTGCTGCGTCGCGAAATGGTGAAGCGCCTCGAAGAACTTGAGAGCGTCGATTTCCGTCCCGGGACGGCAACTACCTCCCTTTTTACCCGGGAAAGCGAGGCCCGCACCGGTCTGAGCGACGGAACTGCTGTACGCGCGCGTCTGGTGGTCGCCGCCGACGGGCGCAACTCGCCGATGCGCCAGGCAGCGGGCATCGGTGTCGCCACACAGCGTTATGGCCAGAAAGCGCTGGCTTTCGCGGTGACCCATCCTGAGCCGCACCGCAATGTCTCAACTGAAATCCACCGGACCGGTGGACCCTTTACCCTTGTGCCCCTGCCCGATTATGAAGGTCAGCCGTCCTCGGCCGTCGTCTGGATGGATGCCGGTCCCCGCGCGCAGGCACGTTACGAGATGGACGAGGCCGCCTTTGAGGAAGAGATGACTGCGCGCAGTTGCGGGCTTTTCGGCCCGCTGAAGCTCGCGTCGCCGCGCACGATCTGGCCAATCATCAGCCAGAAGGCGGATCGACTGACGGGCGAGCGCCTCGCGCTGATCGCGGAAGCCGCCCATGTTGTTCCCCCGATCGGTGCGCAGGGGCTGAACATGAGCCTCGCCGATACAGCCTGCCTGCTCGATCTTGCGCTGCGAAACCCTGATACGCTGGGGGACCGGGCGATGCTCGATGCCTATCATGACGCGCGCTATAACGATATTTCTCTGCGGGTGCGGGGGATTGATCTGCTGAACCGCGCAAGTCAGGTCGAGGCACCTGCCCTCAGAGATGCACGCGCCGCCGGGCTGCAGGCGCTTTATGCGCTGCCACCCGTGCGCCGGACCCTGATGCAGATGGGTCTGGGTGTCAGATAACCCGGTCGATGACCCGGCGCAGACGCGCGAGAGTGCCCGGTACATCGTAGAGTTTATCGAGACCGAAAAGACCCAGCCGGAAGGTCCTGAAATCGGCAGGTTCGTCACATTGCAGCGGAACGCCGGCGGCGATCTGCATACCTTCGGCCATGAATTTGCTGCCGTTCTGTATATCAGGGTCACTGGTGTAGCTGACTACGACACCCGGAGCGCCATACCCTTCTGCGGCAACCGAAGTTACCCCCTTTTCCGCAAGCATCGTGCGCACGCCGTCCCCAAGCGCCCACTGTGCCTCGCGCAGCCGGTCAAACCCGTACTCGCGGGTCTCGAGTATCGTGTCGCGGAAATCGCGCAGCGCATCCGTGGGCATTGTCGCGTGATAGGCATGACCGCCGTTTTCATAGGCCTGCATGATGTCGTGCCATTTACGCAGATCGATGGCAAAGCTGTCGGACTGCGTCTCAGCCAGACGCGCAACCGCACGCTCCGACATCATCACCAGACCGGCTGACGGTGAGGCAGACCATCCCTTTTGCGGCGCCGAGATCAGCACGTCGACCCCCAGAGCGCGCATATCGACCCAGGCACAGCCGGATGCGATACAATCAAGCACCATCAAAGCACCCGCCTCGTGGGCTGCCGTGGCCATCTGCTTAATATAATCGTCGGGCAGGATCACGCCCGCGCTTGTTTCCACATGCGGCGCAAAGACCACATCCGGTTTTTTCTCAGCGATCGTGGCGGTTACATCCTCAATCGGTGCCGGCATAAACGGAGATGGTCCTGTATTGCCGGTCTGGCGCGCTTTGAGGACGGTCGTATTTGCCGTCAACCCACCGGTTTCAAAAATCTGGCTCCAGCGATACGAAAACCAGCCGTTGCGCACGACCAGCACCTCAGCGCCCCGCGCAAACTGGCGCGCTACAGCTTCCATGCCATACGTACCCCCGCCCGGCACCAGAGCCACAGCATCGGCGGCATAGACTTCTTTGAGCATGCCCGAAATATCGGTCATCACTGTCTGAAAAGCCTTTGACATGGAATTCAGAGACCGGTCCGTGAAGACAACCGAAAATTCTTCCAGGCCGCCGGGATCAATCGTATCGAGTAAAGCTGCCATTTTTTCTCTCCCATCGCTCTTGCGCCCGGCATAGCCTGTCGGGCATCCTGGCGCAAAGCACGCATTGACGCAGTCAGGCCGGTCCGAACAGACCATCTGCCACATTTGCGCCACAATTGCTCCTTAATTTCGACCGAAACAACAATAATCGACGAGGCAGAGCATGCCCCCCGGCAAGAGCAACGGCAACGGCAACGGCAACGGCAACGGCAAC
>CBDUCB010000157.1:0-8325 GCA_965365545.1 uncultured Roseobacter sp. | reverse complement strand
GAGCACTCCCTTGGTAAGGGAGAGGTCGAGAGTTCAATTCTCTCCAGCAGCACCAGTTCTGCCTCATCTTATTGCCTGATGTTACAATTCTGGTGCCGGTTTCCGGCTCGGGTGATCAGTTGATCTCCGCTGGTCGCAGGGCCGCGTATCATGTTATCGCATGATGATCCTGTTGCGGTCAGTTTAACCGTTCTTAGTCCGGTGCGAGATCATCCGGGCGTTTATCCGCGGAACTGTCATCCGGTCGGATTGATGCTGGTGCACAACGCGATATGTTGTGCGCAGATAAGCCCGCTGACAGACCCGATCGGACAGATGAATGAAACGCCGAACCCTGCTGAACTCCGGAACTACCGTTTCTGAAATCGGCCTCGGATGCCTGAGCTTTGCCGGCTTTTACGGCCCGAGCGACAAAAAAGAAGCGCATACCACACTTGCAAAAGCACGCGATCTCGGGATCGATTTTCTGGATACCGCAAATGTGTACGGCATGGGCGCGTCAGAAGAGATCATCGGGTCGTTCCTGAAGAGCGGTGGGCCCGGGTTCACCATCGCGACCAAAGCCGGCATCTGGCGCGACAAAGAGCATGGCAACCGCGGGTTCAACAACAAACCCGATTACCTGCGCCGCGAGCTTGAAGGCTCGCTCAGGCGGCTGGGGCTGGAGCAGGTCGATCTCTTTTATGTGCATCGCCGGGACCGCGAGATCGAGATCGAGGATGTGATGGAGACGCTGCTGACCTTTAAAGCCGAAGGCAAAATCGGCGGTATCGGGTTTTCCGAAATTGCACCGGCATCTTTGCGGCGCGCGGCGGCCGTCGGGACAGTCGACGCGGTCCAGAGTGAATATTCGCTCTGGACGCGCCAGCCAGATCTCGGCCTGCTGACCACCTGTGAAGCTCTTGGGGTCACTCTGGTGCCCTATGCTCCGCTCGGACGTGGCATTCTTGCTGACAAAATGCCGGACCCCGCCACCTTTGGAGACAGTGATTTCCGGCGCCGTAATCCGCGCTTTACCGAGCCTGCGTTCAGTCTGAACATGCAGCGTATCACGGAGTTCAGAAAACTTGCTCAGGAACTGGGAACAACGTCAACGGCGCTGGCGCTCGCGTGGTGTCTGGCGCGGGGCGAGCGGGTTATTCCGATCCCGGGCACCCGGACGGCGCAGCATCTGGCACAATGCGCCGCCGCAAGTGATCTGAAAATGACCAGCGAGATCATGTCTGCGCTGGAGACCGTGCTGCCGTGTGGCTGGGCGCATGGCGACAGATATTCCGCCGCGCAGTGGAACGGTCCGGAAGGGTACTGCTGACCATCTCTGTTCAGTCGAGACCTTTGACCGCGATCTGCGCATCCGGCGCCGGTTTCAGCACTTTCTGCACGAAATAGAGCCCGGCAAACATTGCAATACCGATCAGATCAGTGGTGAGCCCGCCCGAAATCATAAAGAGCGCCGCCAGCACAATGCCCACCCGCATAAACCAGGCGGCGCGCGCACCAAAGAACCAGCCCTGGACACCTGCAGACAGCAGGAACACGCCAAAGACCGCGGTGACGGCGGCTTTGAGTACGATGAGCCACGCACCCTCCATCAGGATGGCCGAGCTGTAGAAGAACATGAAAGGCACGATAAAGGCCGCGATGCCGATCTTGAAGCTGGCCACCGATGTTTCCATCGGGTTGGAGCCCGAAATGCCGGCAGCCGCATAACTTGCAAGTGCCACGGGGGGCGTGATCGCCGAGAGAACCGCAAAGTAAAAGACAAAAAAGTGCGCGGTCAGCAGCGGGATACCCAGCTGCACAAGGCCCGGTGCGACGACAGAGGCCGCCACCGCATAAGCCGCTGTGGTCGGCATGCCCATGCCCAGCAGGATCGCGATGCACATCGCGAAAAAGAGCGCCAGAAGCTGGCTGACGCCGGCAAGATCGAGGAGCAGTGCAGAGAAGCGCGCGCCGACACCGGTCAGCGAGATTACACCTACGATGATGCCAGCACAGGCGCAGACAGCGATGATCTGAATGGACATGATCCCCGCAAGCTCAAAGGCCCGCAGGATCGAGCGCAGGCCCATCCGGTTCGGCGTAAGCCATGAAACGACAGCCGCGGCGACCGTTGCCAGCGTGCCGGCCCGGATCACCGAATAGCCCATGAAGAGCGCCACAATCAGAATGATGATCGGGATGAAGAGATAGATCTGGCGCACAAGCTTGTTGAATTTCGGCAGCTCGTCCTCGCGCATGCCCCGCATGCCGAGCTTGGCGGCCTCGAAATCGACCATGAAGTAAATCGATACGAAATAGAGCACCGCAGGGATAATTGCGGCGATGGCGATCTCGGTATAGGGAATACCGGTGATCTCGGCCATAATGAAGGCACCCGCACCCATGATCGGTGGCATAATCTGGCCACCGGTGGAGGCCGCGGCCTCAATCGCGCCGGCGGTCTTTTTGTGATAGCCGACCTTTTTCATCAGGGGGATTGTGAGCGAGCCCGTGGCGACCACGTTGCCCGCCGAGGTACCATTGATCATCCCCATCAGACCGGACGCAAAGATCGCAACTTTGGCGGGGCCGCCCCGGGCGCGACCCGCGGCGGCGAAGGCGAAGTTCACAAAGTAATCGCCCACTTTGGAGGCCTGCAGGAACGCCGCAAAGATGATAAAGAGAATGATATAGGTCGAGGAGACCGCAGTTGTCGGCCCGAGGATCCCCGCATCAGAATAGACATGGCCGAAAAAGCGCTGCCAGGTATAGGCGTTTGTGACGGCGAGGATGCCCGGCATAAGATGTGCGGTGAACGTATAAAGCAGGAAGATGCCGGTGATGATCACCAGCGCAAGCCCCGCCACCCGGCGTGTCAGTTCCATGATCATCGCCGAGCCGGCCGTCGCAGCAAAGGCCACGCCAATGGGCACAAAGGTGGTGCCGACCGAGTTACGCGCGGCAGTGCCGTAGATTGCGACCAGATAGGCAGCGACCACAATGGCGCAGATCGCAAGGACGATGTCGCTGAAGGCAAAAGCCGTGCGCTCGCGACGCTCAAACCAGCCCAGTATGATCCCGCCAAAAGTGGCCACAAGCAGCGGAATGCCGAACCAGCGCACTTCGCTGATGTAGATGTCGGTGCCCGGGAAAGCGGCCCAGGTGGTCAGCCCGCCCATCTGCGGCAGGGTGTCGGAGTTGATCAGGTTGAAATAGCCGATGGTTGTGACGCCCGAAATAAGCGCAGGGATAAGAAGCAGAGCCGCGGCCAGCGATATGATGCGCGGGCTGGTTTTTGCGTCTTCGTCTTCGGACGGGAAAATATGTGCGGCAAAGAGCAGAAAACCAAGCGCCAGTGCACCTGCAATGTGCACGATGCGGAAGTTCCAGGTCTCCAGCGGGAACTGCGGCAGAAACGGCAGTTCAATGCCTGTCATCGATGACAGCGACACCCCGTTCAGCGCCAGCATGTGAAACGAGGCATAGACTGTCGCCAGCGTCGCAAGGATGATGCCGGAGGTTCCGGCGAATGTGCGGCGGTTACGCTCTACGGGTTCTTCATCAACGCCCTCGGCAAGAACAATATCGTCTGTCGGCCCACCCTGCGGCGTGATTGATTTGTTTGACATTGTTCCCCCGGTTTCAAAATCTGCGCGCGTTTCATGGCGCAAAGCTGAAAATGCCTGCGCCACTCAGAGCGGCGCAGGCCGATTTCTCAACAGGTGCCCGTCAACCGGGCGCCTGAGCAACAGTTACATATCACCGTGGATCATGTCTGCAGAAATTTCCGCACCGGCATTTTCGGTGAACCAGCGTGCGGCACCGGGATGCCATGCCATAACGGTGTTGCGGTCCCAGAACTCGGGCAGCGAGGATTGTGCCGCGCGGTGTGCAGTGACCATACGCTCGTTGTCGGACATGACCGCATCAACAACCTCGTAGATGAAGGTTTCGGGCAGATCACAGTTGGCGATAGCGAAGTTCCACATGGAGACCGAACGCGCCGGTGCTTCGAGTGTGGTGTAGGCTGTCTCGGCAATATCGAACGCTGCAACCGGGAAGGCCGCGATGATTTTCGCCTGCTCTTCTTCGGTGAACTCGATGATGTTGATGTCGGTCTGCACTTCAAGCTGCGAAACGGCCGGAACCGGTACACCCGCTGCAAAGGCGATCACGTCCAGCAGACCGTCCTGAAGCTGGCCGCCAAGGTCAGACCAGCCGCCGTTGCGGCGATCGAAATCGACGCCAAGCTCTTCCATCATGCGCGGGAAATACGTGTCGGACGTCGAGCCCGCAGGGCCGAAACCGATGGCTGCACCAGCCGGAATATCCGCGATGGATTTGATGCCTGAAGACGCCAGCGCCGTCACAGAGAACGGTGTCTGGTACATCGGGAACATTGCGCAGGCGTTGTCCATCTGCAGGCCGGGGGCGATTGGGTTGCCACCGCCGATGGATTCTACGGCAGGGCCCATTGTGGTCATGCCGAACGCGAGATCACCGGTGTGTACCAGCGCCATGTTCTGCATCGGGCCGCCGGTGACTTCCGCACCGCCGTTGACGCCGAGCACGTCAGAGACAATGCCGGCCCAGCCGGAGCCGTAGCCGAAATAGGTGCCGCCCTGCGAACCGGTACCGACAGTAAAGCTGTCCGGCCAGCCGGTCTTGTCAACGTGACCGTCAGCAAATGCAACGGTCGCAGTCATTACTGTTGTCGCGGCCACGGCCGTCATTCTGGTGAGTACAGTCATAAGGATTTTATCCTCCCCTTAGGTTTTTTGCGCGTCTGACCGCCGGGCCCGGTTTAATTTTCACCGTCCCGACGTCAAAAATCTGCGTGGTGTAACCTATAAGCCGCGCGGTGCGTCTCTCAAGGCTGTATTCACCGATATACTGACTGTTTTATTATATAATAAATTTATTTAATTTGGTTTCACGCGGTCGCAGAGAGTGCCGCGAGGTCTTTTTCCAGCACGGACATAAAGGCGTCGCGGGCTGCGTGCCGGGTGTCCCGCAGCCAGACGGCGGCCAGTGCAAGCTCTCCTTTTGTCTGGTTCTGGTCCGGCGCAAGATCGATGAAAGTCACGCCCCCGACACCAAGGCGCGAGGCCCACCTGGGCACGACCGCCAGCCCCACACCGGTACCCACAAGGCTCACGATGGTCTGTTTCTCTTCGGCAATCTGGGCCACGCGGGCGGTTAAGCCCGCTTCGAGAAACAGTTTCATTGTCATATCGTGGCTGTGCGGGCGCGAACGGCGGTCGGGTACAATAAGCGGCTCTTCAGCCATGTCTTTCACCCGGATCACTTTTCGTGAGGCAAGCCGGTGGTTCTGCGGAACAGCCACCACCAGTGTTTCTGAAAAGAGCGGGCGGAATTCCAGACGGGCATCGCGGACTTCGGGCGGGCGGACAATCGCAATATCGAGCCGTCCCGTAAGAACCCTTGGCAGCAACCGGATGGTTTTCTGCTCCATCAGTTCAATGGCGACATCCGGCAGACCCGCGCGCAGCCGTGGCAAAATCTGTGGCATCAGCCCGGCTGCGGCACTGTCGATCACCCCGATCCGGAGCACAGCGCTTTGTTCCTTCTGCTGCTCGCGAAAACTGGCTGCGAGCCCCTCGGCACGCGCGACGACATCGCGCGCTGCTTCGACAAATTCACGGCCTGCATCCGTGAGCGAGACACTGCGCGTTGTTCGCACGAGCAGCCGGCCGCCAAGGCTCTCCTCCAGCAGCCGGATGTGCCGGCCCAGCGACGCCGGCAGCATGTTGAGACGCTGCGCTGCCCGGCCGAAATGCAGCGTGTCGGCAACAGCGATCAGGCACCGCAGCTGTCTGAGTTCCATGGAAAGCCCGCTTATTGTTTAACTATTTAATATAATAATCTTTCATTGCGCTACCCTCGTCAAGTCGCGGATACAGGGCGAAACTGAAGAAGCACCGAACCGCAGCCCGCCGCCGCACCTTCGCCGGAGCCGCCGTTTCATTTAGCAGGAACCACTTATGAAAACGTACAGGATTGCGGCCATCCCCGCCGACGGGATCGGCCCCGAAGTTATCGACGCAGGCAACGAGGTACTGGCCGCCCTCGCGGAGCAGGAAGGTGATATTGCCTTTGATGTGACCACTTTTGACTGGGGATCGGACTATTACAAAAAGCACGGCGTTATGATGCCGGAGGACGGGCTGGAGCAGCTAAAACCCTTCGATGCAATATACTTCGGAGCGGTCGGCGCACCGGATGTGCCGGATCACGTGACGCTCTGGGGGCTTCGGTTGCCGATCTGTCAGGGGTTTGATCAATATGCCAATGTCCGGCCCACAAAGATCATCCCGGGCGTGCAATCGCCCTTGCGGAATGTGAAAGTCGGCGATCTCGACTGGGTCATCGTGCGCGAAAACTCCGAAGGCGAGTACTCCGGCCATGGCGGACGCGCGCACAAGGGCATGCCCGAGGAGGTTGGTACAGAGGTCGCGATTTTTACCCGCGCCGGCGTCACGCGGATCATGCGTTATGCCTTTTCACTGGCGCAGCAGCGGCCGCGCAAACTGCTGACCGTGGTGACCAAATCCAACGCACAGCGGCACGGCATGGTGATGTGGGATGAGATCGCGGCAGAGGTCTCGAAAGAGTTTCCGGATGTGACCTGGGACAAGATGCTCGTGGATGCGATGACCGTGCGCATGACCCTGAAACCCCAAAGCATCGACACGGTCGTGGCCACCAATCTGCATGCCGATATTCTCTCGGATCTGGCCGGTGCGCTGGCGGGCAGCCTTGGCGTGGCGCCCACCGCCAACATCGACCCCGAAGGCCGCTATCCGTCCATGTTCGAGCCCATTCACGGATCAGCCTTTGACATCACCGGTCAGGGCATCGCAAACCCGGTCGCGACCTTCTGGACCGCTGTGCAGATGCTGGAGCATCTGGGCCAGCCACAGGCCGGCGAGCGTCTGATGAATGCGGTTGAGCGTGTCTGTGCGGCCGGTATCATGACACCTGATGTCGGCGGCACCGCCACCACACGTGAGGTCACGGATGCTGTGATTGAGGCGCTCCGGGGCCGCAACACCCTGGCCGCGGGTGTGAACGCTACAGACTGAACCGGCTTGTCCGGCGTCTGCGCCGGACAGTGAGCAATATGCCGGAAAGGCAAAAGATATGACCGAAAACACCCTGAACATCGCCGTAATCCCCGGAGACGGCATTGGCAAAGAAACCGTACCCGAAGGTTTGCGGGTTCTGGAAGCGACCGCAAAGCGGTTCAGTCTCGGCCTCGAATTCGGGATGCATGATTTCTCCTGCGCTGAGTACTACGAGGCGCATGGCGAGATGATGCCACCAGACTGGAAAGACCGGGTGGGCGCCAGTGATGCGATTTTTTTCGGAGCGGTGGGCTGGCCGGAAAAAATCCCCGATCACATCTCGCTCTGGGGCTCGCTGTTGCAGTTTCGCCGCGAGTTTGATCAGTACGTGAGCCTGCGGCCCGCTCGCGCGATGCCAGGAGTGCCGCTGCCGCTGGCGGGGCGTGAGCCGGGCGATATCGACATGATGATCGTCCGCGAGAACACAGAAGGCGAATATTCATCAATCGGCGGCCGCATGTTCCCGGGCACTGACCGCGAGGTGGTAATCCAGGAGACGGTGATGAGCCGGATCGGGGTCGACCGGATTTTGAAATACGCCTTTGATCTTGCGGAAAAACGCAGCGGGCATCTGACCTCGGCCACAAAGTCGAACGGCATTTCGATCACCATGCCTTACTGGGACGAACGGGTGGAGGAGATGGCGAAAAGCTATCCGGACGTGCGCGTCGATAAGTTCCATATCGATATTCTGACAGCACAGTTCGTGCTTCACCCGGACTGGTTCGATGTGGTCGTGGCCTCAAACCTCTTCGGTGACATTCTGTCTGACCTCGGGCCAGCCTGTACGGGAACAATCGGTATTGCACCCTCGGGCAATATAAACCCGGAGAAGCGGTTTCCGTCTCTTTTCGAACCGGTCCATGGCTCGGCGCCGGATATAGCGGGCAAGGGCATCGCCAACCCGATCGGACAGATCTGGGCCGGGGCAATGATGCTGGAACATCTGGGCCACTTTGACGCCGCCCGTGCCATGGTCTCGGCCATTGAGACGGTCCTGTCGGAGAAAGCGCTGCGCACGCCTGATCTGGGTGGAGATGCCGACACGAAGACCTGCGGCGAGGCTGTGGCGGACGCGGTTCTGGATGGTGCAGCCGGGTGACCGCATCGCGGCATATGCCGGGGTTTGCGCTGCACCGGCGCGTGTTGAACGGAGTGACCATCATCTATGCGGTGGCCGGGGAAGGCCCGGGGC
>CBDUCB010000156.1:0-8341 GCA_965365545.1 uncultured Roseobacter sp. | reverse complement strand
GCCGCAGAGCCAAAAGCGATCAGGTCGCTCACGTCGACCTCGCGCCCCCCGCGGGCCTCTTTGCGCTCAGCAATCCCACGCCGCTCTTTCACAAGCATGAAAACGGCAACAGCGGCGATCAGCCCAAAGGCCAGAACGGCCATCATTTCCTTGCTCATGTCATCTCCTTTTTAGGTACCTTTCGCGGACCGGTTGCCTGCATCATGGCACGGGCGCGTGGGTTTGGCGAGGTCTCAACGGGTGTCGCGCGGCGGAGCTGTTCCCCTGGCAGATATGTTTGCATACCGGCCGTTATTTCTGGTGGAAAAACGAAATGGCTGACCGCACAACGACGCCTGTACCGGCTCAGACGCCAACACCGAAAACTTCCCCGGGCAGCAATGCCGGACAGGCACCCGGCGTTGGTGCTCATGTGGTCGTTGTTGGTGTGCTTGCAGACAAAAGCGCTGCCTGTCGCGGCGACGTCCGGATCGACGTCGAAGGTGCAGCCGATGAAGCGGCCGGTGCCGCAGCCGCTGTCGAAGGTGCAGCCGGGGGCAGGCGAGCCCGCCGGATATTTCACAGGCTTTGCAGGTGTCCTTCGGGGTGTGGGCTTTCCTGTGTCTGCGCAGGCCTTATCTGAACGGAGTGTCCCATGCTGATCCTGACCTGTCCCGTCTGTGGTGTGACAGCCGAAGAGACCGAATTCCACGCCGGTGGCGAGGCGCATCTGAAACGCTTTGGCCCGGGGAGCTCCGAGGAGAACTTTGAGGAGTATCTCTTTATGCGCGAAAACCCCAAAGGCGTGCATTTTGAACGCTGGCGGCATGTCTACGGGTGCGGCAAGTGGTTTCATGCCGCGCGTTCCACAACCACGCTTGAGGTTTTCGGTGTCTACCCTGCGCAGACGGTTGAACCTCCTGCCGGACTGAGATCTGCCATTTCCGAAAAACAGCCGGGCTGGTCCTGGAGGGGCTTCTCATGAGTGAACGTCTGGCAACGGGAGGCCGGCTGGTCAACCGCGACACTTCCATCTCCTTTACCTTCAACGGCAGAACGCTGAAAGGCTGCGAGGGCGATACGCTGGCCTCCGCGCTGCTCGCGAACGATCAGATGCTGATCGGCCGATCGTTCAAGTATCACCGACCGCGCGGCGTTGTGGCGTCGGGCGCGGAAGAGCCTAACGGTCTGGTGAACATGGGCGAGGGCGCCCGGTTCGAGCCCAACCAGAGGGTGACCACAACCGAGCTTTTCGAGGGGCTTACGGCGCGCAGCCAGAACCACTGGCCGAGCCTCGAGTTTGACGTCGGTGCAATCAACACCAAACTCGCGCGGTTTCTGCCGGCGGGGTTCTATTACAAGATGTTTATCCACCCCCGCCCGCTGTGGAAGCATGTCTATGAGCCCTTTATCCGTCAGTCTGCCGGTCTGGGTCAGGCGCCCAAAGAGGGCGATGCGGACACTTACGAGCATTTCTATGCATTCTGCGATGTGCTGGTGATCGGTGGCGGTGTCGCCGGGTTGCAGGCGGCACATGCAGCGGCAAAGAGCGGTGCCCGTGTAATCCTCATGGAACAGACTGCTGGCTGGGGCGGACGGGCCGTGGTCGACGGCGGAACTGTGGACGGCGCGCCTGTGGACAACTTCGTGGAACAAATCGTTTCCGAACTGGAAACAATGCCGGGTGTGACGATGCGCACGCGGATGACCGGCGCCGGTGTTTATGACCATGGTTACGCGCTGGGATATGAGCAACTGCGTGATAACGCGCCGGAAAAAGAAGGGCCGCGGCACCGGCTGTGGCGGATCAGAGCGACCCGGATCATTACCGCGACAGGGGCCATTGAACGGCCCTTGTCCTTCGCCGGTAACGATGTGCCGGGCGTTATGCTGGCCTCGGCAGTGCGGGATTATGTTGTCAACTACGGCGTCTCGCCGGGTGACCGTACGGTGGTTGTGACCAACAATGATGACGCCTATCAGACCGCGATCGCCCTTAATTATGCGGGTCTGACGGTCAAGGCGATCCTGGATGCGCGGGTGCTGGCCGAGGACAGCCCGGTGATGGAACAGGTCAAAGCGCTTGGTATTCGTGTGCTGATGGGGCACGGCATCGCGGCCGTACAGGGCGGCAAGCGGGTGAGCGGTGTCACCGTTTGCAGCCAGTCCGGCGAGGGCGATGTGGTCGAGGAGATTTATTGCGATACGGTGGCGATGTCGGGGGGCTGGTCGCCGGTCGTGCACCTGTGGTCGCACTGCGGTGGAAAGCTGACGTGGGATGCAGGTCAGGCCATGTTCCGCCCGGATGTGGATAAAGCACCAACGGGTGTGGACGGCGCGCCTTTTGTGACCCCTGCCGGAGCCGCTAACGGTATGATGTCGCTGAGCGAAATTATGTCTGATGCCCATTCCGCGGGCCAGTCCGCCGCGCGTGGTGCAGGCTTCAGACCGGGCAGCGAAAAGGCCCCGGTGGGCGAGAGCGGGACAGAGGCGCCGATGATGCCGGTCTGGCTTATGCCGCAGGGCGCGCCCTATAAGCTGCGCTCCAAAGCCTGGCTGGATTATCAGAACGATGTGAAGGTCAGTGACGTACAACTGGCAGCCCAGGAAGGCTTTGAAAGCGTCGAGCATGCCAAACGGTATACCACCCTCGGCATGGCTACGGATCAGGGAAAACTGAGTAACATCAACGGTCTCGCCACGCTTGCCGGAGCAATGGGTGCGGACATCCCACACGTGGGCACCACGACTTTCCGTCCGCCCTATACGCCGGTTTCGCTGGCCTCTATCGCGGGGGAGGCGCGCGGCGATGTGTTCCAGCCACTGCGGCGCACGCCCATGCACGACTGGCATGACAGCAACGGCGCGCACTGGGAGCCGGTTGGCCAGTGGCGGCGGCCCTATGCCTATGTGCGCAGCGGCGAGTCCGTGGCGGACGCCGTCAACCGCGAGGTGCTGAACACGCGGCAGAACCTGGGGCTGCTCGATGCTTCGACGCTGGGCAAGATCATCGTAAAAGGTCCCGACGCGCCGAAGTTCCTCGACATGATGTACACCAACATGATGAGTACGCTGAAGCCGGGCAAATGCCGCTATGGTCTGATGTGCTCTGAGAACGGGTTCCTGATCGACGACGGCGTAGTTGCGCGGCTGGATGATGACACGTTCCTGTGCCACACGACCACGGGCGGGGCGGAGCATATCCACCAGCACATGGAGGAATGGCTGCAAACCGAATGGTGGGACTGGCAGGTCTATGTGGCCAACGTCACCGAGCAATATGCTCAGATCGCTGTCGTCGGACCGAATGCGCGTGGGGCGCTGGAAAAGCTCGGCGGCATGGATGTCTCGGCCGAAGGGCTGGGGTTCATGGAGTGGGCGGATGGCGTGCTTGGTGGCTTTGAGTGCCGCGTGTACCGGATCTCATTTTCAGGCGAGCTGAGCTATGAGATCGCCATTGACGCAAGCCGGGGTCAGGCCTTCTGGGACGCGCTGATGGTGGTGGGCCATGATCTGGGCGTAATGCCTTACGGCACCGAAACACTGCACGTGCTGCGCGCCGAAAAGGGGTTCATCATGATCGGGGACGAAACCGACGGCACGGTGATCCCGCAGGATCTCGGTCTGAACTGGGCGATCTCGAAAAAGAAAGACGATTTTCTGGGCAAGCGCGCGCAGGAGCGCAGCCACATGACCGACCCGGACCGCTGGAAGCTGGTGGGGCTGGAGACGGTATCGGGGGCGGTGCTGCCGGATGGCGCCTATGCTGTGGGCACGGGCACAAACGCCAATGGCCAGCGCAATGTGATCGGACGCGTGACGTCAAGTTATCACTCGGCCACGCTGGGCCGGGGTATTGCCATGGGGCTGGTGCTGAACGGACCGGACCGCATGGGCGAGGTAATTGAGTTTCCGGGCACAGAAGGCGCGACCTACAGGGCGAAAATCGTTGATCCGGTTTTCTACGATAAAGAAGGGGAGAAGCAGAATGTCTGAACCTCTGTCCGCTCTGAACGGGGCATCATCCGCAACCGGCATTGTTCAGGTGCGCGAACTGCCCCTGCAGGGAATGATCACATTGCGCGGTGATATGGGGGCTGCGGCGCTGAAAAAAGCTGTGAAGGCCGCGGTCGGGCTGAAGATGCCGGCTCTCGGCGAGGCCCTCTCAGACGAGGGGAAAACGGTCTGCCGCATGTCCCCGGATGAGGTCCTGTTGCTCTGCGGTTACGGTGAGGTAGCGGCCACGCTTCAGGCGGCGCAGGATGCACTTGGAGACACGCACAGCCTTGTGGTGAATGTGTCTGATGCACGCGCGGCCTTTGAGGTCAGCGGGCCTTTTGCGCGCGAAGTAATGGCCAAGCTCTGCCCTGTGGATCTCGCGCCTGGTCGCTTTGAGCCGGGCATGTTCCGGCGCACGCGCATGGCTCAGGTTGCCGCGGCCTTCAGAATGCCGGCGGCTGATACATTTCACATCATCTGTTTTCGCAGCCAGGCCAGATATGTCTTTGACGTGCTCCGGGTCGCAGCGCAGCCGGGTTCGGAGGTGAACGCATTCTGAGGCGCGACTTGACCCCCGGGAGGGTGCAATGCAACCATGGAGCGTCTGCGCGACTCGACTGAGCCGCGCACCCCGTCGCTGCCGGCGGGAACTGGTTGGGGAATTTTATGCTGCGTTTACTGAGTGCTTTGGTCATCTGTGTCTGGGCGTTGCCCGCTGTGGCGGCGACGCCGCAAGGCATTCTCTACGATTGTGACATCACCGACAAGAAAGACCGTCTCTACTGGATCGCTGATAAAATCGCGATTGTCGCGCTGAACAGCGGCGAGGTGATGGTCTCAGATCAGGTTATTCTTCGCTTCAACGACACGCCGCTTTCAGCGCAGATCAGCCGGAACAACGATCGCAAAATGACAATCCGCTGGACGCTGAAAAATATCAAGAACAGCAATAATCAGCATACCGCCGCGTTTGAATACACCGCTACGCTGTCGAAGAAGACCAACCGGATTTCCGTTCACGCGAGCCCTGACGGGTATCCTGACCGGTTTTCCGGCAAAGGCAGTTGCACGCCGCGTACTGAGTAACCGCGCAGATCAATCGTCTTTTCAGCGCCTCAGGCGCGACAGACGCCTGTGCGGTCCGGGAAAAGCGCGGTATCGGAACTTTTATCTCTGTTAAACCTTGAAACAGGTGAAGGGTGTGCTTCATGTGACAGTGTACCCATGAATTTTGAAAGGGGGCCCCGAAATGGCTTTTGAACTACCTGATCTTCCCTATGCGCATGATGCTCTGGCATCCAAAGGCATGTCCGCAGAGACGCTGGAATACCACCACGATCTGCACCACAACGCCTATGTCACAAACGGCAACAAGGCGATTGAGGGAACCGAATGGGCGGACAAATCGCTCGAAGAGATCATCAAGGGCACCTATGATCCCTCCGCCGTGGCGCAGAACGGCATCTTCAACAACATCAGCCAGCTGTGGAACCATAATCAGTTCTGGGAGATGATGGGCCCGGATGGTGGCGGCATGCCCGGTGAGCTGGAAAAGGCGATCACCGAAAGCTTTGGCTCAGTCGATGAGTTCAAATCAAAGTTTTCAGCGGCAGGCGCGGGCCAGTTTGGCTCAGGCTGGGCATGGCTGGTGAAAGACACCGACGGCAGCCTTAAAGTCACAAAAACGGAAAACGGCGTGAATCCGGTCTGTTTTGGTCAGACGGCTCTGCTCGGCTGTGATGTGTGGGAGCACTCCTATTACATCGATTTCCGCAATAAACGCCCGGCTTATCTGGAAAACTTCCTCAACAATCTGGTGAACTGGGAAAACGTCGCCTCGCGGCTCTGAAACCCCTCGCTGGTTTTACTGACTGACGCAAAGAGACCCGGCGCATTTCGCGACCGGGTCTTTTTAATGGCGTGCGCTGGCGTGTACGATTTCGCTTGCTGGCCTCTCATGGTCCCTCGCCGGGATCATCACTGCTTTGGCGTGCGGGCCCTCAGCGGTACGTGTTCAGCCGCGACTGCATATCGTGACAGGAGACGACGGCCCCCGCGATAGCTGTGCAGATCCGGCGCATTCTTGTGTACTGACTGTGCATGGTTTCTTCCTCCGTTTGGATCTGTTTTACCCCGAATTCAGCGCCGCCGATGTGAACAGGATCACAGAAACCAAAAAAAGATATAATTTTTTCCAAATTGTCTTAAGCCGGAGGAAACCGGCTCACAGTTCGCAATGGATGCACCTCGCATCAGGTCGCATTTTCAGCCGCGGGTGTCAGTCGACGTTCAGGACGATCTTGCCGGTAAAGCTCTTCGCGGCGAAGCTTTCCTGCGCCTTGCCGATATCGCGCAGCGACCAGGTTTCTGCGACCAGCGGGCGGATTTCTTCTCTTTCGATGCGGTTAATCAGGTTGGCGAACACCCCCTGATCCAGCACGGTGCATCCGAAAAAGCTCAGATCCTTGAGGTAGAGCGTGCGGACATCAAGCTCGACCAGCGGTCCGCCGACCGCCCCTGCAACGGCATAGCGGCCACCCGGTCGCAACAGATCGAGCAGCACAGGCCAGTCTGGGCCGGCCACCAGATCAAGTACAACATCCACGCTGTTCTGCCCGATACGCTCCGCAAGGCTGCCTGAGCGGTCCGGCGTTTCATCCGCACCAAGGGCGCGCAGGGCGTCCGCCTTTGCCGGGCTGGTTGCAGCAATCACGCGTGCGCCGCGCGCTTTTGCAAGTTGCACCGCAGCCGAGCCGACGCCGCCCGACGATCCGGTGACGAGAACGGTGTCACCGGCACAAACGCCGGCACGGGTCAGCATGTTTTCTGCTGTGGAATACGAGCAGGGGAAGGAGGCGAGCTCTGCATCGCTCATTGCACTCTGCACTGGCCATGCGTGCCGTGCGGCGACCCTGCAGTATTGCGCAAAGCCGCCGTCACATTCTGATCCGAGAAACCAGGGTTGGTACAGGGTCGCGCCGTTCGCTTCTCTCAGGCAGGGTTCGACGATCACGCGCTGTCCGGCACGCGCCGGGTCGACGCCCGGCCCTGTGGCCGCGATTGTGCCGCAGACGTCGATCCCCTGAATGCGCGGAAAGGCCAGCGGAGTTCCGCCCCATGTTGCGTCCTCCGCGTCATTATCCCCGCGCGAATACCAGCCGACGCGGGTATTGATATCGGTGTTGTTGACACCCGCGGCCGCGACACGGATGAGCACATCACCGGGGCCTGGCGGCGGGACAGGCAGATCGTCGCGCCAGTGCAGCATCTCCGGGCCGCCGTGCCCGGTCAGAATAACGCCGCACATTTTATCGGGCAGGGACATGAGAGAACTCCGGTTTCAGGGCAAGTGATATTGCGCGTGACCTTCGTCCGAACTGCGTGACGCGTCAACGCCCGGTGCAGAGTGTTCTGAGCCGGAATCAGTGGCGGAAGTCCGGGCATGCCGGGGTCGCCGGTCCGGGTTCAGGCCAGCGCTGTGCGCAACGCCACGCGGCATTCTTCGGCATCTCTGACAGTCTGATAGAACCCGTGCAGGCTGTCCGCTGCAAATCCCTGGTCCGTTACGTGGCGCAGCAAAGCTGTAAGAGGATCCCAGTAGCCATTTGTATTCACGAGAAAAACCGGCTTTTCGTGCAGCCCGAGCTGTCGCCATGTCAGGACCTCAAAAAGTTCATCCAGCGAGCCGGCCCCGCCGGGCAGAACGACCACGGCGTCGCAGTTCATGAACATCACTTTCTTGCGCTCGTGCATGGTTTCGGTGACCACATAGGTGGTCAGATCGGTTTTACCGACCTCCCATGCCAACAGATGCTGTGGGATCACACCGAAAGTCTGTGCCCCTGCCGACTGAGCGGTGCGGGCGACCGCGCCCATCAGCCCCACGTCGCCCGCGCCATAGACGAGCCGCCAGTTTTCATCTGCAAGCACTCTGCCCATCGCTTCGGCGGCTGCCATATAGGCGGGGTCACTTCCGGGACGTGAGCCGCAATAGACGCAGACAGATCTGGGGGGCATATCGGATCCTTTCATGTCACGGATCATGTCCCGAAAGTGACATGATGGGTTTTGACCCGTGTTAAAGCAGTTGCTATGTAGGCTCAATGTCTGCGCTCTGCTCGCGTAAGGCGATACACAAAAAAGAGAAAACGGTTATGAGCGACAGGGGAGAAGCCGGTGGACGAGGTGGCTCAGGGCTGCTGACGGCTGGTATCGTAATTGCGCTTGTGATCGCCGCCGGCACCTATCTTGGCATGCGGCAAAGTGGCGGGCCGACACAGGAGGAACTCTCGGCGCTCGTGGCGCCCGGCACCGGGGACGCGGAGGAGGCGCCCGCACCAGGCACGCCGTCAATGCCTGTGCC
>CBDUCB010000155.1:0-8471 GCA_965365545.1 uncultured Roseobacter sp. | reverse complement strand
GTGAGCGGACCCGTGAGGGCAACGACCTCTACCACGAGATGATCGAATCCAACGTGATCGACCCCGAAAACCTCGAGAACTCTCAGGTGGCCCTGGTGTACGGTCAGATGAACGAACCTCCCGGAGCGCGTATGCGTGTGGCTCTGACGGGCCTCACACTGGCCGAGCAGTTCCGCGACCAGTCGGGAACGGATGTTCTCTTCTTCGTCGACAACATCTTCCGCTTCACGCAGGCGGGTTCCGAAGTGTCCGCCCTTCTGGGCCGTATCCCTTCAGCTGTGGGCTACCAGCCGACGCTGGCCACGGACATGGGCCAGATGCAGGAGCGCATCACCTCGACCAAAGCGGGCTCTATTACGTCCGTCCAGGCCGTCTACGTACCTGCGGACGACCTGACCGACCCTGCGCCTGCGACATCCTTTGCGCACCTTGATGCGACAACGGTTCTGTCCCGTGCGATCTCCGAACTGGGCATCTATCCTGCGGTGGATCCGCTCGATTCCACATCGCGTCTGATGGACCCTGCTGTTGTTGGTGAAGAACACTATCAGGTGGCACGTGACGTTCAGGGGATTCTGCAGCGTTATAAATCACTTCAGGATATCATCGCGATTCTCGGCATGGACGAGCTTTCCGAAGAAGACAAACTGACTGTCGCCCGTGCACGTAAAATCCAGCGTTTCCTCAGCCAGCCTTTCGACGTTGCCAAAGTCTTCACCGGTGCCGACGGCAAACAGGTGCCGCTCACCGAGACCATCGAAAGCTTCAAGGCGGTTGTGGCCGGCGACTATGATCACCTGCCTGAGGGCGCGTTCTATATGGTCGGCGGCATTGACGAGGTGAAAGCCAAGGCCGAAAAAATGGCGGCAGACGCCGCTTAAGGAGCTCTGAGACATGGCAGATACAGTCCAGTTCGACCTCGTTTCTCCGGAACGGCTGCTTGCCTCTGCGCAGGTCACGTCCGTACAGATCCCCGGGGCCGATGGCGATATGACGGCGATGGCGGGCCACGCGCCCACCATTACCACGCTGCGCCCCGGTGTGCTGAGCGTGGAAGGCCCCGATGGCGCATCCGAGTATGTGGTGACAGGCGGTTTTGCCGAGATCAGTGCCGACAGCATTTCGGTGCTCGCAGAGCGCGCGATTGCCAAAGGTGATATGACCAGAGAGCATCACGAAGCGATGGTGAAAGAGGCCGAAGAGGCACTGAGCCGTGCTAAAGAGACCTTTGACAACGAGCCGGGACCGGTGGATGACGCCGCCAAGCTGCTCGCCGATATGGTTGCTGTCGGTGATCATATCAGCGTCTGACGGAACCTCCGGATGAGTTAAAAAGCCCCGCCTCAGTGCGGGGCTTTTTTGGTTTGGTCCGGTCAGACCCGGCAAAACTTCGGTTCATCAGAGTGGTCCGCTGCGCCCGGTTTTTCATTACTGGCTCTCGCGCGCCTTTTTGCGCAGCCATGACATGAACACCCGCTGACCCGGATGCATCCGCCCCGGAACAGTCACCAGGTGATACCCCAGACCGCGCTCGCGCAGGGCGACGAGCGGTTTGAGCTGCCCCGAGCGGATTTCCCGCTCGACCAGCGAGCCTGGTTGAAAGGTTACGCCCAGACCCGCAACCGCCGCCGACAGCGTCAGATCATTGGTCGTAAGTGTGGTGACCTTGACCCTGTCGAGGTCAATGCCTTCCTGTTCAATGATCCGGCGCCGTTCCATCACGTTGGAATCAAGGAGCCAGGGCAGATCGGTAAGATCAGACACCTTCGTGACCACACGGTCTCCGATCAGATCCGGATGCGCCAGCGCAAGATACTGCGCTTCTGTCAGCAACTCAGCGGTAAGCCGTGGCCAGTCGCCCTCCCCGTAGCGCACGGCCAGATCAAACCCGTCACGCCGCAGATCAACCAGTTCGGCACCCGGATTTATGTTGAGCCGAACCTCAGGGTGTTTCGCCCAGAAATCGCCGATCCGCGGCATCAGCCAGCTGGCGGCAAAGGTCGGCGTCACGGTGATATTGAGCGGCCGGTTCGCGCCCTGCGTGCGCAGATCGTCGACGGCATCTGCAATGTTCTGAAAGCCCTCACTCAGGCGCCCGGCGAGCACCAGTCCCGCCGCCGTCGGCGCAACGCCACGTCCTTGCCGGACCAGAAGGCTTTCGGAAAAATCTTCTTCAAGTGCGCGGACATGCTGGGCAATTGCAGCATGCGTCACGTTCAGCTCACGGGCTGCCGCACTCAGGCTCTGGTGCCGTGCGGCAGCCTCAAATGCACGCAATGCCGCAAGCGAAGGAATTCCCGACCAGTCCATATGTTAGCCTGACTTATATGTTATCAATCATACTGTTTTGCCTGAGGGCATGTATATCGCTTATCAGTGGGTATACCGCGTTAATCAGGAGAGCAACATGTTCGGAATTCTTTCATCCACCTTCAGAACCGCAACCCGTGAGGATGTCTGGGGCCACCGGCACCACACGCCTGAAGACGCGGGCCTTCTGGCCGAAGCCGACCGGCGCAGTGAAAAGAGCGGCTTTCGCTGGCGCGCACCGGCCACCTGGGTTCGCCGCTGAGCCCGGCGCACGCACGACAAGGGGCAGAAATGTCCCTTGTCATGTCACTGCTTGAGCCCGCCGCACAATGCTCCTATCAACACCCCGGTATGTGTCGGAGCATCTCAGTCAGGAGCGCAGGAAATGCACAAAACCGTCGTTAACAGCTGGAATGAATGGGATCCGCTCCGCCACGTGATCGTGGGGCGGGCCGATGACTGCCATATCCCGCCCGCAGAACCTGCGCTGGAGGCCAAGGTGCCGGAAGACAGCGACATGCGCGGCCAGTGGGGCCGGCGTCCGCAGGAAACCATCGACCGCGCGAATGAGCTGCTCGATACTTTCGCCGGACAGCTGCAGGCGCGCGGCATCCGGGTCGACCGGCCCGTGCCAATTGATCATGCGCTGCCTGTCACCACGCCCGACTTTCACACGGACAGTCAGTTTGGCTGTATGCCCCCGCGCGATGTTTTGCTGACCGTGGGCTCGGAGATGCTGGAGGCCACGATGTCTTATCGCTGCCGCTGGTTTGAATATCTGAACTACCGGCCGCTGATGCAGAAATATTTTGAGGAAGACCCGAAGTTTCGCCATGAAAGCGCGCCGAAACCGCGGCTGACGGATGCGGACTATCACCCGGACTACCTCAGCGATAAAATCGGCGTGGAAAAGCGGCTGCAATGGGCCGCGGATAAGTTTTTTGTCACCACCGAAGAAGAGCCGCTTTTCGACGCCGCTGATGTGCTGCGGTTCGGGCGCGATCTGGTGGTGCAGCATGGGTTCACTACCAATCTCAAGGGAATAGAATGGCTGCGCCGGCACTTCCCGGAACACCGTGTGCACGCGGTGAACTTTCCGGGTGATCCCTATCCGATCCATATCGACGCGACATTCACGCCACTGCGTCCCGGCCTGATCCTCAACAATCCACAACGTCGCCTGCCGGCAGAGCAGCGCGATATGTTCGAGAAGAACGGTTGGGAAATTGTGGATGCTGCACAGCCTGCGCATAATCAGCCGCCGCCGCTGTGCTATTCATCCGTCTGGCTCAGCATGAACGTGCTGGTGCTCGACCCGAAGACAGTCTGTGTCGAGAAATCAGAAGTGTATCAGGCCGAACAGATGGACAAGCTGGGTATGGAGGTTGTCGAAGTGGAACTGCGCGACGCCTATGCCTTTGGTGGCGGGCTGCACTGCTGTACGGCGGATGTATACCGTGAAGGCACCTGTGAAGACTATTTTCCGCATCTGTGATGCCGGGCCGGGAAAGGAACGGGGCTTTTGTTCTCTGATAAACGCAAACTGACGACTATTTTCGAGTGGCTGGGTTCCGGCCTCGCAATTCTTTATGCGATGCTGATTGCTTCGAACACGGGCAATGAGATAACCGGCTTTGCGTTGCTTCTGGTCTCGGCGCTGCTCTTTGCGGCATGGGCCGTGATTGACCGCCGCTGGGCTTTTCTGATCCTGCAGTTCTTCTATGCATCCTCAGCGATTATCGGACTGATCCGCTGGTCCTGACCAGCTCAATGCGGTGATGGCTTACTCGGCGGCGTACATACCATCGTAAATCGGGCTCAGCGTTTCGGCCTCAAAGAGCGATGAGACAGAAGTGCCGTTCCAGATGTTCAGGATCGCCTGGGCGAAAACCGGCGCAGTGGGCACAACGCGGATATTATGCGCGGCTTTGACCTCGTCGGTCGGTGCAATTGTATCTGTGATCACCAGCGACTTCATCACCGAATTGGTGACACGCTCCACCGCAGGGCCTGACATGACGCCGTGTGTGATATAGGAGTGCACTTCCTTCGCACCGTTGTCCAAAAGCACCTCTGCCGCCTTGCAGAGCGTACCGGCAGTATCGCACATATCATCCACAATGAGGCAGGTTTTCCCGGTCACATCGCCGATTACTGTCATTTCTGCAACCTCACCGGGTTTTTCGCGCCGCTTATCAACAATCGCGAGTGGTGAGTTGATGCGCTTGGCAAGTTCGCGCGCCCGGGCCACACCCCCGACGTCTGGTGAAACCACCATCAGCTCTCCCATCCGGTCTTTGAACTCCGTTTTGATATCCAGTGCGAAGATCGGTGAGGCATAAAGGTTGTCGACGGGGATGTCGAAGAACCCCTGGATCTGTGCCGCGTGCAGATCCATCGTCAGCACCCGTTCAATGCCTGTTCCGACGAGCATATTGGCCACAAGCTTGGCGGTGATCGGCGTGCGCGCCTTGGTGCGACGGTCCTGACGGGCATAGCCGAAATAGGGAAGTACCGCCGTCACACGTGCAGCAGACGACCGGCGCAGCGCGTCAGCCATGATCAGCAGTTCCATCAGATTATCGTTCGCCGGGTTCGATGTGGATTGCAGGATGAACATATCCTCGCCGCGCACGTTCTCGAAAACCTCGACAAATATTTCGCCATCATTGAACCGTTCCACCCGGGCATCGACGAGGCCCACCTGCATGCCCCGGTGCATCGACATGCGCCTTGCGATGGCCTGGGCCAGCGGCATGTTTGCGTTTCCGGAGATCAGTTTCGGTTCTTGATGCTGAGGCATAAGGGCAGGTCCTGGACAGCGGCACGCAATGTGACAGATTCGTGATGTTGACACCACCTAACACGGCCTTACCAATCGGCAAAGAACCACACCGCATCAGGGAGCCCGAAATGGCGCATATCGACCTCTTTTTCTCGACGATCTCTCCATACGCCTACCTTGCCGGGAACCGGGCAGAAAAAGTCGCCGAAAAACACGGTGCAACGATCACGTATAAACCGCTCGATGTACTGGCACTTTTTACGCGCACCGGTGGGACCCCGCCAAAAGACCGCCACTTCAGCAGGATCGATTACCGCGCTCAGGAACTGGTGCGCCAGGCGAAGAAGGCCGACATGCCGTTCAATCTCAAACCTGCCCACTGGCCGACCAATCAGGCGCCGTCATCCTATGCGGTGATCGCCGCTCAGAATGCAGGCGGGGGAGATCTTAGCGGGCTCTGCCATGCACTGCTGCGTGCGTGCTGGGCGGAAGAGAAAAATATTGCGGAGGATGACGTGATCCGGGAGTGCCTTAAGGGGGCCGGCTTTGACCCGGCGCTGGCGGACAGCGGTATGCTGACCGGGGCCGAGACCTATGCCGCCAACCTCGAAGAGGCCGTGGAGCGCGGTGTCTTCGGCTCGCCCTTCTATATCACCGACGGGGACCAGAGGTTCTGGGGCCAGGACCGGATCGACGATCTCGACGCGCATCTTGCCGGCGATTTATGAGCCTTCAGGCCTTTTCGCGTACCTTCGGCGAGGGGCCACTTGCAGCGCTCGCCATTCATTGCACGCTGGGGCACTCCGGTGCCTGGCGCGGTGTCGGTGCAGCGCTGAGCTCACTGTTGACGCTCAAGGCCTGCGATCTGCCGGGGCACGGTCGCAGCCCTGACTGGAACGGGCAGGGCGATTTTCACGACTTCTGCACCGGTCTTGCGCAGCCCTTTCTTGGCACGGGCGTTCATCTGATCGGACATTCCTTTGGCGCGACTGTCGCGCTGCGTCTTGCTGCGGAAGCCCCACGTCTGGTGCGCAGCCTGACACTGATCGAGCCGGTCTGGTTCGTTGTGCTGGATCAGGATAATCCCTCGGCTCTCGCCGCGCACAACGCGAACGCTGCCCCCTACAGCGAGGCCCTCAAAGCCGGCGACATGGCGAAGGCTGCGCGCCTGTTCAACCGCGCCTGGGGCGACGGCACCCGCTGGGCTGATATTCCGCAGGCGGCACAGGCCTACATGACCGACCGTATGCATCTGGTGCCGGCGCAGTCGCCGATGATCTTTGACGACAGCCCCGGGTTGCTGCGCCCTGGCAGGCTCGGACGGATCACAATACCGGTGCTGCTGATGCGCGGGGCGCAAAGCCCGGACGTTACAGCGCACATTAACAAGGCTCTTGTGCGGCGCCTGCCGGATGCCCGCGAGGTGACGATCGCGCAGGCAGGTCATATGGCGCCACTGACGCACCCACAGGCCGTGGCCGATGCGATCGGATCACATATCGAGATGGCTGAGAAAGGTGTCGACCTGGTCTGAACTTACCGACCAGTCGCAGACCAGACGTGCGGCCAGCATCTCGTCAGGGTCATCGCCTTCCAGCGTGCCTTCCCAGATATAATACATCGCTCCCGCATCGTGCAGCGCCTGGTGAACCCGCCGGGGAAAGGCCGCGAAAATCATATTGGCCTGCGGCTCATGCAGGAACTGCGCGCCGCGCTCACGCAGACCTGTCGCAAGCCGGCGGCAGCGCTCATTCGCCAGCGCTGCTGTTTCCAGCCATAACCCGTTTTCCAGATAACCCGCCATCTGCGCGGAAAGGTAACGGTGTTTGGAGAAAAGATGCGCCCCGCGTTTACGACGCAACTCAAACTCCCAGGCTTTTGCGGGATCGAAAAACACAACCGCTTCGACGCCGAGACAGCCGTTTTTTGTGCCGCCGAAGCTCACCACATCCACGCCCGATTTCCAGGTCATCTCCGCCGCAGAGCATCCCAGCGCCACCAGGGCATTGGCAAAGCGTGCGCCGTCCAGATGCACCGGCAGTCCGTGCTCGCGCGCAACGGCCGTGAGCGCCTGCAATTCCTGCAGGCTGTAGACCCCGCCGCGTTCCGTCACCTGGGTGATTGAGACCGGCCCGCGCTGGGGCCCGTGCACGCCGCGGCTCTCTTCTGCGGCGATGCTCCGGCGCAGGTCATCGGGCTGTATTTTGTCGCCGCCCGGCACAAGGGTGAGCTTGGCCCCTGCCGTGTAAAACTCGGGTGCGTTACATTCATCCTCATGGATATGCGCCACCGGCGAACAGAAAACCGTTTCAAACGGCCGGCAATAACAGGCCAGTGCCAGCGCATTGGCCGCAGTGCCTGTCGCGGCAAGATAGACGGCCGCGTCAGGTGCCTCAAAGATTTCGCGGATCGTTTCGCGCACGCCTGCCATGATCGGATCATTGCCGTAGGGCAGGGCGAACCCCTCGTTGGCAGCCATCACATGGTGCATCACCTGGGGATGCGCAGGCCCCGCATTGTCAGAGGCAAAAAACATCAGACGGGCTCCTCAATCACGTATTCTTCCCACTCATCTTCGGGGATATCGAACTCGCTCAGCGTCATGCCGCGCACCGACACCCCTGCGTCATGGACCGACTGCGCGGTGCCGCTGATCAGCGGGTGCCAGTCGGGCAGCGGCTTTTTCTGCCAGAGCAACCGGTAAGCGCAGGTTTCAGGCATCCAGTAGGCATGCGTGTCCAGATTATCCGGCCGCAGCACGATGCAGTCGGGCACAAAGTGGTGGCGGATCTCGTATTGCGAGCAGCGGCAACTTTCGTCATCCAGAAGGCGGCAGGCGATACGCGTCAGAGCCACCTCGCCGCTGTCCTCGTCTTCCAGCTTGTTCAGGCAGCACTTTCCGCACCCGTCGCAGAGCGCTTCCCATTCCCGTTTGTTCATTTTTTTCAGAGGCTTGCGCTCCCAATAGCGGTCGCGCAGGCCGGTGCGGCTGATCGGATCTTTCATAGGGCAGCCAGGATCGCGCGGGCGCGTTCGCTGTCGGCATCCATCTGCGTGATCAGCGCCTCAAGACTGTCGAATTTCTCCTCCGGCCTCAGGTGCTCGATCAGTGCGACAGACAGTTGTGCGCCATAGATGTCACCGGTGAAATCAAAAATAAAGGTCTCAAGGTTCGGGCGGTTTTCTCCGAACATTGGTCTCACGCCGATGGAGGCCACGCCGTGATAACTGCCGGCACGGGGCCCGCTGAGCACGTCGACAAGCACTGCATAGACGCCAAAGGCCGGCGGATGCAGCCCGTCTATCGACATATTGGCAGTGGGGTACCCAAGCTCGCGCCCGCGCTGTTCGCCACCGATCACCGGGCCTTCGAGGC
>CBDUCB010000154.1:0-8504 GCA_965365545.1 uncultured Roseobacter sp. | reverse complement strand
TATGTTGCCTCATATGGAAATGTCCGCCCCGGACACCGGGTGCTGTCCGCGCTTTGATCCAACCGGTTGGGACGGGTGTCATCTGCATTTTGACAACAAACCGTTCGTTCGTGCTAGGACACGGAGCCTGTTGCATGTGCCGATCGACATAGGGCGGGTCTTTGCCCGGGTTCAGGGTCATATCGAAGACGCCGGCGCGCAGTGCCCGGACGAGTACCTGGTTCTCAGCCGCGATCTTTCCGCAACTGAAAGCGAACATCTCTTTTCAGTGGCCGGCCCCGTCGCAGATGAGGAAATGACCACGTTGTCCGGCGACTACATCACACGCGTATTTGAAGGCCCTTACAGCAAGGCACCTGACTGGGTTCATGAAATGGAGGTAGCCGCCAAAGCAGGCGGCTATGCGGTCGGTCGCATCTACATGTTTTACACCGCATGTCCCAAATGCGCCCGCGCTTACGGTGAGAACTATGTGATTGGCGTCGCGCAGATCGCAGGCGTTACGGAAGCAAAGGAGGTGGTTGAAGATGAAAGATCCTGAACTGGACATTCTGATTGATGAACTGGAAAGCCGCACAGATCTTACTGTGGCCGATCTGGACGGCGTGGCGAGGGGGCTTGCCTTCCTGTTGCCTGAGGCAACCGGAACGGAGGACAATCTGGCGGTCAGGATGGGTAACACGGATGCCGTCATCCACATCGCGGATCAGGCCTTTCCCGACTGGACGGTGCACATACACGGGCGTGCAAATGACAAGGACGGTCACTGGCGCTGCACTCTGCGTGAGGCCGACGCACGCGACAACGATGCCATTATCGGATCCGGCAGATCTCCGGTCCTGTCGCAGGCAATTCTGGCCGCCACCCTGCGTCTGGCGATGCTTCAGAACTGATGCGGGCGTTTTCTCGCAGACAGGAAAGCCAGTGCTGTTTGTTGATACCCCGATAGCCCGAAAGGCTGAGGCCGGTGCAATACATCCTGACCATAACGCTGAACCCGGCAGTTGATCTCGCCACGTCAGTTGAACATGTCGTCGCCGGCCCAAAGCTTTATTGTAAGCCTCCCAGGATTGACCCCGGGGGCGGTGGGGTAAATGTGGCCCGCGCAACAGGCATGCTGGGCGGTACCGCCAAAGCTCTCGTTGCTGTCGGCGGACCGACGGGTGAACGGCTGCTGCAATTGCTGGAAGAGGAGAGGGTGCGTACCATCGCGGTCCGGGTCAGCGGTGATACCCGCGAGAGCTTTGCGGTGACAGATGAAAGTAACGGCGAACAGTTCCGCTTCAGCGTTCCGGGCGCGGTTCTGAGCGAGAGCGACGCAGAACGCCTTATCGACGAGATCGCGGCGCATGCCCCGCAGAACGGCTACGTCGTCCTCAGTGGCGGGGTGGCACCGGGTCTGGGCGACGATTACCCTGAACGGGTACAGGCCGCGATCGCAGGGCGCACAAGAAAACTGGTGGTCGACACATCAAAGGACGCGCTGGCGCGCCTGATCCGGCATCCGGGCGACCCTGTTCACGTCCTGCGGTTGAATGCGGCGGAAGCGCGCAAGGCCGCTGGTGAACCCCTTGAAACCGTTGCGGACTTCGTTGCTTTCGGCAGAACGCTGATCAACCGGAATGTCTCGGATATGGTGGTCACCGGTCGTGCGTCGCAGGGATCCGTTCTGGTCACACAAAGCGGTCAATATCTGTGCCGCACGCCAGAGGTGCCCGTTGTCAGCAAAATCGGTGCCGGTGATGCGTTCACCGGGGCCTTTACACTGGCGCTTGCGCGGGGTGAGACACCTGATCTCGCCTTGAAGTCCGGTGTGGCCGCAGCCAGTGCGACAATGGGCACGGAAGGGACCGGTCTTTGTGATCCGCAGGTTGTAAAAGCCATTTTGCCAGAATGTCATGTCGAAGTTCTTTAGCCTGCTTCCGCCCTCGCCACGTTTCGCAGGACTTTAATGAAACTGTCCGGGGTCACTGAAATACTGTCGATCCCAAAGCCCACCAGCCGCTGAGCATACGCCGGATCGTTGCTGGGAGCCTGCCCGCAGAAGCCGACCCTGATGCCGGCGGCATGTGCCTCGCGGATGACGGTTTCGATCATCCACAAGACAGCCGGATCATCTTCGCGAAACAGGGTGGCCAGCTCCTCTGAGTCCCTGTCGATCCCCAGTGTCAGCTGCGTCAGATCATTCGATCCGATTGAAAACCCGTCAAAACGCTGCGCGAATTCCGATGCGCGCAGGACATTTGAGGGAATTTCGCACATCACACAGACCTCAAGCCCGTCCACGCCGCGCTTCAGCCCGTTCTCCGCCATCACAGCGAGGACAAGGTCCGCCTCCTCCGGGGTTCGGCAAAAGGGGATCATCACCACCACATTGTCAAAACCAATCTGTGTCCTGAGCTTCCTGATTGCCTGACACTCCAGCGCAAAGCCCGGCTTGTAGTGATCCGAATAGTAGCGGGAAGCCCCCCTGAAGCCGATCATCGGGTTCTCCTCGCGCGGCTCGAAGTCGCGGCCACCCAGCAGGTCGGCGTATTCGTTCGTTTTGAAATCACTCATCCGAATGATCACCGGCTCGGGGTAGCAAAAGGCAGCGATACGCGACAGTCCGCGCGCCAGATGATCGACAAAATATGCGGATTTGTCCTGATAACCGCATGTCAGTTCTTCAATCGCCGACAGTTGCCTTTTGTCGGTGACAGCCTCCGGACGAACAAGCGCCAGCGGGTGCACACGCACCGTGTTGCTGATGACAAACTCCATACGCGCCAGCCCGACGCCCCTGACCGGCAGCCGCCACCAGCGCAACGCCGCGGACGGATTTGCAAGGTTGAGCATAACGCGGGTTTGCGTCTCAGGCAGGTCCTGCAGTGCTTCATCCGCGACCGTGATTTGCGAAATACCGTCACTTATGATGCCCTGCTCGCCGCCAGCGCATGAGACGGTGACATCCTGTCCGTCGTGCAGGAGCTGTGTGGCCGTGCCGCATCCGACCACGGCAGGCACCCCAAGCTCGCGGCTGATGATTGCGGCGTGCGATGTGCGGCCTCCGTGGTCCGTGACAATGGCTGCAGCCCGTTTCATGATCGGAACCCAGTCGGGGTCGGTGTTTGAGGTCACCAGAACGGAACCGTCCACGAAACGGTCAATGTCCTTTGCGCTTTCGATCAGGCTGACCCGACCGGCAACCGCCGCATCGCCGACGCTCAGTCCTGTGACCAGCGTCCGGCCCGGCGCATGGACGGTATGTGTGGTCAGCGCAAGATGGGCGTCGCGGGACTGAACCGTTTCCGGTCTGGCCTGCACGATGTACAGATCGCCGGTCAGACCGTCGCGCGCCCATTCCATATCCATGGGCTGACCGTAGTGATGCTCGATGACCACGGCCTGCCGCGCAAGTTCGAGTATTTCCTGATCGCTCAGAACATACTTTTGCCTCTCGGCTTTTGATGTGGGAACGGTGCGCGGTGCGCCCGAGGCGTCGCGGATCATCTTGATTTCTTTGCCGCCAAGGCGCTTTTCCAGGATGGGAACGAGGTCGGTTTTCTTCAGGAAGGGCTTGTAAACCTGATACTCATCAGGATCGACGGTGCCCTGCACAATGGTTTCGCCCAGACCCCAGCCGGCATTGATCAGAACGACATCCGGAAAACCGGTTTCGGTGTCGATCGAAAACATCACACCTGAGCCGCCGCTGTCCGCACGGACCATCAGCTGCACGCCCACCGAAAGCGCTATTTTCGTATGTGAGAAACCTTTGATCTGTCGGTATGTTATCGCGCGATCCGTATAGAGCGATGCGTAGCACCTGCGACAGGCGTTCAACAGTTCGGCTTCTCCGGTGACGTTCAGAAAAGTTTCCTGCTGACCGGCGAAACTCGCATCGGGAAGGTCCTCGGACGTGGCACTTGACCTGACCGCGACTTCGACCTCTTCTTTGCCCTGCGCGCGGCACAGGTCTTTGTAGTGCCGTGCGATTGCCAGTGCTGTGTTTTCGGGCCACTCGCCGGACAGAATAATACTACGTATTGCTTTTCCGGCGTGATGCAGGTCAGTTTTGCCGCTGGCAAGTTTTTCCAGTTGGTCTGCAATGCGGGTGTCCAGATTGTTCTCAGAAAGAAACGTGTAAAAGGCATGCGCCGTTGTGGCGAAACCCGGGGGGACCCGAACCCCCTTGTCGCTCAATGCGCGGATCATTTCACCAAGTGATGCGTTTTTTCCACCGACCCGTTCTGTATCGTCACGCCTGACGTCAGTGAAATTCACGACCAGATCATGAGAACCCTGCATTCTGCGCCCCTGTTGCACCGTCGGAGCGAGTATGCGGCGCTGGTGAGCCGTGGGATTGATACTGGTCAATCCTGTACCGGTGCTTCCGCTCTGGCCCGGGCCCCGAAGGTCTCGAAGACTGTCCCCTCCGGGTTCACAGCACAGATCGACTTATTGCAGGCTGATATTTTCTGTCGCACGCCGACGTTCCGGTGCATCTGGTAAAGCACGCATCGCAACGTAATCTCATGATGGACCTCGTCACGGGCGCGCAATTGTCTCTGAGGGATCAGACATCAGACAGTCAGGTCGCGCGCCTGCTCCGGGAATAAATCTGTCGCAGCATTGAATTCCTGTTGATCAGAATCCCGCGCGGGGCTGGCCATCTGGTTGCTCCTGCTTTCCGGATATTAAGAAACGCTCTGGTCCAGCACCTCACGCAAAGCACCCGCCAGTTCCTTTATACGGTAGGGTTTGCGCAATGTCCTGTGCGCCGCTTTGCCCGATGCTTCATCGGTCGGAACAACGCCTTTTGCATAGCCCGTTGTCAGCAGGATTTTCAGATCGGGTCGCAACGCCAGTGCCTGATCGGCGACTTCGTAACCTGTCATGCCGCCAGGCATCACCACATCGGACAGGACCAGATCTATGTCCTCACGCTTTTTCAGAATATCCACCGCATCCGGACCGTTCCCGGCCGCGATGACCTGATAGTTCAGCTCTTCCAGACGCGCGACGGTCAGGCGCAGGACCTTTGGATCATCTTCAACCACAAGGATCGTTTCGCCGCCCGCCTCAGGGGCAGGCCCGGGTTTTTCAAACGTTCTGTCGCCTGCGGAAGTCTCAACAGTTGGCAGGAACAGATTGACCGTCGTGCCCTTTCCGACCTCACTGCTGATCACCACATGTCCTCCCGATTGTTTGGCAAATCCATAGACCATGCTCAGCCCAAGACCCGATCCGGCACCAGGTCCCTTTGTGGTGAAGAAAGGTTCAAACGCCCGGGACTGCGTTTCAGGTGACATCCCGGCGCCCGTATCCGTCACAGACAGACACACATAATCACCGGGCAGCACATCGAACTGTGCGGCGGCATAGTCGGCATCCAGCGCAACATTTCTTGTCTCCAGTTTGAGTGTTCCGCCATGCGGCATCGCATCGCGCGCATTGATAGCGAGATTCAGAATGGCGCTTTCGATCTGCCCGGGATCAGCCAGCGTGGCACGCAGATTATCCGCAAGCAGGGTTTCGATACTGATTTGTTCATCGAGGGTGCGCTCAAGGATCGGCAGCATCGTTTTCACCAGATCGTTTAAAGCAACACTTTCCGGCGCAAGAGACTGACTTTTCGAGAAAGACAGTAACTGACTGGTGAGCGCTGCACCGAGAGTTGATGCCTCAAGCGCCTGATGGATCAGCTGATGTAACTTTTCGTCGTCAGTGCGCATCTCAAGCAGTTCAAGATTGCCGATCACAACTGTCAGCAGGTTGTTGAAGTCATGCGCCAGACCGCCGGTCAACTGACCTACCGCCTCCATCTTCTGAGCGCGCTGCAACTCGGCCTGCCGTTTCTTATCCAGTGTCAGATCGTGAATGATCCCCAGAAAATGACGCGCGCCGTCCAGCTCCAGTTCAGATACCGTCAGCCGGATCGGAACACGTGAGCCATCCTTGCGGCCCGCATCCATCTCGCGCCCGACGCCGATGATCTTCTTTTCGCCGGTCTTGATGTAGTTTTCCAGATAGCCGTCATGTCTGCTGCGATCGGGCTCCGGCATCAGCATGTTCACGTTCCTGCCAAGCACCTCCCCGGCACTGAACCCGAAAATATCCTCTGCGCCGGGGCTGAAGGTTCCGACAATGCCCTGCTCGTCAATGGTCAGGATCGCCTCGGGGGCGGCGTCAAGAATGGCTCTCAGCCGCGTTTCACGGTCCAGGACCGCCTGTTCCGCGGATTTCTTTTCTGTCACGTCTTCTACGGCCAGCAGGATGCTTTCCTCATCCTCCGGGCGCCCCAGGATCTGGCGTGCGTTCAGGACCAGTTCGCGACGGCCAAGATCGCCGACGTTCAGTGTCAGATCAAACGCTTCGACCGTGGTCTGCTCAGGCAAAACGTTTTCCATCAGCTGACGCAGTTTCGGTGCATCCCATTGTCCATTCTGGATCGAAAACAGATTCTTTCCAACCACATCGGCCGCGTCCGTTGCGAACATCCGGTCAAAAGACTGGCTGACGGCAATTATTCGGAAAGTGTTGTCAAGCACCAGCATCGGTTCACGCACTGTGCTGATAATACTTTCGGCAAACTCCCGGGCGGTGGCGGTTTCGCGCTGCAGAGCCTTAAGCTCCGACACTTCGGAAAAGGTCACCGCGACGCCATCAATTTTGCCGCTCTGCGTGCGATAGGGAAGGATACGGCGGACGAACCATCGTCCGTTATTGCCTTCGACTTCGCATTCCGCTGAAACGAGGGTTTCAAGAACTTCTTCGGCATCTTTCAGCAGATCCGGATCCCTGACCCTGCCCGTAATGTCGCTGAACGGGCGTCCGACGTCCTTGCTGATCAGGTTGAAGAGTTCGCGCGTCGCGGGCGTGAAGCGCATGATCCTGAATTCAGTGTCCAGAAACAGCGTTGCAATACCGGAACTTGATAACAGGTTGTTCAGATCATCCGATATCCGCCGTTCGTCATCGATCTTTTGCTGAAGCTGCGTATTGAGCGTCGTCAGTTCTTCGTTCAGCGACTGCAGCTCTTCCTTTGAGGTCTCAAGCTCTTCGTTGGTCGACTGGAACTCCTCGTTCATCGACATCGCTTCTTCGTTGACGGCCTTCAGCTCTTCTGTCGATTGCTCATAGTCGCGGATAGTGTTGCGCAGGTCTGCGCGGGTGGTTTCAAGCTCCTGTTCAAGCTGATGACTGACCGTTCCTTCAGGCACGTCCGGTGCCGGCGTGGTTGCCGTATCCGGTTGATCCGCAAACGTCACCAGAAGCAACCGTGTCCCGTCAAGCTTGACCGGATGCACCTCTACGGTCACCCCGACATTCCTGCCACCCCGCATGATGGCAGCTTTTTCAGTGGCGACGGATTCTGATTGCCGTGCTGCGCGTATGGCACTGCTCAGACGGGTGCGCAGCCCTTGCCGGGCCATGGCCAGCAGATCACGGCTGCTCTCGCCCGAGGGCACTCTGAGATAATCGTCCGTGGGTCCTTCAAAATAAAGCGTCTCCGACTGCATATTGATCAGCACGGCCGCCGGGGCGTAGTGCTCGATCAGCAGGCGCTGGCTCAGGTCGGCCAGTTTGTTGCCAGGAGCAGGCAACGGATTTTCGGCGGAAAGGCCGGCGGCGCTCGCAAAGGGGCGCTGTTTGATCGGGAAATCAAATGCGCGACCGCGGGCGGTTCCCACGCGTTTGTAGACGCGGTACTTCTTTGACAGAGGCCGGAACATCGCGTCGTTATTGCCAGCAGTTTCGGACATGCCCATGAACAGGACCCCGTCATCGTTAAGGGCAAAATGGAACATCTGAATGACGCGTTCCTGTGCCTCCGGCGTGAGATAGATCATCAGATTGCGGCACGAGATCAGGTCCAGTTTGGAAAACGGCGCATCCGCCAGAATGTTCTGGTTGGCAAACACAATGTTATCGCGCAGTTCCGGCGTCACGCGATAACTGTGATCCTCCTTTATGAAAAACCGCTTCAACCGTGCGGTGGAAACACTTTCGGCAATGGAATCCGGATAAACACCCGCGCGTGCGACGTTCAGAGCGCGCTCATCAACATCTGATGCGAAGATCTGCAACTTCACATCCTTGCGCAGCGTCGAGATCTTCTCAATCACCAGCATGGCCAGCGAATAGGCCTCCTCGCCCGTTGCACAGCCTGGTACCCAGATCCGCACCGGGTGTCCCGGAGAATGGGATTTAACCAGCTCTTCCAGCACCGATTTATCCAGATGATCAAAGGCTTCCTTATCGCGGAAGAACGACGTGACACTGATCAGCAGATCGGCACAAAGATGCTGCGCCTCCCCGGCGGAGTCTTTCAGGAGCGCCAGGTAATCGCCCGAGCTTTCCATATGCCGCAATGCCATTCGCCGTTCGATCCGGCGCAGGAGGGTGCCATCTTTATAAAGGTCGAAATTGATTGGCGAGTGGGCCTTCAGAACGGAAATAATCTCGTCGAGAGAGCCCTTCGCACTTTCGCCCGGCACCTTTTTCGCGCGTCCGTTCTG
>CBDUCB010000153.1:0-8510 GCA_965365545.1 uncultured Roseobacter sp. | reverse complement strand
GCCGCCCATCAGAACGCGCAGGCGTTCCTGACCTTTTTTGACCAGCTCGTCGATTTCCGGGATCTGCGGGCCTTCGCCACGCGGGCCACGCGGACCACCGCCGCCTCCGCCACCCGAACCACCGTTCGGCCTGTCACCACCCGAATTGCCGCCGCCCCCCCAGGGGCCGCCATTATTGCCAGCCATTAAATCACTTTCCCTTCTGAACCGCGTCGCATGCGGATAATGCAAGCCATAGGTACGTTTTAACGCGCGGAATTCAAGCCGTCCGGACCGGGTTCCGCATTGTCACGATCTCTTCGGACATTGTGGGGTGTACCGCAACCGTCCTGTCGAAATCTTCTTTGGTCGCACCCATCTTAACGGCGATCCCCGCCATCTGGATCAGTTCGCCGGCATTTGGTGCGACGATGTGACAGCCCAGAACACGGCGGCTCTCCACCGAAACGATCAGTTTCATCAATACCCGGTCGGGCTGTCCGGCAAAGGCTGTCTGCATCGGACGGAAGGATGTGCAGTAAACCTCAACCGGTTCGCGCTCGCGCGCATCTTCCTCGCTCAGCCCCACCGTGCCCATCTCGGGCTGGGTAAAGATTGCTGACGGGATCAGTTCATGATCAACCGCCGTCGGATTGCCTTTGAAGACCGTCTCGACAAAGGCCATACCCTCGCGGATTGCAACCGGCGTGAGGTTCACCCGGTTTGTCACGTCGCCGATGGCATAGATCGACGGCACGGCCGTCTGGCTGAACTCATCTACCACAATTTCGCCCCGGCGGCCGGTTTTCACGCCCACTTCTTCAAGGCCCATATCGCGCGTGTTCGGATCGCGCCCGGTGGCAAAGAGCACCATATCGAAAACCTTCTCCGATCCGTTGGTGGCTTTTACCCAGACCGGGCCGGCGCCCGCGCCCTCTGCCCTGCGCTGATGTGCCGTCTCACTGCGCTCTTTGGCCGTGCCGCCCATGGCTGCATCGGATTCTGTTGGCCCTCCGGTCAGGGAATGATCACCATCCGCGGGGCCCATTTCGAGGATGTTGGTGCCCACATGCAGGTCGATGCCCTTTTCGCGCATGGATTCGGCGACCAGACCGCGCGCCTCTTCGTCAAAGCCCCGCAGGATCTGGGCACCCCGGTAATACTGCGTCACCTCGACGCCCAGACCGTTCATAATGCCGGCAAACTCGCAGGCGATGTATCCACCGCCCACAATCAGGATCGATTTCGGCAACTCATCAAGGTGGAAGATATCATCAGACACGATACCCAGATGTGCATTGACCAGATCAGGCCGCACCGGGTGCCCGCCGGTGGCGACAAGAATATGTTTGGCTGTTTTTGTCTCGCCGGTGCTGAGTGAAACCTCATGCGGGCCGGTGATGCGGGCACGGGCGTCAAAGGTCTCGACACCGGAGCCTGCGAGCAGATTGCGGTAAACCTGTTCCAGCCGGTCGAGCTCGTCATTCAGTTTGCCGCGAAAGGCGGGCCAGTCGAAGCTGCCCTGCTGCATGTCCCAGCCATAGGCGCAGGCCTCTGCGGTCACGCCGGCGTATTCGGAGGCGAAGACCAGCAGCTTGGGGGTGACGCAGCCGCGGATCACGCAGGTGCCGCCGTAGCGGTCTTCCTCTGCCAGCGCCACCTTTGCGTCCGCCTCGCCGGCAGCCACACGGGCCGCGCGCACGCCGCCCGAGCCGCCGCCGATGACAAAAAGGTCATAGTCAAAGTCGCTCATAGTGCCGGGCCTTTCTTAATCATTTCCTGCGGGCGGAACATATGCTGCCGGCTCAGTTTTACCACGACAGAAGTTGCCGGAAAGCCATTTGCGCAATCACGAGCGCGTGTGCGTCAGTCTGTGAAATCTGCGAAAATATTCGCGCCCTCGGTCAGATCGATGCGCTCGGTATCAACAGTGCCCTCATTTATATCGCGCAGTTCCACGCGCCCGTCGGCAAACCCCATGATGACCCGGTCGCAGATGTCGATAAAGAGACCGTTCTCCACAACGCCGGGCATCTGGTTGAGCACCAGTGCCAGCTGGCGCGCATTGCCGATGCGCCGCAGATGAAGGTCCAGAATGTGATTGCCCTCGTCGGTGACATAAGGAACGGCACCGTTCATACGCAGCGCGGTGTCACGGCCAAGTACGTCCATCGACACCAGGGTCTCTTCGATCAGCGCCTGTGTGGTCTGCCAGCCAAACGGGATGACCTCCACCGGCAGCGGAAAGGCCCCCAGCGTTTCGACCTCTTTGCTCGCATCCGAAATGACAATCATCTGGTCCGACGCGGTCGCCACGATTTTCTCCTGCAACAGTGCGCCACCGCCGCCCTTGATCAGGTTGAGATCGCCGTCAAATTCATCTGCCCCGTCGATCGTAAGATCGAGCCAGCGGGCCTCATCAAGCGAAATTACCTCGATGCCAACCTGGCGGGCAAGTTCGGCCGTTCTGGTCGAGGTCGGTACGCCTTTGATGCGCAGCCCGTCATCGCGGACCATTTCTCCCAGACACCTTACCAGCCATGCCGCCGTCGATCCCGTGCCAAGCCCGACCTTCATGCCGCTTTCCACAAACTGCGCGGCGCGCTTCGCAGAAATGAATTTGGCTTTGTCGATCGGTGAAAGGTCAGAGGACATGGGCCGGGCTCCTGAAGGGACAGTCACGGCCTTATAGAAAACAAGTGCGACGGGCGCGAGACCCGAATCGTTCTTTTAGCCACCCTGCGGACCAGCTTGGAGGGCCACCACTCCGGCGGGAAATGCGCAGCCAGCAGGTAAGCCCGGTTGTGTCATTGTTTCGGTTTGCCGGACAATGCCGGATTGTGGCGAAAATAAGGCAGCCCTGCGCGGGAGTTACCGGCGATGTGCGACAGAACCCCGGCCCGCATGCTATGATCGCCCCGTTAAATTATTATCTGACAAACACCTCCGGGAGGGGATTGAGTAATGAGTATAAAAGGCACAATTGCAGCCGCTGCGACGGCCGTTCTGATGAGCGCCGGCGGCCTGATGGCGGCAACGACCGGCATGTTTGAGGGTGAATACGATGTCTCAAACGCCAACAACGGCCAGCACGGTGTCTGGCTGAAGGACTTTGTTGAAGGTCAGGGCAGTTCCTACGACTACTGGGGCATTCTCGACGGCCACTTTTCTTATGCGGAAGGCAAGGCCACGCTGACGGGTAATGTGCAGAACCAGGGCGATGCGGCCCTGCAGATGTACCTCAACATGGAATTCATGGTCCGGCACGACTTTGCGGGTGCGCCGAAATGCGAATGGGGCGACGGATGTCCGCCTTCGGCTGCTGACTGGGAATATTTCTCGATCACCAGCGGATCGCTGTCCGGTACCGGTATTCTGACGGGGCTGGAACTGACACTGAGCCAGTTCCCGGATCCGTCTTACGCCGATCACCCGCCACAGCTTGGCATTGGCGCAAACAGCAAATCAAAAACCGAAATGGGGCTGGCCACCTGGCTCGCATGGACTGGCGTGGATCAGACCAGCAACGTGCACTATTCATTTGATCTGGAATCAGAGGTCTACAGGGGACAGCACGGCGACATCAATATCGCGCTCGAAGCCGTGCCCCTGCCTGCCGCCGGCTGGCTGCTGTTCGCCGCTGTCGGAGGACTTGCCGCTGCGGGCCGGCGCAAAAGCTGAAACGCGAAGCCTGTCTCAAAGAACAAAGCGCCCTCTCCGGAGGGCGTTTTTTATGCAACCCGGGCCCGCCCGCATGAATTTCCGGGCGGTGAGCGTTTTTGGCTGCGCGGGGTCGTTTTTTACAGGTCGCGGCATCGGATCCGGAGTATTGAGGCCGAATGACCGCTCCGCTGATCCTGCATTATGCGCCTGACAATGCCTCCCTGCCCGTGCGGCTGGTTCTGGAGGAACTGCAGTTGCCGTTCGAGACAAGGCTTGTGGACCGCGCAACAGAAGCGCAGCGGGCACCGGCTTATCTGGCGCTGAACCCGGCGGGGCTTATCCCTGCGCTTGAAACACCCGACGGGGTGATTTTTGAAACCGCCGCAATTCTGTTGTGGCTGGCCGACCGCAGCGGCAGACTTGCGCCGACACCCGCCGGGCAGGCACGCGGGACTTTTCTGAAATGGTTGTTTTTTGCGTCGAACACACTGCATGCAGAGCTGCGGCGGCTCTTTTATGCCGGAAAATACATCGGCGATGACCCGGATGATCAGGAACTTCTGCGGCATCACGCCCGCCGCGCGGTGCTGGCGCATCTGCGTCTGCTGAATGACGCACGCGGGCCGGACACACCACTGAGCGTACTTGATTTCTATCTGGCAGCGATGGTGCGCTGGTGCGCGCTTTATCCGCGCAACACCGATCACAGCTGGTTTGATCTCAAGAGCTGTCCGTATTTGCACCGTATGGCGGCGGCGGTTGAAATGCGCGAGAGTACGAAAGCGCGGCGACAGCGCGAAGGTCTCGGCCCCACCCCGTTTACCGCGCCACACCTGCCGCAGCCGCCCGAAGGGACAGCGATCTGAGCCATGTTTCTTTCCGTATTCGATATGTTCAAGGTGGGGATCGGCCCGTCGTCCTCACACACCATGGGGCCGATGGTCGCCGCCGCGCGCTTTCTGGAGATGATGCGCGCGTCACCCTTTGAATTCCACGGGCTGCGTGCCTCGCTGCACGGCAGTCTCGCGTTTACCGGCGTGGGGCACGCGACCGACCGCGCCGTCATTCTGGGGCTGGCGGGGTTTGTGCCTGACACCTACGACCGCGCAGAAGCCGACAAAGTACTGACGCAAATTCAGAACACCGGCATCATCCGCCCCGAAGGTTTGCCGGAGCTGCAGTTTGCGCCCGAGACCGATCTGATCTTTGATTACGATACGCAGCTGACAGGCCATGCGAACGGGATGATCCTGATGGCGACGGATGCGCAGGGAGACGTGACGCTGCGCGAGACTTTCTATTCGGTCGGGGGCGGCTTTGTGCTGACCGAAGCCGAACTGGCCGCCGGCAAAGACACGGACGAGGGCGCGCCGGTGCCCTTTCCGTTTAAATCGGCCGCAGAAATGCTTCGGATGTCATCGGCCTCCGGCAAAAGCATCGCGGCCATGAAGCGCGCCAACGAGGAAACCCGCGTTGGCGCCGAAAAGGTGCAGCGCGGCACCAGACGGCTCTGGGAGGTGATGGACGACTGCATCGCGCGCGGCCTGACCAGCGACGGCATCCTGCCCGGCGGTCTCAGCGTGCGACGCCGGGCGAGCGGCATCTATGATAAGCTGCAAAGCGAACGCGGCATGAACCTGACCGCGCCCCATACGATCAACGACTGGATGTGCGTCTATGCCATGGCCGTCAATGAGGAAAACGCCGCCGGCGGTCAGGTCGTGACAGCGCCAACCAATGGTGCCGCCGGTGTGCTGCCGGCGACGCTGAAATACTACCTTGAGCATGTGCCGGGCGCTTCAGAGGCGCATGTCGAGGATTTTTTGCTCACAGCCGCGGCGATCGGCGGACTGGTCAAATATAACGCCTCTATCTCGGGTGCCGAGGCCGGGTGCCAGGCCGAGGTCGGCTCTGCGGCCGCGATGGCCGCGGCAGGGCTCTGTGCGGTGCTGGGCGGAACGCCGGGTCAGGTCGAAAACGCGGCCGAAATCGCTCTTGAGCATCACCTCGGGATGACCTGTGACCCGGTCAAAGGGCTGGTGCAGGTGCCGTGCATCGAGCGCAACGGTCTGGGAGCGATCAAGGCTGTCTCGGCCGCTTCTCTGGCGCTGCGCGGCGACGGCACGCATCTGGTGCCGCTGGATGCCTGTATCGAGACCATGCGGCAGACCGGTCTGGACATGTCCGAAAAGTACAAAGAGACCTCGCTGGGCGGGCTGGCCGTAAATGTACCCAATTGCTGAGATTCCGGTCAGCGCGCGACTAAATCCGGTCAGCACTCAACCTTTCCTTGCACTGCACTTTGTCTGCGCCTAGCGTCCTGGTATGAATTTAGACCGGCCTATGCTCGGGATCCTGCTCATGCTGGGGTTCTGCATTCTGGCGCCCGTGGGCGACGCGATTGCAAAGATCCTGAGTGAGACGGTCCCCCTCGGACAACTTGTACTGGTGCGTTTCGCCATACAGGCACTGATCCTTATTCCGCTGATCTGGTTCACCGACAGGCTATGGCGCATGACGCCGCGCGTGTTCTGGCTGACCCTTCTGCGCACTGTGCTGCACATCGCGGGCATCGCCATGATGGTGACCGCATTGCGCTATCTGCCCCTGGCCGATGCCGTCGCGATTGCCTTTGTCATGCCGTTTATCATGCTGCTGCTTGGTAAATACGCATTACAGGAAGAGGTCGGCGTGCGTCGGATTACCGCCTGTGCTGTGGGCTTTGCCGGCACGCTGCTGGTGGTACAGCCCAGCTTTGCCGACGTCGGCTGGCCCGCACTGCTGCCCGTTGGCGTTGCGGTGAATTTTGCGGTTTTCATGCTGGTCACGCGCAAAATCGCGCGTGAGACTGACCCGATCAGCCTGCAGGCCGTCAGCGGTATCATGGCGGTTGCGATGTTGCTGCCTTTACTGCTGATTTTTCAGGGGACCGTCTGGACAGACTTACAGATCGTGAGCGTTTCAGCTTTTGACTGGACGCTACTGCTGAGCATCGGCCTCCTTGGCACTCTGGCACACCTGCTGATGACCTGGTCGCTGCGCTATGCGCCGTCAACGACTCTGGCACCTATGCAGTATCTGGAGATCCCGTTTGCAACACTCCTCGGGCTTCTTGTTTTCGGTGACTGGCCGGATCCGATAGCGCTCGTGGGGATTCTTATAACGATGGCGGCAGGTCTCTATGTCGTTCTGCGCGAGCGGGCCACCGCCCTTGCGCTGGCAGCTGAGTAAAGAGCGCCGCCACCGTCGCCAGAAATACGCGCGGCAGCAGACAAAGCATAAAGGGCGCGTGCATTTCCAGTTCCAGATCTCCGGTAGTAAGATTTGATGTGCCCGCCCTTTTGCCCGGCTCAAAGGTGATCCCCGCAACCGGCCACTTGAGCCCCTGCGACCGTCCGGTGACCGGCCCCATCGGAAAGAGCGACACGCGGGTACCGGCCTCCATCCGGAGCGACATCTGCGGCGGGCAGAGAAACACCACATCGCGTTCAGTCAGCAAAACCACGGGGCTGTCGCAGCGCACCACCATAGTATTCAGTGCCGCGAGCTGATGATCCGTACGGCCGCCGGAAAAACCAACCGCGACAATCAGCGGGGCATTGATATTGCGCAGCGCCTTGTCGAAATCAGTGCTGTCCTGTTCCGTGATCGGGTGCCTGTTTTCGGGCGGGATTTGCGCAAGACCGGCAGGTGAGATAGAGTCCATATCGCCGATAACGGCGACGGGGTCGTACCCTGCGGAGAGCGCCGCGTCAGCGCCGCCATCGGCCGCCACACAGACCGGTGCAAGATCAGTTGCCGCGGCCAGATCACCCGCTCCGATACTGCCACCACCGACCAGCGTCACCGGTAAATGGCTCTCTACAATGGTATTTTTCACCTAAGTTTAACGTCCCTGGTTGAGTAAGTCACAATGTCGCCACGAAATGATACGGAAATGATCACAGATTCGGGCCCCTTTGGCACCTGCCATCTTGGTAAATATCTTGTTGATAAAAGCAGAGGACGAGCATCCGATGATCAACAATAACAAGATCCTGACAGTCTCTTATGGGACATTTTCCTGTACGCTGGAAGGTTTCGACGACAGTTTCGAAACGATGAAGGCAATTGCCGAGTATTTCCGGGATCTGGCGGCTGATGATCGCTACTTCGGAGCCGAACCTCCGCAGCCTGACGCCGATATGCTGGCCCGCATTGCCGGCCGCGAAATGTCGCGCCGGGTAGAAGCAAGCGAGCATGACGGCCGCATTCTGCTCAAAGCGCATGAAGAACCCACACCCGGCGAGGCACCCGTCGCCGAACCCGCGCCGGTGGCTGAGACCGCTCCTGCCACAGCCCCTCCGGTGCCGCCCGTCGCGGCAGCCCCGGCGGCTCCTGAGACCGCAGAGCCCGCTCCCTGGCAAGGCACATATACGCCCGCGCCGCTGCCACCTGAGGATCCCGCGCACCTGTCGGAGGCCGAGCCCGCGCAGCCCTTTTCCATCGATACAGCGCATTCCGCGCCCGTTGGCGCCGAAGCACCGGCCAGCGCTGATGAATTTTTTGCGGCCGGCATTCCGGTTCCTTCCGCCGGGACCACCCAGGCTGAAACCGCGTTTGAAGACGAAGAACACACGCAGCCGGGCCCGGCCCCTGAGACAACCAGAACCCCCGGCGCAGACAGCATCACGGACCGGCTTGCCCGGATCCGCGCGGTTGTTTCCCGGCAGGTCGTGGTCACTGAAACCACCGGCGTTTACGTCGAAGAGGAAAGCGTGCCTGCCGCGGCCTCTGCCCCGAGCTTTGAAGCCATGGGTGTTCAGAGTGACGCAGGCCTGCCACAGGACGACGGGGTGGCGGAACCAGAGGACCCTTTGTCCGCAGTC
>CBDUCB010000152.1:0-8599 GCA_965365545.1 uncultured Roseobacter sp. | reverse complement strand
CCCTGCGTTTTTGCAGGCGAGGCGCGGCAGCCATATCGTGATTACCACGATCATGTTCAACTTCATCGCTGCTGCCGTTCTCAACTATGTGCTGGTCAATCTGATGCGCCCTGCGGGCAGTATGGATCCGGCCACAGCGCGCTTTCCCGAGGCGGTTCACCTGCCCACGTTGCATGACATACTGGGTGTTGTCGGCATTGAATTTTCCAAATCGGCTCCTGCGAATGTGACCTTTCTCATCGCCATACTGGCTTGCGTGCTGGTCTGGCTGCTGCTCTGGCGCACCTGGCTGGGGTATGAAATCCGCAGTTATGGCAAATCGGAATCAGCGGCGAAATACGCCGGCATCTCACCCTTTGCCATCACCATGATTGCAATGCTGATATCCGGCGGGCTGGCGGGTATGATGGCGATCAATAATGTCATGGGCGAGGCTGAACGGCTGGTGCTGAACGCTGTCGAGGGCGCAGGTTTCATCGGAATCGCGGTGGCACTGATGGGTCGCAACCATCCGTTCGGCGTTTTTCTGGCCGCGATCCTCTTCGGATTTCTCTATCAGGGCGGGGCGGAACTGGCACTCTGGACGTCGATCCCGCGGGAGCTCATTGTCGTCATCCAGGCACTGATCATCCTCTTTACCGGCGCGCTCGATAATATGGTGCGCATGCCGCTGGAGCGTCTCTTTCTGATGATCCGCCGGGGGAGCGCCTGATGGATTTTCTCACTGTCATCCAGCTTCTCGACAGCACGGTGCGGCTTGCCACGCCGCTTCTGCTGGCCTGTCTGGCCGGGCTCTTCTCCGAACGTGCGGGTATTTTCGACATCGGTCTTGAGGGAAAAATGCTGGCGGCCGCGTTTTTCTCAGCCGCTGTGGCCGCTCTAACCGGATCGGTCTGGATCGGGCTGCTGGCCGGTATCGGGGCATCGGTGGCGCTCAGTCTTCTGCACGGTCTGGCGTCGATCACCTTTCGCGGCAATCAGCTGATCTCGGGTGTGGCGATTAACTTTTTAGCAGCAGGCCTGACCGTGCTCATAGCACAGGACTGGTTTTCGCAGGGCGGTCGCACGCCGTCGCTGATGGGTGGCGCGCGATTTGAGCCGATCACCCTGCCCTTCGCCGATGCGCTGGCAGATGTTCCCTTCCTCGGCCCCGTCTATGCCGAGTTGATTTCGGGCCATTCAGTCCTCGTGTATCTCGCGTTTCTGACGGTGCCGGTAACCTGGTGGGTTCTCTTTCGCACGCGTTTCGGCCTGCGCCTGCGCGCGGTTGGCGAAAACCCGGCGGCGGTCGATACGGCGGGCGTTTCGGTCATCGGGCTGCGCTATGCCGCGGTGGTGATCTGCGGTGTGCTCTGCGGCATTGCCGGCGCATATCTTTCCACCGCCCTGCAGGCCGGTTTCGTCAAAGATATGTCTGCCGGGCGCGGCTTTATCGCGCTTGCGGCACTGATTTTCGCAAAGTGGCGGCCCTGGCACGCTCTCTATGCCACGCTGCTTTTTGGCCTTTTCGGGGCACTGGAAACCCGACAGGACGTGATTACCGCAGTGATCGGGATCAAGGTCCAGGGCCAGGTGCTCGGTGCACTGCCCTATGTCATGACCGTCATAATCCTCGCCGGTTTCGTCGGCAAAGCAATCCCGCCGCGCGCGGGGGGAGAACCCTACGTAAAAGAACGCTGACGGATAAGGCCAGTTTGACGATTGCGTCAGTCCTGTTTTCTGCACAGCGGCAAAACCATTGATTTTGACGCCAGCGAGGCCTAACACAAGCCATGCAAATTTACCTGCCCATCGCCGAGGTTTCGGTCAATGCCTTCCTGTTGCTGGGCCTTGGTGGGATCGTTGGCGTGCTGTCGGGCATGTTTGGCGTGGGCGGCGGGTTCCTGATGACACCGCTGCTGTTCTTTATCGGCATCCCGCCTGCAGTGGCCGTCGCAACCGAGGCCAACCAGATCGTGGCCTCGTCTTTTTCCGGCGTGCTTGCGCACCTGAAACGAAAGACGGTGGATCTCCGAATGGGCACCGTGCTGCTCATAGGCGGCCTCATCGGCGCCGCCCTGGGCGTTATTGTTTTTAATTACCTCAAGGCAATGGGTCAGGTCGATCTGCTGGTCAAACTTTGTTATGTGGTTTTTCTCGGCATCATCGGCGGGCTGATGTTTTTCGAAAGCCTGCGTGCGATCCGCAATACCAAGCGCGGAAAGGCACCTCAGCGCAAGAAACACAACTGGATTCACGGGCTGCCCTTCAAGATGCGCTTCCGCGTTTCGGGCCTTTATATCTCCGTTATTCCGCCTGTACTGGTCGGGATCGCCGTTGGTATTCTTGCGGCGATCATGGGTGTGGGCGGCGGTTTCATCATGGTGCCCGCGATGATCTATCTGCTGGGCATGCCCACCAAGGTCGTGGTCGGTACCTCACTCTTTCAGATCATATTTGTGACCGCCTTCACAACGATGCTGCACGCGACGACGAACTTCACCGTCGACGTGGTGCTGGCGGTACTTTTGCTGGTCGGCGGTGTCATCGGCGCACAGATCGGCACACGGATCGGTGTCAAACTAAAAGCAGAACAGTTGCGCATTCTGCTGGCAATTATGGTGCTGGCGGTCTGTGGCAAGCTCGCGCTGGATCTGCTGATCATGCCTGCGGAGCTTTATTCCATAGCGGAAGGGGGGCATTGATGCGTATCGCAGCCCTTTTTCTGGCACTGGTCGCCGGCCTGCCCGCACTGGCAGAAGAAGTGGTGCTCGGTCTGAGCAAAGACACGGTTTCGATCAACACGAGCTTTGACGGCTCCGAGATCCTGATTTTCGGAGCGGTCAAACGCGAGGCCCCTATTCAGGATGATCCACGGCTTCAGGTCATCGTGACTGTTTCGGGTCCTGTGGAGACCTTTACCGTGCGCCGGAAAGAAAAACGGTTCGGCATCTGGGTGAATACTGATGCCGTCGAAGTCGACAGCGCGCCGAGCTTTTATGCGGTCTCAAGCAGCACGGTGCTGGGACTGTCCATCAGCGATACCGAAGATCTGCGCCACAGGGTTTCAATCCCTCGCGCGATCCGCTCAGTGGGGGCACCCGACACCATTGCGGATGCCACCCGGTTTACGGATGCGCTGATCCGGATCAAATCGCGGTCTAATCAGTACCAGCTCAATGAAGGAACGGTCAGCGTTGACGAGCAGACGTTGTTTCGCACGGCCATCGAACTGCCCGCCGCCCTTACCGAGGGCGACTATCAGACCCGCATTTTCCTGACCCGCGGGGGTGAAGTGATATCACAGTACGAAACCAGCATCTATGTCCGCAAAGTGGGCCTTGAACGCTGGCTTTTCCGGTTGTCGAGAGAAAATGCGCTGATGTACGGCCTGATGTCGCTGGCCATTGCGATCGGTGCCGGCTGGGCAGCCTCGGCCGTGTTCCGGATGTTCCGCGCCTGAGCCTAGCCGCGCCCTATATAGGGCATCGTGGTCGCCATCACCGTCATGAACTGCACGTTGGCTTCCGCCGGCATGCCGGCCATATGCAGCACTGAACGGGCAGCGTTCGATACATCCATCGTTTCAGTCCCCGGCTGGGTCTTTTTCAGCTCTGCCAGCAGCGCTGTTTCGGCGTTGCCGATATCGATCTGCCCGCAGGCGATGCCAAAGGGCCTTCCGTCCAGCGACAGCGTTTTGGTCAGCCCGGTCACTGCATGTTTGGTCGTGGTGTAGCATACCGAGTTCGGTCTCGGGACATAGGCGGAGAGCGATCCGTTGTTGATGATCCGCCCGCCCTGCGGGTCCTGCCGGCGCATCTGCCCGAATGCGAGGCGCGCGGCAATGAACATGCCGCCGATGTTGACGTTCATTACCCGGGTCCAGTCGTCCAGACCGATCTCGTCGATGGTTCCCGGTGTGCCGAAAAGGCCCGCGTTGTTGAAAAGCACATCAAGGTGACCGAAACTGTCAAATGCCGCCTGCATTCCGGCAGCATCTGTCACATCGGCAGGCATCGGCACGGCGTTGCTGTAGCCCTCTGCCAGCGCCTCTAATGGTTCGGGGCGGCGGGCGATCAGACCCACGCGCCAGCCCTCCTGGAGGAAGAGCTCAGCGGTGGCATGGCCGATGCCGGAACTGGCCCCGGTGATGATGATCGATTTCATAGTGTTTCCTCCGGGTCGGGTTGAGACAGGGTAAGCGGTGCGGCAGGGACCGCGCGCAGATCGTCAACCCGCAGCGCACCTGAGGGTTTGGCCAGCCGGTTACGCACAACCCAGATCAGCCGTTCCTGCGCACGGGTAATCGCGACATAAGCAAGACGCTTCCAGAGCGGCTGCCCTGCCTCGGAGCGCCCCATTCGGGCGGCGGCATAAAGATCCGGCGCGAAAACCTGAACGGTATCCCACTGGCTGCCCTGCGCCTTGTGAATTGTGACGGCGGCCCCGTGCAGAAAGGTGGCCCCCATGCTGGCGGCGAAGGGAATAAAGGGCTCCTCCTCGCCGGGCTTTTCGATTTTCACGATAGAGGCGGCGGACACCTGCGGATCTTCGGCACCCATCACATGCAGGCGGCTGAACCCGCGCTTGCGACCCTCACCGAGGTAGATAACCTGTGCACCTTTTATGAGACCGCGCGCCTCCAGATCCAGCCGTTTTTTGCGATGTTTGAGCGGCAGTTCCAGCCCGTCGCAAATCAGCGGCTCGCCCTCGAGCAGTGAATCCTCAGGCGCACCGTGCACGTTGCGAAACGCATTGATCAACCGGATGCGCGTGGCGTTGCGCCAGACAAGTACCGGGCTGCGCGCCATCAGATCGACCTCGACACGGCTGCCCCAGACCACCCGCTCATCACGGGCTGCGGTTTCCTCGATCATGCGCTCAAACTGCTCAAACTGCAGTTCAGGATCCGAGAGTGCATGGGCGAGATCAAGGATCGGATTGTCGGCGTCCTGCCGGTGGATGCGGCTTAGGGTCAGCACACGTCTTTCGGGCAGCTTGTCGAAGACCATGGTGCCTGACTGGTTCACCGGGGCCAGCTGCGCCGGATCGCCAAAAAGCAGCAACGTCGGGAAAATCTCCTGCAGATCCTCGAACTGCCGGTCATCCAGCATGGAGGATTCATCGATAAACCCGATGTCGAGAGGCTCTTCCCGGCGTTTCCAGCCAGTGATGAAATCCGACCCGCGCAGGCCAGCCGCCGCCAGAGCCCCGGGGATCGACTTGTTGCCGGCATAAAATGCTTCTGCCCGGTTGAGCGCTTCGGGCGTCAGCCCGTCGATTTCCGGCCGTTCGCCATTGCCTGCCAGCCACTCGGCAATGCGTTCATATTCCGGGTCGTACACAGGCGTGTAAAGAATACGGTGGATGGTCGTCGCGGGCACCCCGCGCAGACGCAGAACGGAAGCGGCCTTGTTCGTTGGCGCAAGGATTGCAAGCGTGCGTTTGTCTTTGCGTTTACGGCTTTCATAATCGCCGGAGACAACCTCGACGCCCGCCTCCTGCAGCGCCTTGTAAAGCTCGGCCAGCAGCATCGTCTTGCCTGATCCGGCCTTGCCGGTCACCGCTAGAACGGAAGCATCAGTGCCCTTCGGCGGCATCAGCAACTGGTCATCCAGGTTGATGCCGGCGCTGCGCAGAAGCCCGGCAACGCTGTCATAGGCCTGGGCCTGGTCGTCGGAAAATGTAAGGGCGGGGACGGTCATGGCGCGACCCTACAGGGGGTCCGCGCCGGGGGCCAGACGTGTCGTGCTGCAACGCCCCGCCGGCAGAAAACGCCCGGCCCCGGTTGTATCGCCGCTCAGCCGGTGCGGGCGAGACCAGGTGCGGAAACGGTGCCGAAAGCGCGCTCGAACCAAAGGCGTGACATCTTTGGTGAAATGCCGGCACGCCGGGCGACTTTCGCCTGCGCGTCGGGGCTGAATTCCCAAAGGCCGACGCTGATCCGGTCGCGGCCTTCACCCTGGCTGCCAAGCAACTCGGGCGACGACCCGATCATCCGGTAGATGCGGACCATGCGGGCGTCAAAGACGCCGACGAAATGGCGCACGCCAAAACCATTCATGATCTCGCCACCACCCAGCATCAGGGCCGCTGCGACAGTGCCGGGTGCATCGCGGTTCAGACAAAAGCGCGTGCATTCCCAGATCAGAGGGCTGGTGATCGTTCCCCCGCCCATAAGATCGGTGAAATGATCGTTTACCATCGTGCGTTCGGTCGTCGGCAGAAACCGCATCGAGCCGCCGTGGGTGCCATCGGGCTTTTCCCAGATCACATAAAGCGGGTTCAGAGCATCGTATTCGTCTTTTTCAAGACCATCGGCATCAATTGAAACCTCCCAGGCCAGCCGGGTTTTGAACTGATCGGCACGGTCGCGGAACATAGTTTCCGACAGAAGCGGGAACTGCGAAAGCTGGTCTGCGTAGAGATAGCGAAGCATCGTGTCATTTCCTTCGGTTGCGGGGAGTGCATGACCGGTAGGATGACGAAGTGGTGCTTAATGCCTGCCAACCTGGCAGAGCGCGCCGGTAACACTTACCGGCAACGTCACGGTGCTTTTCAGACCACAATCACGCCCCTTGTCAGGGCGCGGGCGACCGCGTGAGTGGTGTTGGCCGCCCCCAGTTTGAACCGGGCGCTTTCGATATAAACCCGAAGCGTATGCTCGGAAATCGACAGAGTTTCAGCCACTTGCGCCCGGTTGTATCCGATCGCGAGGAGGGTGAGTGCGTCAGTCTCGCGTGGCGACAGTGGCTGAGATTGTTCGGGCGCTTTGTTGGGTTCGAACTCCAGCGCCTTCTGGTTAAAATAATGTGCGATAAGGATGAGCTCGCGCCTGTTCTTTTCTGTAAATCCGGCCCAGATATCGTCGTCGCAGGTGTGATTTACGGTAAAGAGCGCAAACTGCCCGTTCGGTCCTCTGATGGGAATTGAGTACCCCTGATTGCCTATGCCGTATTGCAGAGATTCCCGTTGCAGGGCGCGGGCAGCCTTGCTTGACCAGTCGAGGCTTTTCCAGTCCACGGGATGAAACCGCTGGTAGCATCCGATAACCACCGGGTCGATGCGCAGATAGTTCTGCTCCTGATAGCGTTCAGCCCATTCGAGGGGATACGTGCCGTAGCCATACTGTGCACCAGCGCTGTCGACCCAGTGATACACCATGTTGTCGACCCGGAAGTGCGATCTGAGGTCGACGATGGCATCCTGAATACCTTCAAGCGTGTCTGCCTGCTCCAGCCCCGCCAAGACCGTCTCCACTACCTTCGAATTCGCTTCCATTCGCCACGCCTTGCATCTTTTCGTGAAGGGCTGCGATTTCGGCCAGGGCAACAATTGCGGTATCGTCGAGCTGCTCGGCAAGCACCGGCAGATCGTTCGCTGTCGCAAACGTTTTCAGGTCCGTCAGTACGTCCAAAATCCAATCACTTCGCATAGCAGGTTCGCCTCTTAAAGGTTAATGAAGTCTTAACACAACTCTAACATGTAATAACTCCGGTTGAAAATTCGCGTTTATTTACTCCCCAGAAATAGCGAGGGCGCGGATTGTAAGTGATTGATACTATGTAGCGTCACACGCATAGCGTGCAAAACCCTGCGAGCCGGCATTGCGATTCGCAGGGCATTCCGGCAGTCGCCGTATTGTGTCACCCTTAACGAGGTGCCTCCAGCGTGTCTTCGAGGGTGCGCAGCCCTGTGGTAGGTGCCTGAACCAGCACCGACATGTTGCCGGGCTTATGTTCATTACGCATCATCTTCATATGCGCCTCCGGCAGATCAGCCCAGGTAAAGACTTCGGACATGCACGGATCGAGACGCCGCTCGAGCATCAGCTTGTTGGCGGCACTCGCCTGTTTGAGATGCGCGAAATGGCTGCCCTGCAAACGCTTCTGATGCATCCACATGTAGCGCACGTCAAAAGTCAGGTTGAACCCGGTGGTCCCTGCGCAGATCACCACCATACCGCCTTTTTTCACAACAAAGGTCGATACCGGGAAAGTGGACTCACCCGGATGCTCGAACACCATGTCGACGTTCACACCCTTCCCGGTGATTTCCCAGATCGCTTTGCCGAACTTGCGGGCCTCGGTGAACCAGGTGGCGTATTCAGGTGTATTGACCGTGGGCAACTGTCCCCAGCAGTTAAAATCCTTGCGGTTCAGGACGCCCTTGGCGCCGAGATCCATCACGAACTGCCGTTTGCTCTCGTCTGATATGACACCGATGGCATTGGCACCCGCAGTGTTGATCAGCTGGATCGCATAGGAACCGAGCCCGCCGGACGCCCCCCAGACCAGCACGTTCTGGCCCGGTTTCAGGTCATGCGGCTCATGTCCGAAAAGCATCCGGTAGGCTGTGGCGAGGGTCAGTGTATAACAGGCTGCCTCTTCCCAGGTCAGATGTTTGGGGCGGGGCATCAGCTGCTGGCTCTGCACCCGGGTGAACTGAGAGAAAGAGCCGTCCGGCGTTTCATAGCCCCAGATCCGCTGGCTGGGCGAGTACATCGGATCGCCGCCGTTGCACTCCTCGTCATCACCGTCGTCCTGGTTGCAGTGGATTACAACTTCGTCGCCCACCTTCCAGCGCGTGACGCGATCGCCAACGGCCCAGACGATGCCTG
>CBDUCB010000151.1:0-8602 GCA_965365545.1 uncultured Roseobacter sp. | reverse complement strand
AGCCTTCGACGGCGCGCATGGAGCGGCTGACCTCATAGGCGAAATCGACGTGGCCCGGTGTGTCGATCAGGTTGAGGACGTATTCCTCACCGTTCTCAGCGGTATAATTGATCCGCACCGTCTGTGCTTTGATCGTGATGCCGCGTTCGCGCTCGATGTCCATACTGTCGAGCATCTGCTCTTTCATCTCTCGTGCAGAGACGGTGTTGGTCGACTGAATCAGCCGGTCTGCGAGCGTGGATTTCCCGTGGTCGATGTGGGCGACGATCGAGAAATTGCGGATATGTGAAAGCGGTGTCATGACACGTGGATATGGTGGGCTTTTCAGGGTTGGTCAAGGTGGCAGATTGCGCCATGCGAGAGCAGCGCGCGGCACTGACTGCGACCCTGGCGCGCGGGTGCAGCGGCTTTGAGTGTCCGGGCACCCCGGATAGCGTGTTTCCGGACAGCGCGCAGCAGTATAGTGTCGTCTTACCGGCAGAGTGTGCCGGTCCACCGGAGGACAACACATGCGCTGCAGATCTTTTGCCCCCGTCGCCCTGCCCGCCATCGTAACGCTGGGTCTGATATTGCCCGGCGCCGCCCTTGCGCAGACCAGTTTTGAAATCTACGGGCAGCTTAATTTCGGGATTTTCAGCACGGACGACGGGTTCGACAGCGAGACCTATTTCACCGACAACGATAATTCGAATTCGCGGATCGGGTTCAACTGGATAAACAGCTTTGGCGACGAACGCTCACTGCGGTTCAATTTCGAGACCGGGCTGGGGCTCAATGGCTCTTCTGCCGTCAGCATCGATGACACCAGTCTCGATGTCGATTTAAACAGGCGCGAGCTGCGCAAATTTGAATTTATCTACAAAACGCCCGATATCGGCACGATCAGCCTTGGACAGGGGGGTACGGCGAGCGATGGTGTGGCGGAGGCGGATTTCTCCGGAACGTCGGTCATCGCCTATTCGGGCATCTCTGATCTGGCGGGCGGCATTGAATATCGCGGTGCGGGGGGTACCGGGACGGGCATCGTCATCGGCGATACCTTTAAATCCTTCGACGGAGCGCGGCGTTTAAGGCTGCGATATGACACGCCCACCTGGAACGGGCTGGTTTTCAGCGCCTCGGGCGGTGAGGAGGTGCTCGCTGACAGCGATGATAACGAATACTACGACATCGGCGCGCGCTATTCCGGCGATTACGGCGATCTGCGCGCGGATGCGCGGCTGAGTTATGCCTGGGTCAGCGGGGGAGAGGAGTTGCTGGTCGGATCGGCGGCGGTGCTGCACACGCCAACGGGTCTGAGTTTTGCAGTCTCGGCCGGTGCGCAACAGGAAGGCAATGATGACTATATCTATGGCAAACTCGGCTGGCAGCAGGAGTGGTTCGCGATTGGCACCACGGCGCTGTCGATCGATCTCTACGAGGGCAGTGATTATGCCATCGACGGCTCTGACAGTTCTTCCGCAGGGCTGGCGGTAGTGCAGAAAATAGATGAGTACAACATGGAGATTTATGCCGCCTGGCGCCGCCATGAATTTGACGCTCCGGGCACCAGCGTCGCTGATATCGATGTTTTTGCCATCGGGGCACGCTGGCAGTTCTGACGCGACGCCTGGTCGCGCAGGCAGGCGATTGTAAGCCGCGGGGGAGTGGTCCATAGTCGCGCAGTATATGAACAGTGCATCGGGGGGTGTCATGATCCGGACGGCGGTTTTGCTGGGTTCAGTGGTGGTGCTGGCCGCCTGCGGCAGCGCCCCTGCCCCGCGCGGTGCCGGTGGCGCGCAATCACAGTCTGTTTCCTTTGACACGGGTACGGTTTCGCGATTTGCTACCGGCCCCATCGGCACCGCCTGCCTGATCCACGACCGGCGTAATGCCTCGCGCGCGCTCTGCGGCTGCGTTCAGGCAGCAGCAGACATGACCCTAAATCAGGCCGACCAGCAACGCGGCGTGCGGTTTTTCTCCGAACCGGAACTGCTCAACGAAATCAAGATCTCCGACAGCGTCGCCAATGAGGCCTTCTGGGATCGCTGGGACCGGTTTTCGGAGACCGCCGAGAGGCTCTGCGGTTCAGCCTGAGGCCTCCGTGCGCGCCGGTCAGAGCACGCGCATCCAGAACTGCAGCGGTTTGGTGGTCTCTGCGGTCTCACAGATATCTTTCCACGCAAAATGCGCCACAGCACCTTTCACAGGCTCATAGCCCCGCGCGCGCCAGAACGGCTGCAGACTGCGCGCCTGCAACGGGCGCAACGGATGGTTCCGAGGGCGCGTGACGGCGCAGAAAGCGGCGGCGTTGAACCCGAGGGCCCGGGCCCGGGCCTCGCGGAGGTCGAAAAAACGGTGCCCGATCCCCTGACCGCGATACGCGGGCAGCAGCACGCTTTCCGCGCAATACCACAGGCGTTCGGGGGCGATGTCGGACCCCGCAAAGGCCGCGCTGAAGTCATCTTCGTGATCCACCAGCGGCAGGGCCGTGGCGGCCCCTACAAGCCGCGCCCCGTCAAAGGCGCCGATCACACAGGCCGCGGAGTTCCGCGCATAATTAGCCAGATAGGCCTGCTCATAGGCCGCGTCGCCATCATAAAGATAGGGCCAGTCGCGAAAGACCGTGACGCGCAGATCCGCAAGCTGCGGCAGGACCTCGCGCAGGGCGTCACCGGTCAGGGGGCGGACATCGGGTGTCACCGGCTCAGGAGACCTGCGCTGTCCAGTCGGAGAGATTATACCGGGTGGTCACGCGGGCGATCCTGCCGTCCCGGATGTCAAAAAACGAACCCGCCGGCAGACGGTAGGTCTGTCCGCGCGCCTCCGGCAGACCCTCGTCTGTCGAGAGGTAGGTGCCGTTTACTGTGTATTCCGCCGCGCCGCGTGTGCCGTCAGGGGAGATAAAAATCACCATATCTGACAGTTTTTCGTCATAACAGCGGCTCATATGCGCGCAGAAGGCCTCGAAAGCGGCTTTACCGGTGCGGATATTGCCCTCATTCACGTGATGGGCCACGTCTTCGGTCAGACAGTCGAGCATGGCGGGAATGTCCTTCGTGTTGAAGGCATCGAAATAGCGGTTCAGGACAGTACGCATGCGGGTCTCCCTTGAGGGTGTGCGACCCTTTGATGCGCGGGACACTCCGGGCTGTCAATCCTGCGCCCCGGGCGCCCGGCGGGATGGTCCTTTTCGTCGCCGGCTGGTAGCAGCAAGGTGGCAAGGATCAGGGGGCACACCTATGGCAGCAACAGCATCTGAAATCCGGCCTGCGGAGCGCAGATATTCCGGCAAGATCACCGATCCGGACCGCTGGGCGTTCTTCACGCCACGCCGGGGCGATATCATCGTGTGCACACCGGCGAAATGCGGCACCACCTGGACCCAGTCGATGATTGCGCTGTTGCTGAACGACGGCCGCGACCTGCCTGAGACGGTGTCGCAGATTTCGCCATGGATTGACGCCGATTTTGAGGATGCTGCGACCAGGGCGGTGCCCGCATTGCTGGCCGCGCGGACGGGGCGTCGGGTGATCAAGACGCATACGCCAGGCGACGGATTTCCGGTCTGGGACGGCGTGCATGTCGTCGCCGTTTACCGGCATCCGCTGGACGTGTTCCTGTCGCTGCGCAAACATCTGATGAATAGTGTGAGGGTCAACGAGCATCCGATGAAAGAAGCGGTCCCCGCGGCTTTACGACATTTTCTGCAGACGCCCTTTGCCGTTGATGAGATTGATCAGGATGCGCTGGAGCTGCTGACAGAGCACTACCGGCGCACGGTCGCGGCGCGCCCTGCGGATCAGATTACATTTCTGCATTATGCCGACATGATCGCCGATCACGCGGGCACGGTAGAGCGGCTGGCAAGCGTGCTGGACACCGGGACAGACGCGGCGTCACAGGCACGGGTCGTGCGGGCAACGGCCTTTGACGCGATGAAACGCCGGGCGACGGATTTCGCGCCACTGGCCAGCACCGGATTCTGGAAAAACGAGACTGCGTTTTTCGACAGTGGCGGCACGGAGAAGTGGCGGGGAGCTTTCAGCGCAGCGGAAATCGGAGCGTTTGAGGCGCGTCTGGCAGAGCTGGTGCCCGAAACGGGGCTGCGCCACTGGCTGCAGCATGGCGGCGATTACACGCACGGGTCCTGAGCTCAGATCATTTCCGTGGGCGGGCCAAAGCGGCCGATCAGCCGGTCGCGGATCTGATCGCGGGCCTGGCGGTAACTCACGAGTTTTGCCTCGCGCGTTTCTCCAAGGCCAGTGGGGTCGAGGATTGGCCAGTATTCGACTTCGAGGTGGTAAAACCGCGTGAGTTCCAGCGCGCGGCGCTGGCTTGCCGGACTCAGCGCAATCACCAGATCAAAAGAGCCCAGATCATCACCCCAGTTTTCCATCTCATCAAAGCTGCGCGAGCGGTGACGGGAGAGCTCAACGTCCATTTCCTGACAGACCGCGATGGAAAAGCCGTCGATTTCCATGTCATTGGTGACGCCGGCGGACTGCACATAGGTGCCGGTGCCATAGAGCTTTTTCATGATGCCCTCAGCCATCGGAGAGCGCACAGCGTTGTGATCGCAACAAAAAAGAACCGACTGTGGCAGCTCCTGACCCATTCAGCCCCCGAAATGCAGCACGCAGATCAGCGTGAAAAGGCGGCGGGCGGTGTCTGTATCAACCTCGGCCTTGCCTTCGAGACGCTCCTGAAGCACACGACTGCCTTCGTTGTGAATGCCGCGGCGGGCCATGTCGATGGTTTCGATCTGACTGGGGGGCAGTTTTTTGACGGCCTCAAAATAGCTCTCGCAGATCTGGAAGTAGTCTTTCACGACCTGCCGGAAGGGCCCGAGCGACAGATGGAACTCGGCGGCTTTTTCCGCGCTTTCCGTCTCCACATCAAAGACCAGCCGCTTCTCGCGGATCGCGAGACCCACGTGATAGGGGCCGGCGGGGACCTCGCGGCCGTCCCGGGCGGGCAGCATAAAAGTGTTTTCCTCTAGCAGGTCGAACATGGCCACTTTGCGCTCCTGCTCGATTTCGGGCGTGGGCGGCGGCAAACCGGAGTCGTCGAGGTTAATCTGTGAAATACGGGACATCTGCAGGATCTTTGCGGGGTTGTGAACCGTGACTGCTTAGCGCAGGTCACCGTACCGGGGCAACCGCTCTCGCGGGCAAATCAGTCGTTGAGTTTGCGCAGACGGGCGGTGACCGACAGCCCGTGTGCCTCAAGGCTTTCCGTGGCGGCAAGCGTTTCCGCCGCCGGGCCAATGGCGCGCAGGGCGGCAGGTGTCATGCGCGCAAGAGTGGTGCGTTTCATGAAATCGAGCACGGAGAGGCCGGATGAGAAACGGGCAGAGCGCGCGGTGGGCAGAACATGATTGGGGCCGCCAACATAATCGCCGATGGCCTCCGGGGTCCACTGGCCGAGGAAAATCGCACCGGCGTGGGTGATCTTTGCGCTCAGCGCATCCGGGTCGGCCACGCAAAGCTCGAGATGCTCAGGCGCGATGCGGTCCGAAAGCTCCGCTGCCGTGTCGAGATCGGGCACCGTAATAACCGCGCCGAAATCGCGCCAGGATGCGCCGGCGATCCTGCTGCGGGAAAGCGTGGTCAGGCGTTTCTCTACGGCCCCGGCCACCGCCTCGCCGAAGGCTGCATCGGTGGTGATCAGGATCGACTGCGCGCTTTCGTCATGTTCCGCCTGGCTCAGCAGATCAAGCGCTATCCATTCGGGATCATTCCCGGCGTCCGCGATGACGAGTATCTCGGAAGGACCGGCGATCATATCGATGCCAACCTTGCCGAAAACCCGGCGTTTGGCCGCCGCCACAAAGGCATTGCCAGGACCGGTTATCTTATCCACCGGGGCGATGGTTTCTGTTCCGTAAGCCAGCGCAGCAATCGCCTGAGCGCCGCCGATGCGGTAAATCTCATCGACGCCGGCGAGCTCTGCTGCAGCAAGCACCAGCGGGTTGAGGATCCCGTCCGGGGCCGGCACCACCATTGCAAGGCGCGGCACACCCGCCACGCGCGCGGGGATGGCGTTCATCAGCACCGAGGAAGGATAGGAAGCCAGACCGCCCGGCACATAGAGCCCTGCGGCGGCCACCGGTGTCCAGCGCCAGCCGAGGGTTGCGCCCGTTTCGTCGGACCATTCGGCATCTTCGGGCAACTGACGTTCGTGATAGGCGCGGATGCGGTCCGCCGCAAGGCTGAGCGCGTCCCTTTCAGTCTGTGGCACGGAGGCGGCAGCGGTGTGAATTTCGTCAGCGGAAAGGCGCAGGCCGGACGCCGTCAGATTCAGGCGGTCAAATTTTTCAGTAAGCTCTGTAAGGGCGGCATCGCCGCGCGCGCGCACATCAGCGATGATGTCCGAGACGGTGGCATCGACGTCAGGGCTGTCTTCGCGTTTGGCCGAGAGCAGCCCGGTGAAGGCGCTTTCAAAATCCGGATCGGTTGCGTTGAGAAAGACAGGCATTTAGTCCTCGGCGTGAAAAGGGGACGAAAATCAGAGCTTTCGGCGGAGATGCCACCGGCCCGGAAACAGGATCAGTCCGGATGGTCAGGCGTTTTCTTAGATGGCGCCATGTAGGGTTTTGTGACGTCTTTCAAGGTGGCCTCCACCGCTTCGACCGTCAGGCGGATTGCTCCGTCCCCCGCAAGTGTCAGCAGAATATGGCCCGCCGGCGCTTCGGTCGGCTCAAAGGTCACCGAGAGCAGTGAGAGCACCGTATCGGCATCTCCCCTGTCAATGCCGTTGCTGGCCACTGCGGTGACCGTGTCAAAGGCCAGCACGGACTGTACCCTTTCGGGTGAGACCGTGCGCGCAGGCCCTTCTTCCCAGCGGAAGCGGTTCAGCAGCAGGGCAAACCGGTGTGCCCTGCGATCCCATTTCATTTCCGCCGCCGGTAACACGGCGTCCTGACAGAGCGAGGAAATGACCTGCAGATCATCTGCATCCAGCGCGCCAAGGTTCAGCGGTGCCTCACGGCCGTCTTCAAAGCGGGCATCGGTCATGAGCCTGAGATCCGCTCTATGTCTGCGCCAACGCCCGACAGTTTGGAGACGACCTGCTCATAGCCACGGTCGAGGTGATAAACACGGGCGACACGGGTTTCACCTTCTGCCGCCAGACCTGCGAGAATGAGCGACACGGAAGCCCGCAGATCAGTTGCCATGACCGGCGCGCCCTTCAGCCGTCCGACGCCTTTCACGGTCGCCGTCCCGCCATGCACCTCAATATCGGCGCCCATGCGGATGAGTTCGGGGGCGTGCATAAAACGGTTCTCGAAGATTTTTTCCTCCAGCACAGAAGTGCCCTGTGCGGTGCACAAAAGCGCCATCATCTGGGCCTGCAGATCGGTGGGAAAACCGGGAAACGGTTCTGTGGTAACGTCGACGGCTTTGATATCGCCGGAGCGGCGTTTGACCGTGAGGCCGGCGGCGGTTTCAGACACATCGACCCCGGCAGCATCAAGCTTTTCGCAGAACGCCTCGACAAGGCTGATCCGGCCGCCCAGGAGTTCCACCTCGCCGCCGCAGATCGCAGGTGCGAGCATATAGGTTCCAAGCTCAATGCGGTCGGTGACCACGGTATGGGTAGCACCGCCCAGACGGTCCACACCCTCAATGGTGATGGTGCTGGTACCGTCGCCGTCGATATGGGCGCCCATGGCGCGCAGGCAGGTGGCAAGGTCCACGATCTCGGGTTCGCGGGCGGCGTTGTTGATGATGGTCGTGCCCCTGGCAAGAGTAGCGGCCATCAGCGCGTTTTCGGTAGCGCCCACTGAGGCGAAATCAAAATCAATGGTGCCACCTTTGAGCCCGCCCGGCGCGCTGGCGTGCACATAACCGTCGCGCAGTTCAAGCTCGGCGCCCATGGCCTCCAGCGCCCTGAGATGCAGATCGACCGGGCGCGCGCCGATCGCGCAACCGCCCGGCAGCGAGACCACCGCATGGCCGTAGCGCGCCAGCATCGGGCCAAGCACCAGGATCGAGGCGCGCATTTTGCGCACGATGTCATAATCGGCAGTCTGGTTGTTGATGTCGTGGCTGGACATGGCCAGCACCTGCCCGCTTTGCAGCGAGGTGACTTCGGCGCCCAGCGACTGCAGCAGTTCGGTCATGGTGCGGATGTCGCTGAGCCTAGGCGCATTGACCAGCGTCAGCGGCTCTTCGGTGAGCAGCGTAGCCGGCATCAGCGTCAGACAGGCGTTTTTCGCCCCCGCGATCGGTATCTGACCGGCAAGCGGGCCGTTGCCTCTGACGAGTATTGAATCCATCTGCTCAGATGTCCTTTTTCTGCCCGGGTTTCGCCGGTTTTCCTGTCCCGTCTGCGGCCTGCCGTTCGCGGACCTGCGACTTGCGCCGCGCCAGATTGGCCCTGAGAGCGGCTTTGAGCCGGTCTTCGCGCGTTCCGGTCGTCTTTGCCGGGCCTTTCCGGGGTGATTTATCTGCCATAGCGCCTGTCTAGCGCAGGGCGCAGGAAGGGTCCAGATAAGGCTTGCACGTGTCAATATTTGCGTCTAATCACGCGCCACACCGGCGCTGCTGTAGCTCAGAGGTAGAGCACTCCCTTGGTAAGGGAGAGGTCGAGAGTTCAATTCTCTCCAGCAGCACCA
>CBDUCB010000150.1:0-8626 GCA_965365545.1 uncultured Roseobacter sp. | reverse complement strand
GCAGCACCGGGTTCACCGCCGAACCCTTGATCGCGTCATAGCGCTTGCGGGCCTCTTTTTCCGCATCTGTCTGCGGTGTCTCGGGATAATCTGGGATGTCATAGCCCTGCGACTGCAGTTCCTTCACCGCTGCCGTCAGTTGTGGCACGGAAGCCGAAATGTTGGGCAGTTTGATCACATTGGCCTCGGGCGTTTTCACCAGCTTGCCCAGGATCGCCAGATCGTCGCTCTGGCGCTGCGCCTCTGTCAGGCCTTCGGGAAAGGCGGCGATAATGCGTCCGGCCAGCGAAATATCCCGCGTGCCCACGGTGACACCTGCTGCGGCAGCAAAGGTCCGGATGACCGGCAGCAAAGACGCTGACGCCAGTTCAGGTGCTTCGTCCACTTTGGTGTAAATGATATCCGCGTTGTTTTGATCCGACATGTTCTCTGAGCCTTTCCTGATGCTGCCCCCGGATTAAACAATTGCCTGACCGGGGTCCACAGGGCAGCGGTGATTTTCGGTCAGGCCGCCGCAAATCGCCCGGGACCGGCCGTTCTGTGCCACCGGCGTGCAGCAGAAGGCGCGCGGGGATACCGCCAGAGCCGCGCCGCGGGTGTCTGATCGCGGTGGCTGGCACAGTCCGACGGGCAGGTCTGAGCATTGTGTGAGGACAGGGGCCGGCGCTGCTGGCCAGGAGCCGGAAAGGATGCCGGGCAGGAACAGCAATCGCAATTCTTTGCGTTGTTAGTTACAAAAGTAACTGTTAGGGCATCAGATAAACGGGAGGATTCCATGAACACACTGGCGGATTTTTCAGGTCTCACCCAGGCCCCGTCGCTGCCCGGGCCACATGCGGGCTATATGCCCGGTTTTGGCAATGATTTCGAGACCGAGGCGCTGCCCGGCGCGCTGCCGCAGGGCATGAACAGCCCGCAGAAATGCAACTACGGCCTTTACGGCGAGCAGCTGAGCGGCACCGCTTTCACCGCGCCCGGCCACCAGAACGAACGTACCTGGTGCTACCGGATCCGGCCGTCCGTGAAGCACTCGCACCGCTATGCGCGCATCGACGTGCCGCACTGGAAGACCGCGCCGAATGTTGTGGATGAAGTGACCAGCCTAGGCCAGTATCGTTGGGATCCGGTGCCGCACAGCGACCGGCCGCTGACCTGGATCACCGGCATGCGCACCATGACGACCGCCGGCGACGTAAACACTCAGGTGGGCATGGCAAGTCACATCTATCTTGTGACGCAAAGCATGAAGGACGCATATTTCTTCTCCGCCGACAGTGAAATGCTGGTCGTGCCTCAGGAGGGCCGTCTGCGGTTCTGCACGGAGCTTGGCATTCTCGATATCGCGCCGGGCGAGATCGTCATTCTGCCGCGCGGGCTGCTTTACCGAGTGGAGGTCGCTCAGGGCCCCTGTCGCGGCTTTGTCTGCGAAAACTACGGCCAGAAGTTCGAGCTGCCGGGCAGGGGGCCCATCGGCGCCAACTGCATGGCCAACCGGCGCGATTTCAAAGCGCCGGTCGCTGCATTTGAGGACCGCGAAGTGCCCTCCACGGTGACCATCAAATGGTGCGGGCAGTTTCATGAGACGCAGATCGCCCAGTCGCCGCTCGACGTGGTCGCCTGGCATGGCAATTATACCCCGGTGAAATACGACCTTTCGACCTATTGCCCGGTGGGGGCCGTCCTCTTTGACCACCCCGACCCGTCGATCTTTACGGTGCTCACGGCGCCGTCGGGCCAGCCCGGCACCGCCAATATCGATTTTGTGCTGTTCCGCGAGCGCTGGATGGTGGCCGAAGATACCTTCCGCCCGCCCTGGTATCACAAGAACATCATGTCCGAGCTGATGGGCAACATTTACGGCCAGTATGATGCCAAGCCCAAAGGCTTTGTGCCGGGCGGGATCAGCCTGCACAATATGATGCTTCCGCACGGACCGGACAAGAATGCTTTCGAAGGCGCGTCCAATGCAGATCTGCAGGCGGTAAAGCTCGACAACACCATGTCTTTTATGTTCGAGACCCGTTTCCCGCAGCATCTGACGGAGTTTGCAGGCAGGGAGGCCCCGCTTCAGGATGATTACATCGACTGCTGGGAGAGCCTGGACAAGAAATTCGACGGGACACCGGGCAAAAAATGAAACTCTGGTCCTTCTGGCGCTCGACCACGTCGTTCCGGGTACGTGCCGCTCTGGGGCTCAAGGGCGTGCCTTTTGAGACCCTCTCCGTCAATCTGATGCAGAACGAACAACTGAGCGATACTTTCGGTGCAATCAGTCCCGGGCGTGGCGTGCCGGCGCTCGGCCTCGACGACGGGCGTATCCTGACCCAGTCGATGGCTGTTCTCGACTATATCGAGGCCACCTGGCCCGAGCCGCCGTTATTGCCCTCCGATCCTGTGTTGCGCGCACGCGTTCTGGGCGCTGCTCACACCGTCGCACTCGATATCCACCCGGCCAACAACCTGCGCCTGCTGGCAGAGCTGCGCAGTCGTTTTGGCGCAACAGAGGACCAGATCCGCGACTGGATGCACCATTGGATGCGCGAGGGGTTTACAACACTTGAGGCGCAGCTGGACCCGAACACCGAATTTTCATTCGGCGCTGCGCCCGATGTCTGTGATCTCTGTGTGACCGGCCAGACAATCAACGCGCATCGTTTCGGTCTGGATCTCGCGCCCTGGCCAAAGGTGCGCCGCGTCGAAGCCGCCTGCCTTCAGGTGCCTGCGATCGTGGCGGCGCTGCCTGAAAACCAGCCCGATGCTGAGCCCTCCCCATGAGCGGGCTGATCCGCTCTTTTCTCGCCCCGGCCAATTCGCCTGAGACGCAGTTTCCGCTCAACAACCTGCCCTGCGGCGTTTTTTCGGACGCAGAGCCGCCGCGTTGCGGGATGGCCATTGGTGACAGCATCCTCGATGTGCAGGCGCTGGAGGCGCGGGGGCTTTTGCGGTTTGGTGGCACGCTGCAGACCGGAGACTGGACGGCATTTATGGCGCTGGGCCCGGAAGCCTGGAGCAGGCTGCGCCAGGATGTGACCGGCCTTCTGGCTGACGGCAGCCCGCAGGAGGCAGAGGTGCGCCCGTTTCTCTGCCCGCAGGAAGGCGCCGTGCTGCACATGCCCTTCCGCGTCGCGGAATACACTGATTTTTACGCCAGCCGCCATCACGCGACCAACGTCGGCACCATGTTCCGCGGGGCGGAGAACGCGCTCCCGCCCAACTGGCTGCATATGCCGATCGGCTACAACGGACGGGCGTCGTCAGTCGTCGTTTCAGGGACAGATGTGCGCCGCCCCTGGGGTCAGGTGAAGGGCCCGGATGACAGCGTGCCGCGCTTTGCTCCTTCCGCCCGCTTTGACATCGAACTGGAGCTTGGCGCTGTGGTCGGTGTTGCCAGTGACCACCCGCTGAGCGTCACGGAGGCGGATGCGGCCATCTTTGGCTACGTGCTGCTCAACGACTGGTCGGCGCGCGACATTCAGGCATGGGAATATCAGCCGCTGGGACCTTTTCAGGCCAAGGCGACCGCCACCTCGATCAGCCCGTGGATTGTGATGAGCGAGGCCCTCAGGCCGTTCCGCTGCGACACGCCGGCGCGTGTGGTGCCGCTCCCCGATCACTTGTGCGACGCGGGACCTATGCTCTTTGATATCGGTCTTGAAACAGCCCTGGCACCCTCGGGCAAAGCCGAAACGATCATCAGCCGCACAAATTACAATGAGATGTATTACTCCGCTGCCCAGCAGCTTGCGCACCATACGACCTGCGGCTGTCCGATGCGCACCGGTGATCTGCTGGGATCCGGCACAATTTCGGGGCCGCAGAAGGAAAACCGCGGCTCTCTGCTTGAGCTCAGCTGGGGTGGAAAAGAACCTCTGACGCTCGATACCGGTGAGCCGCGCAGCTTTATCGAAGACGGCGACCGGCTGACCCTGCGGGGCGTGGCGACAGGGGACGGATACCGTGTGGGGTTCGGCAGCTGCACCGGCCGCGTTCTGCCGGCGGTAAATGACCCGTATGCCCGGGACGAAACGTAAAACACGCCCTGGCGGCGGAAAAGGAGACTGATATGGCCAAAGCCTTCGCCTCGCAGGGGGATATGACCGAAAAAGAGATCACTTTTGACGAGATCGGCGAAGGGCTCTGGGCCTTTACCGCCGAGGGCGATCCCAATTCCGGCGTGATCATCGGGGATGAGAGCGTCATGATCATAGAGGCCCAGGCGACACCGCGTCTGGCCGGCAAGGTCATCGAAAAGGTCCGTTCGGTAACCGATAAACCGATTACCCACCTCGTGCTGACCCATTATCACGCGGTCCGCGTCCTCGGCGCCTCGGCCTACGGGGCGGATCAGATCATCATGTCCGATACTGCGCGCGCGATGGTGGCAGAACGCGGCCAGGAAGACTGGGACAGCGAGTTTCAGCGTTTCCCGCGCCTTTTCGAAGGCCATGAAAGCATCCCCGGTCTAACCTGGCCCACCACCACATTCAGCCGTTCGATGACGGTGTATCTGGGCAACCGTCGCGTCGACATCAGCCACCCGGGACGCGCCCATACGGCAGGGGACGCGGTTGTTTTCGTCCCCGATCAGAACGTCATGTTCACCGGTGACATCGTCGAGGACCGCTCGGCCTGTTATTGCGGTGACGGGCATTTCAGCGACTGGGGCCGCACGCTCGATGTGATCGCGGCACGGGATGTGGATGCCATCGCGCCGGGCCGGGGCGGTGCTCTCATCGGAAAGGACGCAGTGACGCGCGCCATTGCCTCCACGCGCGATTTTCTCGACAGTACCTATGCGCCGGCAGCACGCGTCGCTGCCCGGGGCGGCAGTCTCAAAGACGCCTGGGACGCGGTGCGCGCCGCCTGTGACCCGAAGTTCTCGGATTATGCGATCTATGAGCACTGCCTGCCTTTCAATGTCTCGCGCGCCTATGATGAAGCCCGCGGCATGGATACGCCCCGGATCTGGACAGACAAGCGTGATCTGGAAATGTGGGAGCAGTTGCAGGGATGAGCCGGCAGCCTGCACAGACAGATCATGCGCAGGATCCGGCCTTTCGTCTTTACCCCTACGAGAAACGCCGTACACCCGCTGCAGAGCCGGAGCACCACCCGGTCGTGGTTGTGGGCGCCGGGCCGGTGGGTCTTGCAACCGCGCTTGATCTGGCGCGGCGCGGCACGCCTGTGCTGGTGCTGGACGCAGGCACAGGCCCGGGACAGGGCAGCCGGGCCATATGCTTTTCGCAGCGAACACTGCAGATTGCGCAGCGGCTCGGCGCGGCGGACGCGATGCTGGAAAAGGGTGTCGTCTGGAATGTCGGCAAGGTCTTCCACGGGTCGGACCGGATTTATGAATTTAACCTTCAGCCTGAAGAAGGGCACCGGCATCCGGCTTTCATCAACCTGCAGCAGCCGTATTTTGAGAAGTTTCTGATCGAAGCGATCCACCGGGCGCAAAAGAACGGCGCGCCTGTCGGGATCAGGGGCGCCAGCAGGGTAACCGGCATATCGGTGCAAAATGACGGCGTATCGCTCAGCGTTGACACGCCGGACGGTGCCTATGATCTGCAGACGAACTGGTGCATCGCCTGCGACGGTGCACGCTCAGCCCTGCGCGAAATGACCGGCGAGGGATTTGAGGGGCGGGTCTTTGAGGATAATTTTCTGATCGCTGATGTGCGCATGAAGGCTGATTTTCCGACCGAGCGCTGGTTCTGGTTCGAGCCGCCCTTTAAAGATGCGGGTCAGTCCGCGCTGCTGCACAAACAGCCCGATGACATCTGGCGGATCGATTTCCAGCTGGGCCGGGACATTGATCGCGCCGCAGAGCTTGACCCGGGACGCGTGCGCTTGCGTGTCGATGCCATGCTGGGTGACGGGGTGGATTACGAACTCGTCTGGACTTCGGTTTACAGATTTCAGTGCCGGCGCATGCGCAAATTTCGCCAGGGCCGGGTTGTTTTTGCCGGCGACGCGGCGCATCAGGTATCTCCCTTCGGCGCGCGGGGGGCCAACTCGGGTGTACAGGACGCGGAAAACCTGGCCTGGAAGCTGGATCTTGTGGTTCGGGGAGTGGCGCCGGAAAATCTGCTCGACAGCTACTGCGCCGAACGCGAATACGGGGCCGACGAGAACATCCTGAACTCAACGCGGTCCACGGATTTCCTGACGCCAAAAACACGGATGAGCCGGGTGTTCCGGGACGCGGTGCTGGGTCTCGCACGCGCACACAGCTTTGCCCGTCCGCTGGTTAACTCGGGGCGGCTCTCGGTACCCTGCATCTATGACGGCTTTGCGCTGAACGGCCCGGATGCGCTTGCAGGGCCGGCAAGGACCCGTCCCGGCGCGCCCTGTCCTGACGCGCCGCTCGGTGAGGGGTTTCTGCTCGACCGGCTCTCAGACAACTTTACCCTGCTTGCAATCAATACGCCCGCTCCGGATCCGGGTGACTGTGCGGGGCTGGTCGTTGGCACCCTTGTTCTGGACACACAAACCGATGATCCCTCAGGCGCGCTCCGGACGCGTTATCTGGGAGAGGCTGAGCAGGCCATATACCTGATCCGGCCGGATCAGCATGTGACAGCACGCTGGCTCGATGCGCAAACGGCGGACATTGCCAGCGCGCTGCGGCGCGCGATCGCCAGAGAGGACTGATTGGTGGCACTTAATCTCACCCCGAATATACCTGACCCCGACGGATTTTATGATGAGCTGCTGGCGGCGCATGCCGGCCTGACAGAAGATGAAAGTGATGCGCTGAACGCACGGCTTATTCTGCTGCTGGCAAATCACATCGGCGACAGGGAAGTGCTGCGTGCGGCGCTTGATGCCGCCCGCGCGGGCAACGGCTGAGCACCGGGCCGGTCGGGCAGTTTACGGGATCGCACGGGCGACGGATCAAAGGCCGAATCCCAGGGTACTGTCGCTCCGGGATATTGCGGGACAAATCAACTCGCAACGCCATCCCGACCGGCGCATCGCCCCCCGGTCGGCGTGGGCAGCGATCACCGGCCCCGTCTGGCGCCAAAGGGAGCAGGCCGCTCATCCGGTTCAGCCGGCGCTCTTTTCCAGTTTCACCAGCATGGCCCGCAGGCTAGAGACTTCCCCGGGTGACAGCACACTGGTGATGTCGCGTTCATACTGTTCCGCGGCGGCCTGCAGATCCCGGAACACCTGATGTCCGGACGTCGTGAGCGACAAGGTCTCGACACGCCGGTCCTGCGCGGAGGTGGTGCGTCTGAGATAGCGTTTTACTTCGAGCGCCCGTACAGCACGGCTCACTTTGGTCTTGTGGATCGAGGCCAGCCCGCAGATCCGCCCGGCTGTCATGTCGCCGTAACATCCCAGATGAAACAACACCCGCCACTCTGTGCGCAGCATGCCGTACCGGTCGCGGTAATAGCCCTGAAAATCCCGGCTGACAGCTTCTGCAGCCTGGTTGAGCAGATAGGGCAGAAACTGTGGCAGAACGAAAGACATGGCATCTCCTGAGGCAGGGTAGTTAATTGTTGCGGATGTAACTGACCGGCCAGGGTCTGTCTATCCTGCGCAATACTGCGGCCACGGGGTTGGTGTCGGGTAACGGGCACCAGCGGGAAAGAGTCGCTCTCGCAGGGCTCTGCAGCTAAGGTAAGGCTGCGCCCGACAGGCGCGAATACCGCCGGGTCCCGTCTATGCATAAACACATCCTGAGCCCGCTTCACGCCGCCCTGCTGATCCTCGCGGCGGGCTGTGCGGTTTTCGCGGTCATTGCCGGATTGCGTGCGGCAGGGGCTTTGCAGCGGATCGAACTGGTGCAGTATGACCGGACAATTGCGCGCCTGGCCGACACCGAACCCGCAAGCGATGTGGTCATTGTCGCGATCGGGGAAGAGGATCTGGCCCGCTGGGGCTGGCCTTTGCCCGATGAAAAACTGGCAGAGCTTCTTGAAGCGCTGAAAGGGGCAGGGGCCACAGCCATCGGGGTCGATATCTATCGCGACAATCCGGTGGCGCCCGGCAGCGCGGCGCTGACGCGGGCTTTTGATAACAGCAGATCGGTCTGGATCACGATGCTGGGCGCGTCGGGCGCCAATGCGATCCGGGGTCCTGCCTTTGCCGAAAGCGCCGGGAGCACCGGGTTTGCCGATGTGCCGGTCGATCCTGACGGTGTCGTGCGCCGCGCGCTTTTACTGACCAGTGACGGCGCCGGGGTTTCGCTGTCTTTTGCGGCCCGGCTGGCGTTTCTGGCAGCAGGGCAGGCAGGGCTGAAACCCTCGCCTGAGGATCCGTCGGTGCTTCTTTTCGGCGATACACCGGTGCCGCGGCTGCGTGACGGCACCGGCAGCTACCGTGGCATTGATGACACCGGATATCAGATCGCGGTTGCCTGGCAGAACGGCCCGCCGGTGGCACCGGTCATTTCCGCCGCGGACCTGCTGGAAGGTCGCGCCGGTGCTGCGGATATTGCAGGTCGTGTCGTGGTTCTGGGGCTGACCAGCATCTCGATCAAGGATAACTTCCGCACCCCGCTGAACCGTCCGCCGCACCGGCCTTTTTCTTATGGCGTCGCGGTGCATGCCGCCGTGGTCCAGCAACTGATCGACATCTCGGCGGGCAAACTGCGTCCGCTGCGCTCGCCGCCGCC
>CBDUCB010000149.1:0-8631 GCA_965365545.1 uncultured Roseobacter sp. | reverse complement strand
TCTTCTCGTTTTTTAGCCAATGCCTTAAGCAGCGCTCGTTGAAGCTCGTCATTTATATCAGTATTAAGGTCCCTTGGAAGCGGAAGAGGTGTATAAATGTGGTCGTGGATAACTGAAAAGGGTGTATCTGCCTGGAATGGCACTTCCCCGACCAACAACTCATAGGTCATAACACCCAGAGAATAGATATCCGTTCCACTGTCTAGATTCCCCAAACCTTTGGCTTGTTCAGGGGAAATGTAATGGGGAGTTCCCATCATCATCTGACCTGAAAGCGTGGTCTGGTTTGTTTCGGCAACCCTGGCCAAACCAAAGTCTGCCAAATAGATGCCGCCATAAATCCCGGCAACCTTATTCACGGCTTCTTCAGGTGTCCGCTCTTCGCTTTCGCCGGTGCGGCGGCTGGTCAGTTCAACCACGCCGTTCTTCAGCCCGCGCGGGCCCACGGTGATCCGCCAGGGCAGGCCGATGAGATCCATGGTCGCGAACTTGCCGCCCGCCCGCTCGTCACGATCGTCATAAAGCGGGTCGAGTCCTTCGGCCGTCAGCGCCGCATAAAGCGCCTCACAGGCGGCATCAGCGTCGTCGTCACCCTGTTTCAGGTTCACGATGCCGCAATGAAACGGCGTCACCCCTTCGGGCCAGATAATGCCCTTGTCGTCGTGGCTCGCTTCAATGATCGCACCCAGAAGACGGCTCACGCCGATGCCGTGACTGCCCATATGAACCGGCACGGGCTTGCCGTCCGGCCCCTGAACCGTGGCGCCCATCGGCTCGGAATACTTTGTCCCGAAATAGAAAATCTGGCCAACCTCAATACCGCGCGCGCTGCGCCGGCGTTCTTCGGGCACCCCCTCAAAGACCGCCACATCATGAGTTTCGTCTGTACGGGCATAAAGATTGGTAAACTCTTCGAGGATCGACTGGCACTGGGCCACATCGTCGTAATCAATGTCCCGGTCGCCAAAGGTCAGGTCGGTCACAGTGCTGTCATAGAAAACCTCCGACTCGCCGGTCTCTGCAAGCACGAGGAACTCATGGGTGTAATCGCCGCCGATCGGTCCGCCGTCCGCACGCATCGGAATGGCCTGCAGCCCCATGCGCTCATAGGTGCGCAGATAGCTCACCAGATGGCGGTTGTAGGCGTGCAGCGCGTCCTCTTTGGTCAGGTCGAAGTTATAGCCGTCTTTCATGTAAAACTCGCGGCCGCGCATCACGCCAAAGCGCGGGCGCATCTCGTCGCGGAACTTCCACTGGATGTGGTAAAGCGTCAGCGGCAGATCTTTGTAACTGCCCACGTGGCTGCGGAAGATGTCCGTGATCATCTCCTCGTTGGTGGGTCCGTAAAGCATGTCACGATCCTGACGGTCGGTGATACGCAGCATTTCTTCGCCATAGTCGTCATAGCGCCCGCTCTCACGCCAGAGATCCGCAGGCTGTACTGTGGGCATCAGCATCGGGATATGGCCCGCACGTTGCTGCTCTTCGTGCACAATTGCTTCAATGCGGCGCAGCACCCTGAACCCCAGCGGCAGCCAGGAATAAATCCCTGCTGCGTTTTGCTTGATCATACCGGCACGCAGCATCAGCCGGTGGCTGACAATCTGGGCCTCTGCGGGGTTTTCGCGCAGTACGGGCATAAAATAGCGTGTGAGGCGCATCGCGGCTGGTCCTTCGGGTAAGATACTCCGCCCACTGACTATGCCAAAGCGCGGGTCCCCGCAATCACGCACTGACCTGCCCGCCGGGCTGCACGCGCGCTTTTTCCGGCCGCCCCCTTGCAACCGTCCGGCGCATAGGCAATGTGGGATGCATTCCGCAACCGGAGACCCCGATGGCACTGCCCGTCCGCGATCAGATGATATACTGGAGCTGTGCCGCAGCTGTCTTTCTCGTGCTGCTGTGGTCTCTGGGGCATGTGCTGCTGCCGTTTATCCTCGGTGGTGCAATCGCTTATTTTCTCGATCCCGTGGCCGACCGGCTGGAACGTTTCGGGCTGAGCCGGGCTGCGGCGACCGCCGTCATCACGATCGGTGGCCTGCTGGTCTTTATCATTATGGCGCTGCTTGTCATCCCGACACTGGTCAACCAGTCAATCCAGCTCGTACGCGCCGCCCCGCAATACGCAGAATCGCTCTCGACATTCGTCACAGAACGCTTTCCCTCGGTGCTCGAAGAGAGCTCGACCATGCGCCAGACCCTCAATAACGTCGGTACCGCGATCGAAGAACGCGGAGTGGCCCTGCTGGAAACGGCACTCAGTTCTGCAGCGTCGCTGCTGAATGTGATTGTGCTGCTCGTTGTCGTGCCCGTGGTGTCGGTTTATCTGCTGCTCGACTGGGACCGGATGGTTCACCGCATCGACGAGCTGCTGCCCCGTGACCACGCCCCTGTCATCCGGCGGCTCGCCCGCGAAATCGATAACACGCTTGCGTCTTTTATCCGCGGGATGGGCACCGTTTGCTTTATTCTGGGCACCTATTATGCGCTGGCCCTGATGCTGGTCGGGTTGCAGTTCGGACTGGTCGTGGGCTTTATCGCCGGGCTCGTGACCTTCATCCCCTATCTGGGCGCGCTGATCGGCGGCGCACTTGCCATCGGGCTTGCGCTCTTTCAGTTCTGGGGAGACTGGGTCAGCATCGGTCTGGTGGCCGGCATCTTTGTTCTGGGCCAGATCGTCGAGGGCAATATCCTGACCCCGAAGCTTGTAGGAAACTCGGTCGGGCTGCACCCGGTCTGGCTTATCCTCGCACTCTCTGTTTTTGGTGCACTCTTTGGATTTGTCGGCATGCTGGTCGCCGTGCCGGTGGCCGCAGCTCTGGGCGTCATCGCCCGTTTTGCGGTCGAAAAGTATCAGCACTCACTGCTCTATCAGGGCAGATCGGGCCAGGGCGACACCTGATATGGCCGAACAGCTCGGATTTGACCTGCCCGGCGTTGCGGCGCTGGGGCGCGATGATTTTCTCGTCGCCCCCTCCAATGAAATCGCTTTTGCGATGATCGACGGCTGGCAGACCTGGCCGGGCCGGAAACTCCTGCTCACCGGGCCGGAGGGGTCAGGCAAAACGCATCTCGCCCATGTATGGGCCGCCCTCTCGGGCGCAGATGTCATCGGTGCCTGCGATCTGACCGCTGATATGGTGCCCGGACTTGCCGCAGGCTCAGTTGCTGTCGAAGACGTTGACCGCATTGCAGGCAACGCGCAGGCCCAGCGGGTTCTTTTTCACCTGCATAACCTCGTGCTGGCGGAATCCAACAGCCTTCTGCTGACAGGCACGGGCCTGCCACGGGCATGGAACATCGGGCTTGCCGATCTGGCAAGCCGCCTCGGCGGCACACCGATGGTGGCACTGGAACCACCCGACGATGCACTTTTATCAGCCGTTCTGGCCAAACTTTTTGCTGACCGCCAGCTGATGCCGAAACCGGACGTCATTGCATATCTGATCCGGCGTATTGACCGTTCCTTTGCGGCCGCACGTGATGTGGTATCTGCACTGGATGCTGCGTCGCTGGCCCGGAAAAAACCCGTTTCCCGCAGTCTTGCCGCCGACCTGCTGGACAAAGAGGACGCGGCGCGCTGATATATGTCACCGTTCCGTTACATTTTACCAGCACAAGGCCAGTATGACCTACGCCGACTTTCTGACAGCTGATTTCCCGCCTGCAACCCCGATGCCCGACCTTGATACCTCAGGTCCGGCCCGGTTTTTTAACCGGGAACTGAGCTGGCTCGGGTTCAACTGGCGCGTTGTGGAGGAAGCTGAAAACTCCCGCGTGCCATTGCTCGAAAGACTGCGTTTTCTCTCGATCTCGGCCAACAATCTCGACGAGTTTTATACCGTGCGGGTGGCTGGTCTGCGCGAACTTGCCCATGCGGGTAATACCACGCCCGGCGCTGACGGGCTCAGTCCTGCCGAACAGCTTGTGCTTATTGACCAGAACGCCCGCAACCTTATGGAAACCCAGCAGAAAGTTCTGGTGGCCCTGCTTGCGGAGATGGAAGAACAAAAGATTTCCGTTCTGCGCAACAAAGACCTCACAGACGAAGACCTGACTTATCTGGAGGACGTTTTTCTCACCCAGGTTTTTGCGGTTCTGTCGCCTCTGGCGATCGATCCGGCTCATCCCTTCCCGTTTATTCCAAACACCGGCTACGCGCTGGCTCTTCAGCTGGAACGCAGCAGCGACAAGCGGCCTTTGCAGGCTCTGCTGCCGATCCCTGCACAGATCGAACGTTTTATCGCCCTGCCGGCAGGTGACGGCGAAAACCGGTTTCTGCCGCTTGAAGAACTGCTGGTGCTGAACGTGGGCGGGCTGTTCCCGGGGTATAAACTCAAGGCGCATTTCGAGTTTCGCGTGCTGCGCGACAGCGATCTCGAAGTCGAGGAGGAAGCCGAAGACCTCGTGCGCGAGTTCGAGGTGGCCCTCAAACGCCGCCGGCGCGGCGAAGTTGTACGGCTCACACATTCCGCCGGTGCGCCCGAAAAGCTGAAGGCCGTGATCATGGAAGAGCTTGGCGTCGGTGCCGAAGAAGTCATCGAGATCGACGGCATGATCGGCTCAGCTGACCTCAGCGAGCTGGTGCTCGACAGCCGGCCCGACCTGCTCTGGCCCAGCTTCACACCCCGCATCCCCGAGCGCGTGACCGATTTTGAAGGCGATATGCTGGCCGCTGTGCGTAACAAGGACATGCTGCTGCACCACCCCTACGAGACCTTCGACATGGTTGTGCGCTTCCTGCAGCAGGCCGCACGCGACCCGCAGGTGGTGGCGATCAAACAGACACTCTATCGCACCTCACGAGACAGCCCGATTGTCGAAGCGCTCTGCGAAGCGGCCGAAGAGGGCAAATCGGTGACCGCTCTGGTGGAGCTCAAAGCGCGCTTCGACGAAGCCGCCAACATCCGCCAGTCGCGCCGTCTGGAGAGGGCGGGAGCCCATGTGGTTTACGGTTTTCTCGATCTGAAAACCCACGCGAAAATCTCCACCGTGGTGCGGCGCGAAGGCAATCAGCTGGTCACTTACACCCACTACGGAACCGGCAATTACCATCCCATTACGGCCAGGATTTACACCGATCTTTCGCTCTTTACCTGTGACACCCGCCTCGGCCGCGACGCGACCAAAGTTTTCAACTATCTTTCAGGTTACGCCCAGCCTGAAAAGCTCGACAACCTGGCGATTTCGCCCACCACACTCAAACCCCGTCTGCTGGAGCTGATCGCGGCGGAGGCCGAGTACGCGCGCGCCGGCAAACCTGCCGTCATCTGGGCAAAAATGAATTCGATCATCGACAGTGAAGTGATCGACGCGCTTTATGCCGCCAGCCAGGCCGGCGTGAAAATCAGCCTCGTTGTGCGCGGCATCTGCGGGTTGCGCCCCGGCATCAGGGGGCTCAGCGAAAACGTCCGCGTTAAATCCATCGTCGGGCGCTTTCTTGAGCATTCACGCATTGTCTGTTTCGGCAACGGCGCCGGATTGCCACACAAAAAGGGCCGGGTTTTCATCTCATCCGCCGACTGGATGGGCCGCAACCTGAACAGGCGCGTGGAAACCCTGGTTGAAATCGAGAACGCCACCGTCAAAGCCCAGATCGTCAGCCAGATCATGGCCGCCAATCTCGCGGATGTCGCACAAAGCTGGGTCATGGGGCCTGACGGCTCCTTTGAACGTCCGCCCCTTCCGGAAGGCGCCTTTGCCTTCAGCTGCCACCGTTTCTTCATGGAAAACCCGTCACTTTCCGGGCGCGGCTCGGCCGGTGCCTCGGATGTGCCCAAGCTGACCCATACTGAAGACTGAGACCGCTTTACCGGTAAATCCGACCGGGTGCATTGACCATCAGCCAAATCTTTCTCAGGGTGTGGCGAAGCTGCGGAACTGCCAATGACTGACCAGACCAATATCACCGGCGCGCCTGAGGCGGCAACCGTGCAACCGGATGCAGGCCTGTTCGGCCGGCCGTTGTTTGAAGACCCTGGCGCGCGCGCTCTGGCCCGTGTGGGCGTGGTCGATGTGGGCTCGAACTCCGTAAGGCTTGTGGTCTTTGACGGCGCCGCCCGGTCACCTGCTTATTTTTACAATGAAAAAATTATGTGCGCACTTGGTGCAGGCCTGTCGGACTCAGGGCGGCTCAACCCCGAAGGACGGGTCCGGGCACTCGCCGCCCTGCGCCGGTTCCAGCACCTGGCCCAGGGCATGGGGCTGCCGGCACTGACAGTCGTTGCGACGGCTGCTGTGCGCGACGCGAGTGACGGGCCCGATTTCTGCGAGGAAGTGCGCCGCGAAACCGGGTTGCGCATCTGGGTCATCGACGGCGAGGAAGAAGCGCGGCTTTCCGCCCAGGGTGTGCTGCTGGGGTGGCCGGGGTCCTACGGGCTCGTGTGCGATATCGGGGGCTCCTCAATGGAGCTTGCGGAAATCTCCGGCGGGCGTGTCGGGCGCCGCATGACCTCGTCACTCGGCCCGCTGAAACTGCGCGAGATCAAAGGTGGCAAAAAAGCCCGCGACGCGCATATCCGCGAGACCATGGAGCATATGAAATCCGTGATGGGCGACCAGAGGGACCGTCTTTTCCTCGTTGGTGGCTCCTGGCGGGCGATCGCGCGCATCGATATGTACCGCCGCGGCTATCCTCTGCACGTGCTGCACGAATACCGTATGACCGCGCGCAGTGTCTCGGCCACGGCAAAATTCATCCGCAAGGCGGACCTGGAAGAACTGCGCGGCGCCTGCAACATCTCTTCGGCACGTATGAGTCTCGTGCCGCTGGCCGCTGAAGTGCTGAGCCGTCTGGTGCAGTCGTTCCGCCCCAAAGACATCGCCATCTCAAGCTACGGCATCCGCGAAGGCATGCTCTATGAGCAGATGCCGCAGCGACTGCGTGACCGCGACCCGCTGATCGAAGCCTGCCGGTTCGCCGAAGCCAAAGACGCGCGCATGCCGGGATTTGGCAAATCGCTTTACGCCTTCATCCATCCGCTCTTCAAAAACGTGCCGGAACAGCGCCGCCGGCTGGTCAAAGCGGCCTGTCTTTTGCACGACGTGAGCTGGCGGGCGCATCCCGACTATCGCGCCGAGACCTGCTTTGACAACGCAACGCGGGCCAACCTCGGTGGACTGAAACACTCCGAACGGGTCTTTCTGGGGCTTGCGCTTCTGCACCGGTATTCCAATAAACGCGAAGGCACGCGTTTTGATTATCTCTATGATCTGATTGATGAAAAGTCACAGCTGGAGGCAGAAATTCTGGGCAAGGCCATGCGTTTCGGCGCCATGATGTGGATGGCACAGGACGCAGAACGCGGCACGCTGCGCTGGTTTCCCAAGAAACGAAGGTTGCAGCTGCTTCTGACCAACGACATGGTGCCGCTTTTCGGTGAAGTATCAGAGGCCCGGCTGGTGTCTCTGGCCTCATCGCTCAATGCCGAGGTTGAGGTCAGAAAAGTGCGTCAGAGATCCACCTGAGGCGGCATGTCAGGTGTGGTTTCAGGCGAAGGCGCCGGGTCGGTTTCGGGGTCATTATCCGGTTTGCGGCGGATGATGATATCGCCGTTTTCCAGAATTTCAGGCGCCTCATACACCGACCAGTCTTCGATCTGAGAAAGCACCTTTGCCATGGCGGGGCCCATCTCTTCGATGAATTCGCTCATGCCTTCAAGCGCCGGCTCCATCTGGCGCAGCAGGCCCTCAAGGAACTGTCTTGTCCCTTCTTCCATCAGCGATGACCCGTTGTCCTGCTGTGCGGAGACAGGCAAAGCTGTGATCAAAGCCAAAACGGCAGCAGAAAAAATCTGTTTCATTTGAGAAGTATAGCCTATCCGGTGCGATTCTCCGAGATCAGATATCGAGATCGATGCTGACAGGAAAGTGATCTGACGCGGCCACCAGTGCATCCCGCAGATCCGCATCGGCCCAGCAGTCCGGGTCGTCCAGCGGATGCCAGATGCGCCAGTCAGCCCCGCGGGCGCGCAGATCCTGCGAAATCATGATGTAATCAAGCAGCGCCTGTAAAAAGCGTTTCTCCGGCGCGATCCAGAAACGGGAGGTCGTCGGCAATGGCCCGAGCCGCTGGCTGAGCGCCCGCCCGGCATGCGGGTCGAAAAGAGGGTTTTCCCCGTCTGAGCCAAGAATGATTTCAACCGAAGACCGACCGAAAAGCCCTTCGAATTCATCAAGACCGGGGCCGTCGTTGAGATCGCCCATCACGATAACCGGCGTGCCCTCGGCGCTGACCTGATCGATCCGTGCACGCAGCCAGATGGCCTGGGCCAGTTGTTTGCGACGGTTGGCAATCGCAATGCGCATAATGTCGGCGTCATTGCGCGCACCAAGCGGCGCCTTGGACTTCAGATGCGCGCCGATCAGGTGCAGAGCCGTGCCTTTGCGCGTGACTATATCCAGCTCAAGGGGGGGCTTGGAAAACCGCACCTCGTCGCGGGTCGCATCCACATCCAGATCAATCCCGAACACGCCGTCAAAGCGCGGCACGTCCGGTGTTCCGGCCCGCGGGGCATGCACCACATCCAGCGCAACCGGATCATACATCAGCGCGATTTCCTGGCGCGTGTCATTGGCAAATCCCATGATCGACGATCGCTGGCGCAACCCGTAATACGCAGCAAAGCCCTC
>CBDUCB010000148.1:0-8709 GCA_965365545.1 uncultured Roseobacter sp. | reverse complement strand
AAAAGCCGCGCAGTTCCTGCGCGGCTTTTATTCTTTCATCCTGGCCCTTCGGGCGGTCCCGCCCGGAGCAGGCTGTGCGTGACTCTTTCAGGCACCGTAAGGGTCGGCAGTCGGACAAAAAACCCGGGCGCAGACAATGCGCTGATTTTCCCGGCGCGGTTTTTTTGTCAGACGCCAAAGGTACCTTCGAAATGGTGCGACTCAGGTCGCCTCACGCGCCGTCAGCGAAATCGTGACACCGACGGAAAAGCCCAGCGAACTTTCGTCTTTCTGACTGTCGCCGATGTTGTAATCGCGCCTGTCGAGTGTGGTGCTGCCCTGCATGACGGCTGTGCCGTCGGTGATATCGAGTGTGAAGGGAAGCTGCACCGGCATGGTTTTGTCTCTGATCGTCAAAGTGCCATCGGCCAGATAGCCCTCCGGCCCCGCGATGATCGCGGCTTTAAAACTGGCTGTCGGAAAGCTTTCAGCGTTAAAGAAATCCGGGCCCATCGCCTGAGAGGTGACCGATCCCAGCGTGAGCGAGCCGATGGAGATCGTCACATCAACCGATCCTGCCGGCCCCTGGGCGACGGTTTCGTCAAAGCTGATGGCCGCCGTCCAACCGGCAAAGGAGCCGGTCACTTCTGAGCCAAGCTGTGTCACGGTAATGGACAGGGTCCCGTCCTCGACCGCCCATTCAGACTGCACATCCTCAAGCGCTGCTGCCTGCACTGTTGCGCCATGCCTTTCATAGAGCCCGAGAACGGATCCTGTCCCCAGTGCGCCGGCCCAGATGACGACGGCGGCGATAAGCGGCAGCACGATGTGATGGGCGCTTTGCAGATCCGGGACAGCCGGACGCCCGGGCAGCATGCGGCGCAGGGTGCTGTCGCGATCAATGAAGTGGTGTTTCAGCGCGCCCGCGATGTGCAGCAGGACTGAAAATGCCAGCACGCGTTCAAAGACAATGTGCAGCCCGGCAGTGACCGCCGCCAGCGGTTCTGATTCGGGCACCATCGGCAGGTTCTGCCCGAGCGGCCACCAGATCGGCGCAAAACCTTCGGTCGCGGCATGATGTATCCAGCCGGTGAGCGGCACCAGCAGCAGCGAGCCATAGAGCAGCCAGTGTACGGTTTCGGCTGCCAGGCTTTCCAGTTTGCGGTCAGGGTGCAGCAGCCCCGGTTTGGGTTGGCTCAGCGCCCAGGCGATACGCGCAAGTGCGACAAAGAAGACCGTGACACCCAGCGTTTTGTGTAAGGAAAAATACCAGGCCTTGCGGGCCAGTTCTTCTGAGGTGTCGTAAGGCAGATCGTTCGCAAAGATGCCCAGAGGGATAAGCGTCAGTATCAAAAGCGCAGTCAGCCAGTGAAACGTTTTGGTGACGGCACCGTAATGGCGGGTGGTATTGGCAAGGGTCATCCGGCAGGTCCTGACTGATCAGCGATAGTATCCGCTAAGAGTAACCGCCCGGAGCAGGGCGGCAAGAGCGCCCCGCGCACATTGATTGCGCAGAAACGCGGTCAGGTCAGGCGAGGCCTTCGGGCCCGCGCAGAGTTGCTCATGGCTGCCGGTCAGGCTAAGCCGGGGGGACGACAGAATAACAGGGGGTTTTATGAGCATTGCATTCGTGTTTCCGGGCCAGGGGGCGCAGACCATCGGCATGGGGCAGGCGCTGGCCGCAGAATGGCCGGCGGCTCAGGCGGTTTTCGATGAGGTCGATGACGCGCTTGGAGAAAAGCTCAGCGACCTCATCCGGGAGGGCGATATCGAAACGCTCACACTGACGGAAAACGCCCAGCCTGCGCTGATGGCGACTTCGATTGCGGCGCTGCGGGCGCTGCAAGCCGAAGGTATCGGGCTCGACCGTGTTTCTTATGTAGCGGGCCATTCGCTGGGGGAATATTCAGCGCTGGCTGCGGCGGGTACGTTTTCGGTCGCCGATGCCGCGCGGTTACTACGGACACGCGGGCAGGCAATGCAGAAGGCCGTTCCGGTCGGGCAGGGGGCGATGGCGGCGGTGCTTGGCCTCGGTTTCGACACGGTAACGGAGATCGCCGCGAAGGCCGCCGAAGGACAGGTCTGTCAGGTTGCCAATGAAAATGACCCCGCACAGAATGTCGTCTCAGGCAACAAGGAAGCGGTGGAACGTGCCACGGTGCTCGCGAAGGAGGCCGGAGCAAAGCGCGCCCTGCTGCTGCCCGTGTCCGCGCCTTTTCACTGTGCGCTGATGGCGCCGGCGGCAGAGGTGATGGCCGCAGCTCTGGAAGAGGTGCAGATGAACGCGCCAAAGGTCCCGTTGGTGGCAAATGTACTGGCCGAAGCCGTTACAGACCCGGCGCAGATCCGCGATCTTCTGATCCGCCAGGTGACAGGGCAGGTCCGCTGGAAAACGTCCGTCGAGTGGATGGCGGCGCAGGGCGTCACATCGTTCTGGGAGATCGGCGCGGGCAAAGCCCTGAGCGGCATGATCCGGCGTATCGCCAAAGAAGCAGAAACGCGCAACATCGGCGCACCCGATGACATCAAAGCGGCCCTCGGGGCCTGAGCAGGAGACTGATTTTTATGTTTGATCTGACGGGGAAAAACGCGCTGGTGACGGGCGCATCGGGGGGTATCGGAGCGGAAATCGCGCGCGTGCTGCACGGGGCCGGTGCGAGCGTCGGTCTGTCGGGTACCCGCACCGAACCGCTGGAGGCGCTGGCCGCTGAGCTTGGTGAGCGTGCCCATGTGCTGCCCTGTAATCTCGGCGACAGTGAGGCCGTGAACGCCTTGCCGAAACAGGCCGCGGAAGCGATGGGATCGGTGGACATTCTGGTGAACAACGCCGGCATTACCCGCGACAATCTCTTTATGCGCATGTCTGATGAAGAGTGGCAGTCGGTGCTGGACGTGAATCTGACAGCGACCTTTCGCCTGTGCAAAGGCGTGATGCGGGGCATGATGAAAGCGCGCTGGGGCCGGATCGTGAACATTTCGTCTGTGGTCGGGGCCACCGGCAACCCCGGCCAGGCGAACTACGCAGCCTCCAAGGCGGGCATGGTCGGCATGTCCAAAAGCCTTGCCTATGAGGTCGCAAGTCGCGGGATCACGGTAAATGCTGTGGCGCCGGGATTTATCGAAACAGCGATGACCGATAAACTGACGGACGACCAGAAAGCCGGGATCATGGGCCAGATTCCGGCTGGCAGGATGGGCACACCTGACGAAATCGCGTCGGCGGTGCTCTTTCTTGCAAGCGCAGAAGCTGCTTATGTGACCGGTACCACCTTGCATGTAAACGGTGGGATGGCCATGTTATAGGCCAGTTCCGGGGTGCTTCCGGGAGGAGCGCACAATCGTGTTTGCCATCCCTGCCGCTTGTGCTAGAGGGTGCGCAGACCGGAACAGGCGGGCCGTAAGGGCCGCAATACCGCCCGGTACCGGACAGTGTTTCACTGCGCAGGTCCGGACAAAGAGCCGCCCCTTTTGGGGCAAACGCGTGATCATCCGGGCCCTGTCCGGACCGCTGCGCAACCAAAGGGGGCCTGAGACACTGGCCCGAAAGAATGAGGGATTACTATGAGCGACGTCGCAGATCGCGTTAAGAAAATCGTTGTCGAGCACCTGGGTGTTGAAGAGGACAAAGTCACCGAAAACGCGTCGTTCATCGACGATCTCGGTGCGGACAGCCTCGACACAGTTGAACTGGTCATGGCATTCGAAGAAGAGTTCGGTATCGAAATCCCCGATGACGCGGCCGAAACAATCCAGACATTCGGTGATGCAGTTAAGTTCATCTCTGAAGCTTCCTGATCCCGGACAGGGCTTTTGCCCGGTCTGTGTAAAGTTCCGGCGCCTTTCCCTGCGGAGAGGCGCCTTTTTTCTGCAAAGGCGCATCAGGGGGTTGAACTGATGCGCCTGGTTACGCAATGATTCCACTCAGAGAGCGAAAAGCTCCGCTTTAAGATCTGAGGCCAGTAACATGTCGCGTACGATACCCACCATCAATACGCAGCGGCTGACCCTGCGCGGCATGCGCGCAGAGGATTTCCGGCGCTTTGCCGAAATCTGGTCGATGCCCGAAGTTGTCGAATTCATCGACGCCGAGCCCTGGCCGCGCAGCAAAGCCTGGGCGGCTTTTCTGCGTCATGCCGGGCACTGGCAGATTACCGGGTTCGGACAATGGGCCATCCATCGCCACCGCGAAGCGGAGATGTCGGGTCAGGTCGGTTTTTTCTATGCCAAACGCGATCTGGGCGAGGATTTCGATGATTTTCCTGAAGCCGGATGGGTGCTGGCCCCCGAGGAGCACGGCAAAGGATACGGGATCGAGGCCGTCAAGGCGGCACATGACTGGTTCGACCGCGTGGTGACGGGGCGGCTGGTCTGTATGATCGCGCCCGAAAATGAACGCTCGCTCACCATTGCGGGAAAAATGGGGTATGTTGCACTGCGCGATGCGGTGCATGACGGCGACCCGGTAAAACTGCTGGCGCGCAAAGGCCCGCCGCAGTGAGCGGCGCGCCGGGGCCCTGTGCCTTGTGCTCTTGCACAGAATAAGCTGCTCGCTGTATGGGGGAGCAACAAACTGAGAGGGATATGGCGATGCGCAGAGTAGTTATCACGGGCCTTGGCCTGGTGACACCTTTGGCAGACGGCGTGGAGGAAAGCTGGTCGCGCATTCTGGACGGGCAGTCCGGCGCGGGACCGATCACCGGGTTTGACCCGTCAAAGCTGGTGACACAATACGCCTGCGAAGTGCCCCTGGGCGACGGCAGTGACGGGACGTTCGATGCCGGCAAATACATGGAGCCCAAGGAGCAGCGCAAGGTCGATACCTTTATCCTGTTTGGCATGGCCGCCGCACAGCAGGCCGTCGAGGATGCCGGCTGGCAGCCTGAGGATACCGAAAGCCTTGAGCGGACCGGCGTACTGATCGGCTCAGGCATCGGCGGCTTGCAGGGGATTTACGAAGGCTCAATTCCATCGCCAATACCGCCATTATGATGGCCGAGAAGGGGCCGCGGCGCGTGTCGCCCTTTTTTGTGCCCGGCGCTCTGATTAACCTGATTTCCGGACAGGTCAGCATCCGGTATGGCTTCAAAGGCCCGAACCATTCGGTCGTGACGGCCTGTTCTACCGGCGCGCATGCGATCGGCGACGCAAGCCGCCTTATTCAGCATGGCGACGCCGATGTCATGATCGCAGGCGGGGCCGAAGCCGCGATCTGCGAGATCGGGATCGCGGGCTTCAATGCCTGCAAAGCGCTCAGCACCAAACGCGGCGATGATCCTCAGAAAGCCAGCCGCCCTTATGACGCCGACCGCGACGGTTTCGTGATGGGCGAAGGCGCGGGCATTGTGGTGCTGGAGGAATACGAGCACGCCAGAGCGCGCGGCGCGAAAATCTATGCCGAAGTGCTGGGGTATGGCCTCTCGGGCGACGCCTATCACATCACCGCACCGTCCGAGGACGGAGAAGGCGGCGAGCGGTCCATGCGCAACGCGCTGCGCAATGCTGGGCTGGCACCCGCCGATGTGGATTACATCAACGCGCACGGCACTTCGACAATGGCAGATACGATTGAGCTTGGCGCTGTCGAACGTCTGATGGGCGATCATGCGGGCAATGTGACGATGTCTTCGACCAAATCCGCAACCGGGCACCTTCTGGGCGCTGCCGGTGCCATCGAGGCGATCTTTTCCATCCTTGCGATCCGCGATCAGGTGGCCCCGCCGACGATCAATCTGGACAACCCGGCGGTGGAGACACCGATCGATCTTGCGCCCAATGCAAAACGAGAGCGTAAGATAGATGTGGCGCTGTCGAACTCGTTCGGGTTTGGCGGCACCAATGCGAGCGTTGTTTTCGGGAAAGTCAGCTGATGTGGCGACATATCGCGTCCAATGCAGTGACGGCGCTGATCGTGCTGCTGTTTCTGGCCGGCGGTCTGATCCTCTGGGGACAGCGGCAGTTTACCGGCCCGGGACCGCTCACGGAGGCGATCTGTCTTCAGGTGGAGCGTGGCACGAACATGCGTCGGGTGAGCACGGACCTGGAAGAACAGGGTGCCGTAGGTTCCGCCGCGATTTTCCGTATGGGGGCGGATTACGCTGACAAAGCTTCGGAGCTCAAAGCCGGTAGTTATCTTGTAGGACCCGGTGCGTCGATGGAAGAGATCGTAGGGCTTGTGACCCAGGGCGGTGCAAGCACCTGTGGCACCGAAGTGGTTTATCGTGTTGGCGTGAGCCGCGTCGGTGTGCAACTGCGTGAGCTTGATCCCGAAACCGGACGTTTTGAGGAAATGGCGGAGTTCAACCCGGCCGAGGACGAAACGCCGGATATCTATACGGACCGGAAGGCCAAAGCAGGCACACGGTTCCGCGTGGCCCTCGCTGAGGGCGTGACCAGCTGGCAGGTTGTTGAAAGCCTCAAAGCGATGGATGTGCTTGAAGGCGAAGTTGAGTTTCTGCCCGAAGAAGGGTCCCTTGCCCCTGACAGCTATGAGGTGCGCCCGGGCGATGCCCGTGCCGATGTGATCGCGCGTATGCAGGCCGCGCAGGAGACAAGGATCGCCGACGCCTGGGCCGCGCGCAGCCCCGGGCTGCCAATAGAGACGCCCGAAGAGCTATTGGTGCTGGCCTCAATCATCGAAAAGGAAACCGGCGTGCCTGAAGAGCGCGGTCAGGTCGCCAGCGTATTTGTGAACCGCCTGAACCGCGGCATGCGTCTGCAGACCGATCCGACGGTGATCTATGGCGTCACTGAAGGACGGGGCACGCTGGGGCGTGGTCTGCGCCAGAGTGAGCTGCGCCGGGAGACGCCCTGGAACACCTATGTGATCGACGGGCTGCCGCCCACCCCGATTGCCAATCCGGGCACAGCGAGCCTTGAGGCTGCGGCACAGCCACCTGAGACGCCGTATGTGTTCTTTGTGGCCGATGGCACGGGCGGGCATGCTTTTGCCGAAACTCTTGATGAGCATAACCGCAACGTTGCCGCCTGGCGCGAGATCGAAGCCGAACGCCGGCAACAGAGTCAGTAAGCGGGCTGTGAAAAGCGCGGCGGGGCGGGTGGGGCAGCCCGCACCCGTCATCGTTATAAATCAGGGAATTCCGTCACTGAACCGCGTGTGCGCGATGATCAGAGACCCGTTGATTTAGGAAGTCGTTAACCCCACCGTACGGTCAACCGGTTGAGTTGACGTGGTTTTTTCTTGACTCTGCGCGCGGTCTCCCGTATAACTTGTGACATGCTAGAAGAAGTGGGCAAACGACCCCGGGGATAACCCGACGGGTCGTTTTTTCGTTTCTCTCGTGCGGAGACGACGCGCATGAGAGGTAGAAACCTGAATGACTTTACTGACCCAAGAGCACGTAGCGTCGCAATCCGAAGATCTTCTGAATTCGGTAATCGGATCCATTAAAGACCTGCGCAAAGAAATCGAGGACCTCAAAGAAAAGGTCCGCGCAGGTGAAGGTCTGGATACGACGCAAGACAGCAGAACGGTGGCCTCCGCGAGGGCGCTGCTGAAAACCTGCCAGGAAGTGGAGAACCGCCTTGTCGAATGCCGTAGCAAATCCAGTGGTATTGCCCGGGGGGGGTACGCCCTCGATCTCGAAAAAGCGAGGCTTGAGATCGGGTGCAAGCTGGATCGGCTCCGCTGCACGCGAGGTGCAGGACAGCTTTCTGAATGAACTCAGCGAGGGAGAGCTTCTGGCTCTCCCTTATCTCTTTGAATTCTGGGCGATGGAGCATCAGCTTCCGCCCGTTGGCGACTGGCGCTCATGGGTGATCATGGGCGGCCGGGGTGCCGGCAAAACACGTGCGGGTGCCGAATGGGTGCGCGCGCAGGTCGAGGGCGCAATGCCGCTCGATCAGGGCCGGTCGCGCCGAGTGGCGCTGGTGGGGGAGACCATCGACCAGGTCCGCGAAGTGATGATTTTCGGCGACAGCGGGATACTCGCCTGTTCGCCGCCCGACCGCAGACCCGTCTGGGAGGCCGGACGCAAGCGTCTGGTCTGGCCAAACGGAGCGATTGCAACAATACACTCAGCATACGACCCCGAAGGGTTGCGCGGACCACAGTTCGACGCCGCCTGGGTCGATGAGCTGGCGAAATGGAAGAAAGCAGAAGAAACGTGGGATATGCTGCAGTTCGCATTGCGGCTGGGCGATGATCCGCGTGTCTGTGTGACGACAACGCCGCGCAATGTGGGCGTTCTGAAAGAGCTGCTGAAATCGCCCTCTACCGTGGTGACACAGGCGCCGACGGAGGCCAATGCGGCCAACCTTGCCGCCTCCTTTCTGGAAGAGGTGCGCGCACGCTATAAAGGCACGCGCCTTGGCCGGCAGGAACTGGACGGCATCCTGCTTGAAGACGCCGAAGGTGCGCTCTGGACCACAAAAGCCATTGAAGCCTGCCGGATCCGGGAGGCGCCTGAGCTTGACCGGATCGTTGTGGCGCTCGATCCCGCAACCACCAGCGGATCAGCCTCCGATGAATGCGGGATCGTGGTGGCGGGTGTGTCGATGCAGGGTAATCCGCAGGACTGGCGGGCCGTCGTTCTGGATGATTGCACCATCAGCGGTGCGAGCCCTTCGGCATGGGCTGAAGCGGCGATACAGGCGATGGAGAAATACGGCGCAGACCGGCTGGTGGCGGAAGTGAACCAGGGCGGGCAGAGGGTTGCGGAAGTGCTGCGCCAGGTCGATGAGATCACCGAGCTCGAGGAAGTTCTGGAGAAG
>CBDUCB010000147.1:0-8798 GCA_965365545.1 uncultured Roseobacter sp. | reverse complement strand
GGCTGGGAGAGCGACGACTACGAGAACTTCACCGACGAAGGACTGGACGCAGTCCGGGAGGAGATTCACCGTCACTTCCGTGACGTGTTCTCCCGTGACGAGGGCTGATGCCGACACCGACAATCGCAAAATCAATATCGATCTCACGACCGTCGGTCAGACGCGCGCCCGACACGCTGCCCTCTCCCAGCAACCGGTCGAGGCCCACGCCTTCGCAGATCTCAACCCCGTGGCGGCCGTGCAGTTCGCGGAAATAGTCGCTGGTCTGCGGGGCCGCAACGCGTTGCAGGATCCGGTCAGCCATCTCCACCAGCGTTACCCTCAGGCCGAGTTTTGCCGCCACCGCCGCTGCTTCAAGACCGATATAGCCGCCGCCGATGATCAGCACCCTTGCGCCGGCCTTGAAATGCGGCGCCATGGCATCGGCATCCGACAGGTCCCGCACCACAAACACGTTACCCAGATCACCGCCGATGGCAGCCGGCAGCCGGCGCGGCTCTGACCCTGTCGCCAGCACCAGATCGTTATAGCGCAGCACTTCTTCGCCGAGTGAAACTGTCTGCGCTGAGGGATCGATCGCGGTCACGAGAGTGCCCGTGCGCAGCGTGATGCCCTGCTCCGCATAAAAACTTTCCGGGCGCAGAAAGAGACGCTCGCGCGTCATCTCACCCATAAGATAGGCCTTGGACAGCGGCGGGCGCTGATAGGGCGGGACCGGTTCGTCACCAATGAGTGTAATGTCGCCCTCAAAACCGCTGTTGCGCAGTTTCGCCACACAGGATGCCCCCGCCTGGCCTGCACCGATCACGATTACCTGTCCCATTCACGCCCCTTCCGACATGGAATTTGCTGGTCGCCTGCCCGCACGCACCCTATATCGACGCTGAGAACGAACGCAATTACAAGAAAGGCGTATCACATGACCATTTCTCAGGGCGATCAGCTTCCCGATGCAACCCTTGTCCGGCTGGGCGACGAAGGACCGGAGACGGTTTCGCTGGCAGATAAGACAAAGGGCCGCAAAGTCGTGATCTTCGCCGTGCCCGGCGCCTACACACCGACCTGCCATTCGGCGCATGTGCCGAGCTTTGTCCGCACCAAAGATCAGTTTGACGCCAAAGGGGTGGATGAGATCATCTGCGTTTCTGTCAACGATCCGTTTGTGATGAAAGCCTGGGGCGAGAGCACCGGTGCCGCCAAAGCGGGCATCACCATGCTCGCCGATCCCGACAGCAGCATGACCAAAGCACTCGGCATGGAGTTCAGCGCACCGCCCGCGGGGCTGGTGGACCGTTCCAAACGCTATGCGATGCTTGTGGAAGACGGCAAAGTGACCCTCTTCCAGCCCGAAGAGGCTCCGGGCATGTGCGAGGTCTCAGCCGGCGAGGGCCTGCTGGAAAACATGTAACCCGCAAGTTTGTGGTCGAGACCAGTGGGTCCGGTGCTGATGTGCCGGGCCCTTTTTCGTGAACCGGGGGTTCAGTCGGATGCATCGGCATCCACGCTGACGATTGTGCGGGTCGGAAAGGGGATGTCGATACCCCCCGCATCCAGCGCCTCTTTGACCGCGCGTTTCATATCGGCCTGATAGGCGAAATACTCAGAGGCATCGACCCAGACGCGCACCAGAAAATCAACTGAGCTCGCACCGAGGTTGTTGACCTGAATAAATGGCGCAGGGTCTGCTTTTGACCGCGGATCCCGCATGATAGTGTCGATAATAATCCGCTCGGCATCGGCCAGATGAACCCCGTAACCTACACCAAACGTCCACTCCGCGCGGCGCGTGTCATTGGTCGAATAGTTGGTGATCACATTGCCCCAGACCTGCGAATTGGGGATGATCACCTGAACATTGCTGATGTCGGCCAGTTCGGTGAAGTTGAGGTTTACTGTCACCACGGTACCCATTGTGCCGCCCACGTCGACAAAATCGCCGGTGCGGATCGGTCGGAAAAGGATCAGCATCACGCCGGCGGCAATATTCGACAGAGTACCCTGAAGGGCCAGACCCACCGCCAGACCGGCGGCACCGATGACCGCGATAATCGAGGTCGTCTGCACGCCGAAGGTGTTGAGCACAAAAAGCGCCGTGAACCCGAGCACCACATACCGGACGATCGAGGACAGGAAATCAAAGAGCATGTCATCAAGATGTGCATGCGCCCGGCCAAGCGCGCGAACGCGTTTCTGAAGCCAGGCCGATATGAACCAGCCGAGCAGCAGGATACCGATGGCTGCGAGCACGGATCCCGCAATACCGGCCAGAAAATCAAGGGTGAGCAGATCGGCGAGGGTCTTTCCCTGCCAGATTTCCGTCTGAAGCATATTTTCCATTGGTATTACCCGGCGAGGCTGTTCATTTTACCGGCGAGTTTGACATCGAGAGCGCTCAGCCCGTCCACGTCATGTGTGGTCAGCACCACGTTGACCGTTTTGTAGACGTTGTCCCATTCCGGGTGGTGGTTCATCTTTTCCGCCCAGATCGCGACCTGAGTCATCCAGCCGAACGCCTCGACGAAGTTTTTGAACTCAAAAGTTTTGCAGATCGCGTCACGGCCTTCGGCCATCTCCCATCCGGTGGCCAGAAGCGGGCCCAGGAGGGTGCCGCGCTCATCATCGTTCAGTTTCTCAGTCATTCCTGTTCCTCAACTTCGGCCCGCCGGAAGGGGCCATATTCCGTCAGCACGCTGATCTCTTCGTCTACAGCGTCCCGTTCCGCTTCAAGATAGCGCGCGATGGCGTCCTGAAACCCCGGATCACCGACCCAGTGCAGCGACCAGGTGGGCCGGGGCAGATACCCGCGCGCCAGTTTGTGCTCGCCCTGGGCACCGGCCTCGACCCGGTGGAGGCCGCGCGCAATCGCGATATCGATGGCCTGGTAATAGCACAACTCGAAATGCAGGCACGGATGATGTTCGGTACAGCCCCAGTAGCGGCCGTACAGCGCCTGACCGCCGATGAAATTCAACGCACCCGCAACAGGCACGCCGTCGCGTTCCGCGAGTACCAGCGCCATGTCATCGCGCAACGTTTCCTGGGCGATGTCGAAAAACCGCCGCGTGAGATAGGGGGTTCCCCATTTGCGCGCGCCCGTATCCTGATAGAACCGCCAGAAAGCGTCCCAGTGCTCAGGCTGCAGATCATCGCCCGTGTAGGTGCGGATCGTGCCGCCAAAGGCCTGCGCCTGTGCACGCTCCTTGCGGATGTTCTTGCGTTTGCGCGAGCTCAGGCTGGCCAGAAACCCGTCGAAATCAGCATAACCGTGGTTTTCCCAGTGAAACTGCTGTGTCTTGCGCAGCATCAGACCCATATCGGCGGCGCGCTCGGCTTCCCCTCCGGTGCAGAAGGTCACATGCAGCGAGGAAATATTGTTGTTCTGCGCCAGCTGCACCGCGCCCTGCACAAGCGCTGCTGTGCCGGTCTCTTCAAAATCCGGGCGCACAAGAAACCGCCGGCCCGTGGCGGGCGTATGCGGCACCGCAATCTGCAGTTTGGGGTAATAGCGCCCGCCCGCGCGCTCATAGGCATGCGCCCAGTTGTGATCGAAAATATATTCGCCCTGGCTGTGAGATTTCACATACATTGGTGCGACACCGATCAGTTGCCCGTCAATCAGGGCGGTCAGATACTGAGGCTGCCAGCCGGTGCCCGCGCCCACCGAGCCGCTGGTCTCAAGCGCGCTCAGAAAACGGTAGGTGGTGAAGGGATCATCGGGGCGTCCGCCATCTGCGGCTTCGGGACAGGCGCAGGCATCCCAGTCCTGCGCGGTTATCTCGCGCAGGCTGGAAACAACCCGGATCTCGACTTCCTGTTCTTGCATGTTGCGCGCTTCTGCCATGGGCTTAACCTGTGCTGCTGCGCGCCCGGTTCAAGCGTTCAGCGGCGCGCGATACTGCTCAAAGGTAATATTTTCCGCGATCCGGCGTGCCTGCGCCTCTTCTTCCGGCGATTTTATCGTCCAGCAGAGGATATGCGCCCCGGCAGATTTAAGCGCCTGCACCCGCGGGCGGGACAGATCCTGCCATTCGTGACTGATGAAACTGCAGGCCGCCCGGTCGTAATCCGGAATGTCGCGCAGGCTGGCGCATACTTCCGGGTCAAGCTGCCAGTCAGAGGGGTCGTAAGAGCTGGTCACCAGCCCGCGCGGCACATCCGGGAGCAGCGCTGCCATCTTTGCCACGGAATGCGGGTTGAATGACATCACGGCGACAGGTCCGGCGTATCCTGAAAGAGCACTCGCCACGGCCCGCTCCAGCAGCCCGATTTCCGGGCCCATCGCGCCATCCTGATCCTTGATCTCGATAAGAAGCGGCACGCGGCCATCTACGAGGGCGAGGATCTCTTTAAGCGTCGGGATGCCTTCGCCGTCGCCACCTTTGAGTTCAGTGGCGGTCAGCACGTCGCTGCTTTGTGCCCGCACGGGGCCGCTGGCACGGGCGAGCCGGTCCAGACTGTCGTCGTGAAAGACCAGCGCCTGGTCATCTGCGCTCAGCTGCACGTCGATTTCAATGCCGTATCCCGCCGCGATCGCGGCACGTATCGCGGCACGGCTGTTTTCCGGGCGACCGTCGGTCACATCATGCAACGCACGATGCGCGAGCGGAACCGTGAGAAAAACGTCGGGGAGCGGCGGTCTCATCGGATCTGAAAGATGCCTTCGATTTCGACAGCCACACCAAAGGGGAGCGACGCGGCGGATACAGCGGAGCGCGCGTGACGGCCCGCGTCACCCAGTGCTTCCACAAGGAAATCCGAAGCCCCGTTGATCACCTTCGGCTGGTCGCCGAAATCGAGGGTCGAATTCACGAACCCGGTAAGTTTCACCACACGCTCCAGCCGGTCAATATCCCCGTCGCAGGCAGCTTTGACCTGAGCAAGCAGGCTGATCGCGCACCAGCGGGCCGCATTGGCTGCCACATCGACATCCATGTCATCGCCGAGTTTGCCTTTGATCATTCCATCGGGTCCGGCGGAAATCTGCCCGGAGACGTAAAGCGTGTCACCCGTCCGGACCCAGGGCACATAATTGGCCGCGGGGGCGGGTGCGTCGGGCAACGTAACACCCAGTTCAGCAAGTCTGGCAGCAAAGCTCATGGCATATTCCTTTGTTCAGCGAAGGCGTGTCTGATCACGCAACCATCTCACGCCCCCCGATACCAGCCCCCACATCCTCTGTGCGAGGAAAAACTTATCGTGATCCCTTCCGGAATGCGGTTGCAGAGCGACAGGCAGGAACATCGCCGGACCGCCCCGCCGCGGCCGGAATCAGTCTCTGTAAGGCCAGATAATGCCCTGATGCGCCCCTGCGCAGGGCGTAAATCAATGACCCGGGAAAATTTCACGCTCTTGATGAAACGCGCAATAACCGTTACCGCTCAGTTTCATGTTTGCCGCTCTGTCTCTTCGTTGCCACATCACAAAGTTTCCTCGAAATCGCCGTCTGGGCAACGCAGAAAAAAGACTTATCTGTCGCACACTCTGATTTGCAGGATCGCACCATTGTTTCATTACCGCCCCTCAGGACTGCCCCTCCGCGCCGCCGCAATGCTTTTGCTCTGTGTTTTCGTCAGCGCCTGCGCAACATCGCAGGATCAGGTGACCCGCACCGGCGGTATCAACGACCCCTATGAGACGACCAACCGTAAAATCCATGCATTTAACAAAGGGCTCGACAGAAACCTCGTGCGCCCGGTGGCGCAGGGATATGGCTATGTGGTGCCGGTGGAAATCCGCAATACGGTGAACAATTTCTCCGATAACCTCTCGACACCAGGTTATGCGGTCAACAGCCTGTTGCAGGGTGATCTGGCAAGCGCCGGTGTCTCGGTTATCCGCTTTGTGCTGAATACGACCATTGGTCTGGGCGGCTTTGTGGATGCAGCGTCTGAACTGAAAATTGCAGACCGCAAAACTGATTTCGGCGAGACGCTGTCGGTCTGGGGCGCCGGCGAAGGTGCCTATATTGAACTGCCGCTCTTCGGGCCGTCGACTCAGCGCTCGACCGCAGGCCTCGTTGTGGATTTCTTTACCAACCCGCTGACATTTGCCACAATCGAAGATGTGCCGGAACGGTATGTACCACCTGTCTCGAAAGGCTTTGCCGGTCTGAACAATCGCGAAAAGTTCAGCGACACAATCGACTCAGTGCTGTATGAAAGTGCAGACAGCTATGCTCAGACGCGCCAGATCTACCTGCAGAACCGGCGTTTTGAACTTGGCGAAAATTCCGCAGACGACTTTGATCCTTATGAGGACCCCTATGCTCAGTAATATTTCCCGCCGGAGTGTTCTTTCCGGCACCGCTGCAACGCTTTTTGCAGCTGCATGCGCCACCCCTGCGCTTGCTCTCAGCGAGAGCGCTGCGCGTAATCTTGTTGAAACCGTTGTTGGCGAGATCAACCGCGTCATCGAATCCGGCAAGCCCGAAGCGGCCATGCTGCGCGATTTTGAGGCGATCTTCGTGCGGTATGCCGATGTGCCGATCATGGCGCAATATGCCCTTGGAAACGATGGTCGCTCGGCCACCGCAGCTCAGAAAAGTGCCTTCACCGATGCTTTTCAGGGTTATATCTCGCGCAAGTACGGCAAGCAGTTCCGTGAGTTTATCGGCGGGCGCGTCGAGGTGCAGTCTGCACGGCAGATCAAAGCCGGATACGAGATCCGGTCCGTGGCCTACCTGCAGGGCGAAGAGCCGGTCGATGTTACCTTTCTGGTGTCTGACAGATCCGGACGGGACAAGCTTTTCAACATTTTCGTCGAAGGCGTGAACCTTTTGCTGACCGAGCGCACGGAAATCGGTGCGATGCTCGACAAGCGCCGGGGCAACATCGATCAGCTGGTTGCCGATCTGCGCAACGCCGGCTGAGAAACGCTCAGCGTTCCTGTTGCGGGCGCGTCCCGGAGGATGCGCCCCCACCACCGCCCAGAATATCTCTGAGCAGGCTTTCCAGCAGCCCCACAGGGCCGCTTGCGGACGGTGTGCGGGTCTCGCGCGTTTCGCCCCGGCCCGGCAGCATCATCGGCAGTGGCGACAAAGGCATCCCTTCATGCACGCGACTCATGGTTTCGCGCCAGATTTCCGCCGGCAGCCCGCCGCCTGACAAGCCGGTCAGCGGTGTATTGTCATCATAACCCATCCATATGCCGGCCACGTAATCCGCAGAGAAGCCCACAAACCACGCATCACGCGCGGCCTGGGTGGTACCGGTTTTCCCGGCAAGTTCCCGACCGCCGAACTGTGCGCGCTGTCCGGTGCCCTCAGAGACCACTTTCTCCATCATGTAGATCAGCTGGCGCGCGGCCTCTTCCTGTATAACCCGCTCACCGATGCCACCGCCGGTTTCCATCAAAGGCTCTTTGTCATCCAGCAGACGCAGGTCAATCAGCCCGTAGGGTGTCACTGATGAACCGCCATTAAGGATGCCCGCATAGGCGCCCGTCATGTTGATCAGCGTGCTTTCAGAAGCCCCGAGCGCCAGCGCCGGCCCGGCGGCAAGATCACTTTCCAGACCGAACTGAGTGGCCACGTCCCGCACCAGATCACGTCCGACAAACTCCGAGACCTTGACCGCCGGAATGTTCAGGCTGTCCTGTAACGCCCGGGTCAGGGTCACGGTGCCATAATGCCTGTTGGTATAGTTTCGCGGCGACCAGGGGCCTGAACCCGGGATATCGATGGTCAGCGGTTCATCCTCGACCGTATCATTGGGTGAATACCCCAGATCAAGGGCTGCAGCGTAGACAAACGGTTTGAAAGCGGAGCCGGTCTGGCGCCTGGCCTGGACCGCCCGGTTGAATGCACCGTCCACCCTGGTCCGGCGTCCGCCGACCATGGCGCGCACGGCCCCGTCGGCGGACATGACAACGATGGCGGCCTGAGCTTCGGAGCCCTCGCGCACCTTATTGGCGAACACCCATTTCATGGCCTCTTCGGCGCTGCGCTGGATGCGCTGATCAAGCGTTGTGCGGATAATTACGTCTTCGGTGGTTTTGCGGGTGAAGAACTCAGGACCCGACGACATAACCCAGTCCGCGAAATACCCGCCCGAGCGGGCCTCGGCAGCCTCGGAAAGCTCCGCGGGATTATTCTGTGCCGCTTTCGTTTCAGCATCCGACAAAAAGCCCTGTTCGTTCATCAGGCGCAGGATCGTCGCCGCGCGGTTGCGCGACCGGGTCAGGTCATTGGTTGGCGCAAAGCGGGTCGGCGCCACCAGAAGCCCTGCGAGCATCGCCGCTTCGGCGGCATCCACATTTGCGGCCGACTTGCCGAAATAGCGCTGGCTGGCGGCCTCAAACCCACGGGCACCGGCGCCCAGAAAGACGCGGTTCATGTAAATTGTCAGGATCTCGTCCTTGGAGTATTTCACCTCCATCGCCAGCGCATAAATCGCCTCGGAGGCCTTGCGCTTTATGGTCCCGCGGCGACATTCGGTCTCATATTCCGCTTCGCTCTGGGTTTCGGGATTGTAGGGCACGCCAAGACACAGCAGCTTGGCGGTCTGCTGCGTGATGGTCGAGCCGCCGTGACCCGAGAGTGGCCCGCGCCCTTCGCTCAGGTTAATTCTGACCGCACTTGCAATGCCGCGCGGGCTCAGGCCGAAGTGACGGTAAAAGCGCCGGTCCTCTGTGGCGATGATCGCGTTCTTCAGATGGGGCGAGACTGTCTGAGCGGTGACGGCGCCCCCGAACTGATCGCCACGCCAGGCGAAGACACGGCCCTCGTGATCAAGCAGGGTCACAGATCCGCGCGCGCGCCCGTCGAGCAGCGCCGTCGCCGGCGGCAGCGAGGTTGCATA
>CBDUCB010000146.1:0-8910 GCA_965365545.1 uncultured Roseobacter sp. | reverse complement strand
GATGTCTGTGACCTCCACCGTGCCGATGATTGCGGAACGGACCAGATCGTCCGGGCGCGGGCAGGACACGCCGTGACGGCCAAGCCGCCAGTGGGCCCGGCGATATTCGTCTTCCTTCATGCCGGAGGCTGCGTGAATGCAGATCCGGCCCGTCGTCATGCGTCCGGCCCGGATGGCGCCCACAGAACGGTTTTCGATGATTTTACCGCCATGGATGATTGCCCATGCCCAGGGCTGGCGAACAGAGAGTGCAAGTCGGGGCAGGTCATCCATGGGCTGATGACAGATCGCCATGCGGGGCAGGCCAGGCGGCGGGCGATCGCGTTCGCGGATCCTGAAGGAGTTAAAACTTCACAACTGAGCGTTGCGCTGGCAAAGTCGGGGCCTGCGCATTCAGAACGTCTGCTGCCAGCCCTTGTGTTCGGGCGGCAGGATCAGCGTCCGGGGGAGGCTCTGTAAGGGTCCGGGAGCGTCGCAAGGCGGTCTGATCATTGACGCGGAAAGGGCAGCCACACACGCCCGCGACCAGTTTAACGGAGGAGAAAATATGCTTGATACAACCCATATTGATGAGGTCACAGCAGCGCTGGAAGCGTTCGGCGGGGCGCTGGCGGCAGGGGATACCGACAAGGCCGTGGCCTGTTTCACCGATGATTGCTACTGGCGTGATCTCGTCTCTTTCACGTGGAATATCAAAACGATGGAGGGCAGGGACGCGGTGCGCGACATGCTGGAAAGCCAGCTGAGCCATGTAAAACCGTCCGCCTGGGCGCTCGATGAGAATGAGCTTGTTGACCATGCCGACGGGCTGACCACGGCCTGGATCACCTTCGAGACCGGGGTGTCGCGTGGCTACGGGCAGGTGCGGCTGCGCGACGGAAAAATCTGGACGCTGCTCACCTCGATGACGGAGCTTAAAGGACACGAAGAACCCCTGGGGTTCGAGCGCCCTCTCGGCGCCAGACATGGTGCCGGAAAACACCGCACGACCTGGAAGGAAGAGCGCGAAGCCGAAGAGGCCGAACTGGGCTACAGCAAACAGCCACACACCGTGATTGTCGGTGGTGGACAGGGTGGGATTGCGCTGGGGGCCCGGCTGCGTCAGCTCGGTGTTCCGACGATCATAATCGAAAAGAATGACCGACCCGGCGACAGCTGGCGCAACCGGTACAAATCGCTCTGCCTGCATGATCCGGTCTGGTACGATCATCTGCCCTACCTGCCGTTTCCGCCCAACTGGCCGGTCTTCTCGCCCAAGGACAAAATCGGCGACTGGCTGGAGATGTACACCAAAATCATGGAGCTGAATTACTGGACGCGCAGCACCTGCAAATCTGCGAAATACGACGCGGTGCGCCATGAATGGACCGTCGTTGTCGACCGTGACGGCAAAGAGGTCACGCTGAAGCCAAAAGAACTGGTCCTGGCCACAGGTATGTCGGGCAAGGCGAGCGTGCCGGAGTTTCCCGGTATGGAAACATTCAAAGGTGACCAGCACCATTCCTCAAAACACCCCGGACCGGATGCGTATAAGGGCAAAAAGGCAGTGGTCGTGGGCTCGAACAATTCGGCGCACGATATCTGTGCCGCCCTATGGGAGAATGATGTCGATGTGACCATGGTGCAGCGCTCGACGACCCATATCGTCAAATCAGACTCGCTGATGGATATCGGTCTGAGCGCGCTTTATTCCGAGCAGGCGGTGGCTGATGGTATGACCACGCAGAAAGCGGATCTGACATTTGCATCAGTGCCTTACGCAATTCTTGCTGATTTCCAGAAACCTGTCTATGCGGCCATCAAAGAGCAGGATCAGGCGTTTTATGACGGCCTGGAAAAGGCGGGGTTCCGGCTCGACTGGGGGGCTGACGATTCCGGTCTTTTCATGAAGTATCTGCGCCGCGGATCAGGGTATTACATCGACATCGGTGCCAGTCAGCTGATTATTGATGGCGAGATCAAACTGGCGCATGGCCAGGTGACTGAGATCGTTGAGGACGGTCTGATCCTTGATGATGGCACAAAGCTTGAGGCCGATCTGATTGTCTATGCGACGGGATATGGCTCGATGAACGGCTGGGCCGCGGATCTGATCGGCCAGGACGTGGCCGATAAGGTGGGCAAATGCTGGGGGCTGGGGTCGGACACGCCCAAGGACCCGGGGCCCTGGGTTGGCGAGCAACGAAATATGTGGAAACCCACGCAGCAGGAGGGGCTGTGGTTTCATGGCGGCAACCTGCACCAGTCGCGGCATTATTCGCAGTTCCTGTCGTTGCAGCTCAAAGCACGGATGGAGGGGCTCGAGACCCCGGTTTACGGCATACCCGAGACCCATCACACCGGCTGACCGCCGGTTTTGCAGGGCACGCGGCCTGAATGTCACGCAGGCCGCGTGCGTTTCCTGCCCGTTTTTGATAGACGGCGCGAAACGGATTTTGTGACACGAGGAGTTCCCCATGACGACACGCACCAGAATTGCCGCCGGAAACTGGAAAATGAACGGTGTCGCCGCCGATCTGGCAGAGGTTGAGGCGATTGCGGCAACCGGCGCCCGAACGTCAGAGGTCGTGACGCTTTTGTGCCTGCCGGCCACGCTGATCGACCGGGCGCGGGGTTACGGGGTTTCTCTGGGGGGACAGACCCTGCATGCGGCGAAATCCGGTGCGCATACCGGAGATATTTCCGGGCAGATGCTGGTGGATGCGGGTGCGACTTATGTCATCGTGGGCCATTCTGAGCGCCGGACGGATCACGGGGAGAGCGACGCGGATATCTGCGCACAGGCCGGGGCGGCATGGGCCGCCGGGCTGACCGCTGTGATCTGTATCGGCGAGACCGAGGCACAGTACCGGGCGGGCGAGACCCTCGACGTGTTGCGCGGCCAGATCGCGGGTTCGGTGCCGCAGGGGGCGACGCCCGGCAATACGGTTATCGCCTATGAGCCGGTCTGGGCCATTGGTACCGGCCTGACGCCCGAAGTGCCGGAGATACAGTCTGTGCATGCCGAAGTGCGGGCTGCCCTTGGGGCCCACGTGAGCGGGGGAGAGAACCTCTCGGTGCTTTATGGCGGGTCGGTCAAGGCGGCGAACGCGTCGGAAATATTCGCTCTGGATGATGTGGATGGCGGTCTCGTTGGCGGCGCATCGCTGAAAGCCGCCGATTTCGTGCCCGTCATAGAAGCGCTTGCCGCCGGCTGATGCCCCGGATTCAGCTGGCGTCGTCAGCGAGAACACGCGCGAAAATGCTCACCAGAAAGGCAGTTGTCATGCCAAACATCAGGATTCCGGTGACTGAGATCATGGCGCCGAGGATCCGGAACTGTTCGGTGAGCACCAGATCACCGTATCCCAGGGTCGTATAGGTGACGAGGGCAAAGTAAATCGGCTTTTCATAGCCTGGCAGTGCGCCGATCAGCCAGAGTGACAGCGCGCTGATGTAGATATGCAGCGTGTGCGAGAGGATGGCCCCGAGAAACAGGAAACAGACGGTCATGATCTGATGCATGCGGGTTTTGTCTGGTGCAAAGTGGTTGCCGGCCTTCAGATAGCGGATCATTTTTGCGATAATCAGAATGTGCACCATTGCGCAGGCCAGCAGCAGTGCGCTGCCAATACCAATCTGGATGAGAACGAGCATGAAATTCCGGTCGGGATCTGTTTGAGAAAATTTCTAACCGCTGTCTCTGGCGAAGTCCAATATCAGGACTGCGACCAGGCCGCGAGAGCGACGACCATCATCATCGACAGGGCCATGGCGATGTTAATGGCGCGCTGGGCCTTTTCCGGCAGGTTCATACGCTGCAGGGAAATCCCCATCCAGAGCCAGGCAAAGTGAATGGGAATCCAGATGGCGTTCACGATCAGAAATTTCAGCGCAATTTCGGCGCCATAATTGCCGGGCCAGAAACTGAAACCGGTGAACAGCGCGGTGTTTACGGCATAGGCTTTGGGGTTGATCGCCTGCAGTATAATGCCGCCGCCGATCCCTGGCGGGCTTGCGCGTTCTATAAAGGCGATCCTGCTGCCGGCAAAAGCGATGCGAAACGCGAGCCAGGCCAGATAGCTGACCGACGCGATGAACAGCAGCGTGCGCAGCCTGTCATCGGCCAGAAGGGCAGCGGTGAGGCCGCTTACAACGGCCAGACAGACGAGATTGGTGCCGATAAAAAGCCCGGCGACATAGCGGGTCCCTGCCGCAGCGCCGAATGCAGCGCCCACACCGGCGGTTGATAAAACACCCGGGCCCGGCGTGATGATCAGGAAAAAGACGGCAGCAGCGAATGTCAGCATGGGCGCATACTATGGTCTGGAACGGTGGGGTAAAGACCTCTGCGTTTAAAGAAAAACCGCGCCACCAGGGCGCGGTTCAGCCGGGAGCGATAACCGCCCCTTTTTGTGCCGGTGCGGCGGCCCTGCGGGCAGCCGGTGCCGCGCTTATCTGCGCAGGCCGAGGCGCTTGATCAGATCCTGATAGCGGCTCTCGTCTTTGCCTTTGACATAGTCGAGGAGCTTACGGCGTGTTGCCACCATCTTGAGCAGACCACGGCGACCGTGGTTGTCTTTTTTGTGTGTCTTGAAATGCTCAGTCAGTGTCGCGATGCGCGAGCTCAGGATTGCCACCTGAACTTCGGGCGAACCGGTGTCGCCTTCTTTGGTGGCGAAATCTTTCATGATGCGCGACTTGTCTTCTGCGGTAATCGACATCGGGGTCCCCTTTCAAAAAGAGTTTCAGGAATGGCGCAGGCCGGGATGTCGTCCAGCTCAGGCCCGTGGAGATACCGCCGGCAACAGGATTCCCGGTGGCGATGGGCGCGTATAGTCAGCTCTGAGAGAAATGGCAAACCCTGAATCACGTGAGCCGCAGTGGTGGCCGTCGTCAGGCCGGTGCCAGACCCGCGATCATTGCGGAGCTGAGCGGTATCACGGTCAGATCTTGTGCTTCCAGTGCCGGCTCGCCATAGATTTCCGCAACGCTTGAGCCGTTCATTGTGACATGCATCACCTCAGGGTCATAGGGATCCGGCGCCACATCAACCCGGGGCTCTCCGGCGGTGTCGGCAAGATCATCCCAGACCACCACCAGGCTGTCGGACCCGGGCGTATAATCCAGAGGCTCAGACGGTGTGCCCTGCATGATCCAGTCGCCAAGCCGGACGGGCGGCTGTGCCTCGGGAGCAGGGGCATCCGAGAAATCTGCAATCTCCTGAACTGCAGCGGCCGGATCAGGCTCAGCGCCCTCATCAGCGGGTGAGGTTGACATCCATTCACGACCTGCCGTGGTTTCCTCAACGGTCACCGCACCGTTGCCCGGAAGGGGGTCTTCAAACATATCATAGAGATAGTCGTCGGTCTCGTCATAGGCATCCGGTGCGTCAGCCGTTTCCGCTCCGTCCCAAAGCCCGTCAATGGTATCGAGCATATTGCCGTCGGTCAGGTCGGAGAACTCGTCTGCGTCGCTTTCCGGCGACCATGTATCCTCGTCGGTTTCGATATCGGTTTTGGTGACAACGAATGACGCAGCACCCGCGCCGACCAGTCCGGCAAGGCCCATCAACCACATCATTGCAGGTTCACCTCATGCACAATACCCCGGACGGATCCGGCACCGCCGGCAGTCTTAGCGGTGAATTCCTACTGTGAGGTTAACCGGTGGCAACGGGATCCCATGGCTCGGGTCTGCGGGCATAGGGCAGGTAAAGCGGATGCCTGGGATGCCCGTCCTTTGTCAGTCCGAGGTGCCAGAGGGCGGTTCCCGCACCGGCCAGCATACGCGCCACCACGGGGCCGCGGTTGCGGTGCGCGCCATGCACACCCCAGGCGGCAATCACACGGTCCGCCCGGGCAGCAGCGCGCAGCAAGGTCGCGTCGTTATCCTCGCCCACCGGCGCGGGCGCTTTGCGCATGCCAAAGGGGTCGGTGTCGCGCCAGGCAAAAATGTTCGTTACGCTGAAAGCGCCGTATCCGAGCGCGCGTGCGCGTGCTTCGCAGCGGGCCACGGTCGGGTCGTTCTGCACCTCATCGGCAACTGACGGATTGAGCATGATAAAGTTCAGCCGCCCCGCTTTGAGGTCCCAGACCCGGCTCAGGCAATAGCGATAGGACCCGCAATCGGAATACTCAGCTTCGGAGCGCGTCGTGTCTGTGTTGTGAATGCGAACGAACATGGTCCTGCCCGGGGTAACCTCTGCGTGTGGGCAACCCTGGCAGAAAAGCCGCCCTTCGGAAAGGACGGCTTTGCGGTTTTCGGTGTTGTCGGCTGTCAGGCAGCGGCGACGGCGCGGCGTCCGGGCAGATCAAAGACTTCGCCGCGTGTCTCGAGGATCGCGGCCGCCACCAGGGCATAAAGCACGTGCCCCCAGAGCGCGACCCAGGTGATGCCGGTAAACCCGAGGAAAGGTTTCATGCCGACCACCAGATGCGCCATGCCGTAGAGTGCAAAGACCCACAGGGCGACGCCATAGACGGCTGCCGTCACGCTCCAGTGCAGATCAGGCAGCACGGCGCGCTGCACCGGGCGCGCAATCAGATAATAGCCAAGCACATAAAAGATCAGCCCCGTCAGCGTGTGCAGCAGATGTGCGGCGCCGGCAGGGTTTGTCCCGAAGACGGCCTTGAGTGTGCCGCCTGCGAGACCCACAGGTGCGAGTTTGGCGTATCCTGCAAGCGGGCTGAGGGCCTGGCCAAAGGCATCAAAGGCGATCGTGGCGAATGCGCCGGCGGTCAGAACGGTAAGAGCAGTGCGTTTCAGGTCAATCGTGTTAGTCATATCAGTATCTCCTTTTGGGCTGTCAGGGTTGTTCTGACACCGATATGACGGCTGCCGCGCCGCGCGCCTACCGCTCTCACGCAGGCCTTACCTGCCCGTCCCGAACCGTAACAATTCCTGTAATAATCACCTGTTTCCGCTGACATCCGCGCGAGTATTACGACAGACTGAAATATTAGGAACCATTCAGTCCTGAATATTCAGGACGCGTGTCGGATGCAGCTCGCCGGATCTGTAGAGCCCTACCGCAACCGCACGCCCGTCAAAGGACGCCCAGCAGGTATCGCCGTATTCCACCCCGGCGGCCATCACCATGCCGGGATTGCCATTGCGCAGCCGGACTGCACCTTCCGGGGTGGCCCGGACCTCAGGCAGATCCGTAAAGGCGATCTCAAGCGGTTTGAGGTGCGCATCAAGCGCGGGGGTTTTCGCCATCTCGTCGATCTGTTGCAGGCTGAGGCCTTCTGCGGCGTCAAAGGGTCCCGACCAGGTCCGACGCAGTTCGCGCACATGGCCGAAACATCCCAGTGCCGCGCCGAGGTCGCGCGCAACCGACCGGACATAGCCACCCTTGCCGCAGACCATTTCCAGCGTCACGTGATCCGTGTCCGGCCGGTCGGTCAGCAACAGGCTGTCCACATACAGCGGTCTCGCTGCGATCTCCATTTCTTCGCCGTCGCGGGCGCGTTTGTACGCGCGCTCGCCGTCGATTTTCACCGCTGAGAACTGTGGCGGCACCTGCTCAATGTCGCCTATGAAGCTCTGCAGAGCCTCTTTTATTGCCTCATCGTCCGGGCGCAGGTCGCTTTGCGCAATTACCTCGCCCTCGGCATCATCGGTGTTGGTGGCCTGGCCGAGCCGCACCGTGAACTCATAAGCTTTGAGCGCATCGGTGACATAGGGCACCGTTTTGGTGGCCTCCCCGAGTGCGACAGCCAGAACGCCCGTGGCATCCGGGTCCAGCGTTCCGGCGTGGCCGGCTTTCTTTGCGTCGAAAGCCCAGCGGACTTTGTTCACCACCGAGGTTGATGTCATGCCTGCCGGTTTATCCACCACCAGCCAGCCTGAAATATCGCGGCCTTTGCGTCTGCGTCCCATGGTACCCTCGTGTCTGAACGTCGCCGCGCTCCTTACAGGCACAACAGCGCGGTGGAAACAGGAATCGCGGCGGTCTATCGGGCGGGTCGGGTGATGCCGACAATCGGGCCAAGGCGAAAGCCCAGATCACTGCGTCCGAGATCAGGCGCATAAAGCCGTGATATCCTGCCATCGAAATAGAGAGCCTGGGGCAGTTGCAGGTGATCGCGAAAGAGCAGGCCAAAAGTGTGAAAGTTCACCGGCGCACCGGAAATAGCAAAGATGACCCGCTCGCCGTCTGCAGAGGTGCCGACCCCGTTACGAATGTATTTTGACGTGCCGTCTTTCAAAAAGCGCGGATGCAGCGCGCCGTCGATCACGAGCATCGGCCCGGATTGCGTCGCATCCCGGCAGGACGGGTCTTCAGCGAGGAATCTGTTTGTTTCGATCACATCCGCGCGTCCGGGTCGCACGCAGAAAACGCCGTTTGGCAGCAGACCGAAATTACCCGGGCCGGCGCTGGTGATGATGCGCATTTTCTCCTGTCCGTCTTCGACATAGTGGCCGACAGGCGCGCGGTCATCGTGATACATGCCGGCATTCATCGCAAAGGCAAGCTCAAGCCCCTGCGGTTCAAGGGCCGCGTCGATGGTGTAAAACTGGCCGTAAATCTCGCCGCTGTCGTCTTCCAGAAAGAGCCGGATATCATCTTTGCGCGCGTCGGCCTCGCAGATGGTGTAGGTTTCTCCCAGAAAAGCATCTGTGCGGCACTCAACAGCACCTGCGGAAGTGGCCATCAGGGTCAGGCAGACAACCAGGGCCCCTGCCACGCCGCGCATCAGGCGTCACCTTCTCCGCTGGTGTCTCGCAGGACGGTGTCCTGCTGCAGCATGCGGCGGGTCTCGTCCATCTGGTCAAAGGTCTTGTCGAGCTGAAACCTCAGATCGGGCGCAAACTTCAGTGCCAGCTTTTTTGATACCAGCCTGCGCAACTCACCTTTGTTGCGTGACAGCAGGCGGAGCACCTCCTCCTGGCCCGTGCCGCCCAGAGGCAGCACATAGGCGGTGG
>CBDUCB010000145.1:0-8979 GCA_965365545.1 uncultured Roseobacter sp. | reverse complement strand
GGTCCTGGGCGCGCTGGTCATGCAATCGCTGCAGACCGGCATGGTGCTCATCGGCTTTGACGCAGCCATCCAGCAGGTTGTCGTGGGCTCGGTCCTCGTGCTGGCCGTGTATCTCGACATTCTTTACCGCCGCAACTCGAAGTAAGGGGACAGACAATGGCAGACCAAACTCAGACCCCGCTTGTGCAGCTCAAAGATATCTCGATCTCTTTCGGGGGGATCCGCGCTGTTGATCATGTCAGCCTCGATCTCTATCCCGGCGAGGTTGTCGGGCTGCTGGGCCATAACGGTGCCGGTAAATCAACGCTGATCAAGATCCTCTCAGGCGCCTATCAGAAAGACAGCGGAGAGATCTGGATCAACGGAGAAAAAGCCGACATTCAGAGCCCGCGGGATGCGCGCGACTATAACATCGAGACAATCTATCAGACGCTGGCACTGGCCGATAATCTGGATGCGGCGTCTAACCTCTTTCTGGGGCGTGAACTGGTCTCCGCGGCGGGCTTTGTCGATGACGCCAAAATGGAGAGTGAGACCGCGCGGATTATGGCGCGGCTCAACCCCAATTTCCGCAAGCTCAAAGAGCCGGTCTCTGCTCTCTCCGGGGGGCAGCGGCAGTCCGTGGCGATTGCCCGCGCGGTCTATTTCAACGCGAAAATCCTGATCATGGACGAGCCCACCGCCGCACTCGGGGTGCATGAAACCCAGATGGTGGCCGAACTGATTCAAGAGCTGAAAAAACAGGGTCTCGGCATCTTTCTGATCAGCCACGATACCCGCGAAATGCTGGAACTCTGTGACCGTGTGTCGGTAATGAAAAACGGCCAGTTGATCGGCACGGAACGCGTGGGCGACGTCACAGAAGACGATATCCTGTCGATGATCATCATGGGCAAGAAACCGGAGAAGGCCGCCTGAGCGCATGTATATTGGTCTTGATCTCGGCACTTCAGGGCTCAAGGGCGTCCTGACAGACGACAGTCAGGCCATTCTGGCTGAGGCGACGGCGCCCCTGTCCGTGCAGCGTCCGGCCCCCGGCTGGTCGGAACAGAACCCCGCAGACTGGCTGCAGGCCGCCGAAGCGGTAATGGCTGAACTGGGGGCCGCGCAGGATCTTGTCGCCGTGCGCGGCATCGGGCTCAGCGGTCAGATGCATGGCGCGACGCTGATCGACAAAGCCGGCGATGTGCTGCGTCCCTGTATGCTCTGGAACGATACGCGCGCGTATGCTGAGGCCGCACAGATGGATGCGGACCCGGTCTGGCGGGAGATCTCCGGCAATATCGTCTTTGCAGGCTTCACCGCGCCCAAGGTTGCCTGGGTCCGCGCCCATGAGCCTGAGACCTTTGCGCGCTGTGACAAAGTTCTGCTGCCAAAGGATTACCTGCGCTTCTGGCTGACTGGTGAGGCAGTCTCGGAGATGTCGGATGCTGCGGGCACCTCCTGGCTGGATACCGGCGCACGCGACTGGTCGGACCGGCTTCTGGCTGAAAGCGGGCTCAGCCGGGCGCATATGCCACGTCTTGTCGAGGGATCGGATGTGTCAGGCGAACTGCGGCCCGGGCTTGCAAAACGCTGGGGCCTGGCCCCGGGCGTTGTCGTTGCGGGCGGAGCAGGCGATAATGCCGCCTCTGCCGTGGGCATGGGTGTTGTGAACCCCGGGCAGGCGTTCCTGTCTCTGGGCACCTCCGGGGTGCTCTTTGCTGCCAGCGACGCCTACAGGCCGGATGCACCAAGTGCTGTGCACACCTTTTGCCATGCGCTGCCTCGTTCCTGGCACCAGATGGGGGTGATCCTGGCCTGCACCGATGCGCTGAACTGGTATGCAGGCCTTGTGCAATCGGATGCGCAGACCCTCACAGCCGGTCTTGGTGCCCTTCAGGCACCCTCTGAGACGGTTTTCCTGCCCTTTCTCGGGGGCGAGCGCACGCCGCATAACGATCCTGCTGCCCGGGGCGCTTTCACGGGCCTCGGTCACGCCACCGACCGCAGCGCCGGTACCCGAGCGGTTCTGGAAGGCATCAGCTTTGCCCTCGCCGATTGTTATGCCGCGTTGCGCAGTACCGGCACGCAGATCGACAGCCTTGTGGCTGTGGGCGGTGGCAGCCGGTCAGACCACTGGCTGCAGATGCTGGCCACTGTGCTGGACCTGCCCGTCGACGTGCCCGCAGCGGGCGATTTTGGCGGCGCTTTCGGTGCCGCACGTCTGGGGCAGATGGCTGCCACGGGTGCCGGTGCCGAGATCGCCACACCGCCGCCCGTCGACCGCCGGATTGATCCTGATACATCACTGCAGGCTGCGTTTTCTGACGCACATGCCCGATACCGCGCTGTCTGTTCCGCCCTCAAGGAGGCCCTATGACTGACTTTTTCAAAGGCATCGACCCCGTTCGTTTTGCGCCTGATGCCGGGCCCGACACGCTGGCTTATCGCCACTACGACCCTGACGAGGTGGTCGCGGGCAAACGCATGGAAGACCACCTGCGATTTGCGGTTGCCTGGTGGCACAGCTTTGCCTGGCCCGGTGGCGACCCCTTTGGCGGTCAGACCTTTGAGCGCCCCTGGTTCGGCGACACAATGGATCTGGCGCGTCTGAAGACTGATGTGGCCTTTGAGATGTTCGCGCTGCTGGGGCAGCCCTATTTCTGCTGGCACGATGCCGATATCCGCCCCGAAGGCGACAGTTTTGCGCAGAGTAAACGCAATTTCGAAGAGATCATCGACTATATCGGCGAAAAAATGGAGGCACAGGGCACAAAGCTGCTCTGGGGCACAGCCAATCTGTTTTCGCATCGCCGGTTTATGGCCGGTGCGGCGACAAACCCCGACCCGGAGGTTTTTGCCTGGTCCGCCGCGACTGTGAAGAACTGCCTCGATGCGACCCACAAGCTGGGCGGCGAGAACTATGTGCTCTGGGGAGGGCGCGAGGGCTATGAGACGCTGCTGAACACTGATCTCGCGCGTGAACGCGCACAGGCCGGCCGGTTTCTGCAGATGGTCGTCGATTACAAGCACAGCATCGGTTTCAAAGGCGCCATCCTTATTGAGCCGAAACCGCAAGAACCGACCAAGCACCAGTATGATTATGATGTGGCCACCGTTTACAGTTTCCTCAAGGACTTCGGTCTGGAAGACGAGGTGCAGGTGAATATCGAGCAGGGGCATGCGATTCTTGCCGGCCACAGCTTTGAGCATGAACTGGCCACGGCGGCCGCCCTGGGGATTTTCGGCTCTATCGATATGAACCGCAATGACTACCAGTCGGGCTGGGATACCGATCAGTTTCCCAACAATGTGCCCGAGACAGCACTTGCCTATTACGAGGTGCTCAAAGCCGGCGGGTTCAGCACGGGTGGCACGAACTTCGATGCCAAACTGCGCCGTCAGAGCCTTGATCCGAACGATCTGGTTGCGGCGCACGCCGGTGCGATGGATGTCTGTGCGCGCGGCTTTAAGGCGGCCGCTGCGATGCTGGAAGACGGCGGGCTTGAAGCGGCCCGCGCGGACCGCTACGCGGGATGGGACAGTGAGCCTGCTCAGACCTGGGCCACCACCGCGACGCTCGGTGAGATTGCCGCCGAGGTCGAGAAGGGCGGTATCGACCCGCAACCGCGGTCGGGCCGTCAGGAAATTCTCGAAAATTACGTCAGCCGGTTTGTCTGAGGACGGAAGAATATGACACTTATTCTGGCCGATGTCGGGGGCACAAATGTCCGTTTTGCCGCAGCGCAGGACGGCGTTATTGACGGTGCGCGGATCAAACGCTATCAGAATGACGATTTCGACAGTTTTGACAGTGCCTTACACAGTTATCTTGAACGCGCAGGCGTCACGGGCGTTGAAGGGCTGAGCGTTGCTGTAGCCGGCCCGGTGAGCGGTGGAGCAGCGCGTCTGACCAATCGCGGCTGGAGTTTTAATGCTGCGGAACTTGGCAATTCATACGGTGGAAAGCCGGTTTATTTACTGAATGATCTCAGTGCACTGGGGTACGCTCTTGATGCGCTGAGCGAGGATGACACGAGCCTTGTGCTTGACGGGCCCGTGGTCGCATCCGAGCAGCGTCTCGTCATCGGTGCTGGCACCGGTTTTAACGTAAGTCCGGTTCTGCAATCGGGGGGGCAGACCTTTTGTCTCAGGGCCGAGGCCGGTCTGAGCAGCCTGCCGACCCGCGTGGCGGAGATCATGCAGGCCTATATCGGAGGTGTGGCGCCCTGGGTGCGTTGTGCCGAAGATGCAGTGCGCGGGCCGGGGCTGTCTGAGCTCCATGCCGCTGCAACCGGCGGCCCGGTACGAGACGCGCGCGATGTCATGGCCGCGGCGGGCGAAGGGGACAGCGATGCGCTGGCCTCCACCGAAGTCTACGCACGCATGCTTGGTGCCTTTGTGCAGGATCTGCGGCTTCTCTACATGCCAACCGGCGGGATTTTTCTTGCGGGTTCGGTGGCGCGCGGTTTGCTGGCCAGCCCTGCACGCGACGTATTTATTCAGGCGCTCGGCGAACAGCCGACGGTCAAACAGACGATGGCGCAGGTGCGTGTTTCGCTGATTACCCGCGATGAAGCAGCTCTGGTCGGCTGTCTTGCCTACGCAGGATCAATGGCCTGACGCGGCCACCATGCGACACCTGCCGCTGGAACTTTTTCACCATTGTATTCAATATCTTCTGATCCGTAGTTGAATGCGAATTTTAAGGTTTTTGTATCCCTGATCCGGAGACCCGGAGGCAGGTCTGAGACATTAATCCCGGCCTTCGGTGCGACCGCGGCGATGATGCGCTTCCACAGGTCCGGATCCGGCCAGCCGCCGAGATAACAGGCTGTTCCGTCGGCAACCAGTACCGGCGCTCCCTGCATATCGCTGATTACAGCGGTGGCTGACCCTTCGAGGGTCTCCATCCATCGGTGCACAGCACCACCGCCTTCAACGGCGCGCCGGGTGCCGGGTGGCAGGCTCTCGACACGCGTGACTGTAACGTCAAGCCCCGGCACGGCAGGTCCCATCGGGTCCGGGATCGTAAGTTCCGGGGTCACCGCATTCGTTCGTGGTCCGAAAATAACGGATCTGTCCCCGACCGCACGGAGAAGCGAATCCGGCACAGAAGCGATACCTGGCGCCAGAATAAGCCGGTAGCCGTCGAAATCCGTCGCGGAGGAAGGCAGAATATCAACCGAAAGCCCCGACCGCCGCAGCGCGCGGTAGCAATCCAGCACCAGCCGGAAGTAACTGAAATCAGCGCCCTGAGGCAGCGTCGCCCAGGCCCATTCCGAAGGGTAATCAAAGATCAGCGCGACCGGTGCCTGAACCTGTTCAACCAAAGGCATTTCACTGAGTTCTGCCGCTACCCTTAAGGCTTCGGCGAGCCCCGGAGCAGGTACGTCATCGGGCCGTCGCAGGCCTGCGTGCATCTGCTCCTGGGCAAAAGGCGCCTGCCGCCAGCGGAAATAACTGACCACTTCGGCACCATGAGCCAGCGCCTCCCAGGTCCAGAGCCGCACCATGCCGGGCAGGGGTGCGGGATTGTAAGGTGCCCAGTTCACAGGGCCTGGTTGTTGCTCCATGACCCACCAGCGCCCGTCGCGTCCCACAGCGCGATAAAGGTCATGGTGAAAGGCCTGCATGTCCGGGTCGCCCTGCTGCAGATACTGCGCGCGGCGCGCAGGCGACGCATCGAGCCGGTCCGACAGGAACCCGATCGGGTAGCTGTCCCAGCTGGCGACATCGATTGAGCGGCCGACGTCGAAATGGTCGAAATCCAGCACCCGGCCCATATAGTTGTGAATGAGCGGCGCATCCGTACGTGCCCGCAACGCTGCGACCTGAACCTCGTGCCAGCGCACGACCTGATCAGAACTGAACCGGCGGAAAGCCAGTTCATGGGACGGATTGGGCTGGGTCACCGTCAGATTGGGCAGGCCGATCTGATCAAAGCTGCTGTACTCCATCGACCAGAAGACGTTGCCCCATGCGATATTCAGCGTTTCAGTGTCGCCGTATTTCGCGGCCAGCCATTCGCGGAAAGCATCCTGCGCCGCAGCAGACCACGAGAGCACCGTGTCGTGACAGCCATATTCGTTATCAATCTGCCAGGCGTGAATGCGCGGGTCACGCCCGTACCTGTCCCCGAGAATTTCCGCGATCCGCCCGGCCTCGGCGCGGTAGCCCGCATGGCTGAAACAATAATGGCGTCGTGAGCCGAAACCACGTATGTGCCCCTGCGCGTCATGGGCGAACATATCGGGGAATTTATCGGTCATCCAGGCCGGGGGCGTACAGGTGGGCGTGCCCAGTACGATCCTGAGCCCTGCGTCGGAAAGCACCGCGATTGCATCATCCAGCCAGGCAAAGTCAAAGCTGCCGGGCTGCGGTTCAATCCGGCTCCATGCAAACTCGCCGATGCGGACCCATGACAGCCCGGCTTCAACCATGTTCGCCGCATCCTTCTCCCACATGCTGCGCGGCCAGTGTTCGGGGTAATAACAGACGCCCAGAGACTGTTTCATAATGTCGGCTCCGGAACTGTGCACTGTCTGGAAAGGATCCGGCGGGCGTCAGTCGTTACGCCTGCGCGGGGTCCGCGCGCAGGTGCCGGACCGCTTTTTTCTCCTGCGGAAAGATCAATTAAAAAGATATCAGGATCAGTAGTATAGCCCTCACTCCTGATGTGTTGCTTCAGAGATGTATCGTCAGTTTCGACCGACCCGGTTCCGGCAACAGACCCGTGCGCCAACGGCATTCCGGTGCTCATGTCAGAGCGGCGGTGCAGGCCGCAACGATGTCTTTGGCGCGCGCGGCCACATCATCAGCTGACATCCCCGGTTTATAAAGGGCCGAGCCGATGCCGAAGCCATCAGCACTTCCCGCGATCCATTCCGGGAAGTTCTCCGGACCCGCGCCACCCACAGCATAAACTTTGGTGCCGGGAGGCAGGACGGCCCGTATTGCCTGCAGCCCGGACGGACCGGCCATAGCACCAGGAAAGAGCTTGAGCCCGTCGGCACCGGCTTTGAGCGCGGCAAAGGCTTCGGTCGGGGTAAAGACGCCGGGCCAGCTCTGCATGCCAAGCGCTTTTGTCGCCGTGATAACCTCCGGGTCACAGTTTGGCGATACAATCAGCCTGCCGCCCGACCCGGCGACCGTCTGCACCTCGGCGGTGCTCAGCACCGTGCCGGCCCCGATCAGCGCACGGTCGCCATAAAGCCGTGCAAGTGCCGCGATGCTTTGTGCTGCGTCCGGGGAGTTCAGCGGCACCTCTATGGTGGTTATGCCGGCGTCGATCAGAGCCGCACAGATGTCGGGTGCTTCGGCGGGGGTGATCCCGCGCAGGATGGCAATGAGGGGAAGTGTCATGTGGCCTCTCTCAGTAATCTGCGGGCTGCGGTCAGCCCGGCCAGCGTCGCGCGGTCCGTATTGGCAAGAAGTGCGTTTGCGCCCTGCAGGGCGAGCGCATCCCGATAGGCGCGGGCCTGAGCGCCGGTGCCTAGGATGGCAAGGTTCTGGCCCAGCCAGTATGCCTTGGTAGCGGCCAGTTCGCACCCGATCAGCAGGCCTGAGAGCCGCGCGCGCGCAACGGCACCGTCTGTGCTCTGCAAAAGCTGGCCCGCCCGGAGACCAAAAAGCCGTGCCGCCAGCCGCTCCGGATGCGCCATCGCGTCACCAACCGCCTCCGCAAAGGCCCCTTCGTGCCAGCCGTCCGGATCGAGCGAGTGGCGCAGCACCGAAGATTTCCCGAGCAGAGCGAAAATCTCACCGGTCATCACGGTCTGAAAGCTTACCACTTCGCCGGCGCTCAGATGCGCCCATTTGGTATGCGTCCCGGGCAGACAGATCACGCCGTCCCAGCCCGGATTGAGCTGCAGAAAACCCGCAATCTGCGTTTCTTCTCCGCGCATCACATCCGGCGGTGCGGCCTGCGAGAGCCCGGAGACCACATGTACCTCAAGCCCGTCTGACGCCGGGGCGCGGGTCAGGACCGTATCAAGCGGCGTGCAGGGCACGGCACGATAGGCGGCCTCGACCCAGCCCTGGCGCGACCCGACCATGCCACAGGCGATCACGGGCAGGTTGCCTGCGGCAATCCACGGGCTGATCAGGGCGCGCAGTGCCGGCTCAAACCCGTCTGTGGACAGCGCGCCCATGCCCTGATCCGACTGCGCCTGATCCACGACCGCTGCCCCCTGCATGGCAAAGGCCCGCAGGTTCGTGGTGCCCCAGTCAACGGCAATCCAGTCGGGTGAAACAGACGCGCTCATGGCTCTCTTATCCGGTTGTCACGACGCCGCCATCCACGACCATGCACTGCCCGGTCATCATGCGGCTGGTTGCAGATGCCATGAAAAGCACCGCATCCACAATATCGCGCGGTTCCAGATGGGTTTTCAGGCACTGACGGTCGAGATGGGCGGCGAGACCTTCCGGCGTTGCCCATTTTTCGAGCTGTTTTTCAGTGAGCACCCAGCCCGGGGCCAGCGCGTTCACCCGGATGCCGTCAGGCCCCAGTTCGCGCGCAAGACTGCGGGTCATCGCGGTGATACCACCATTCGCAGCCGTATAGGCCGGATAGCCTGCGTTGCCCATCATATAGCTTATGGAGCTGAAGTTGATTATCGATCCCGCGCCGGCGGTGATCATACCCGGTGCCACGGCCTGCGCTGCAAAAAGATACGCTTTGAGGTTTACAGCAAGCAGGTCGTCCCATTCCTCAGGCGTCAGTTCCAGCCAGTTGTGTCGTTTGTCATTCGCGGCGTTCGAGACCAGCACCTGCACCGGGCCATGCGCCTCTGCGGCCTCTGCAACAGTGGCGCGCAGCCGGTCAGTATCGGTGATATCGCCCTGCAGAAAAAGCGGCGCATGCCCGTGCTTCTCTGCCATCGCGTCGACGAAATCACTGGCATCAGAGCGCCCGATGAAAGCGACATTCGCGCCCTGGCCCAGAAAGCCGTCGGTCAGATCCGCGCCGATGCCCGAGCCGCCGCCGGTGAT
>CBDUCB010000144.1:0-9123 GCA_965365545.1 uncultured Roseobacter sp. | reverse complement strand
CCCAGATCACGGAACACGGTGCCGTTTTCCAGCAGCGTGGTGATGCGTCCCATTTTCGGGCTCTCTTCACGCGTTGTCGTCGGATAATACGTGAGCTTGGCGAGATTTTCAGCGCCGAGCAGTTCCTGCATCATCTCATCTTCATGCAGGTTTTCGATGAGTGTGCTGCCATAGTTCAGTTCGGCCACATCGCGGCAGGTGTGGGTCACGATGACCTGATCGTAATCCTCATAGGTCTGCGGATCGCGCAGCAGCGAGGCAAAGGGGGCAAACCCGGTGCCGGTCGCGAAAAACCACAGACGTTTGCCGGGCAGCAACGCGTCATGCACGAGCGTTCCGACCGGTTTGGGGCGCAGGATGATCTCGTCACCGGGTTCAATGTGCTGAAGTTTCGAGGTCAGCGGGCCGTCCTGTACCTTGATGGAATAAAACTCCAGTTCGTCGTCCCAGGAGGGCGAGGCGATGGAGTAAGCGCGCAGCAACGGCTTCTGACGCCCGGTCGCAGGATCGGGATCGCCCATCAGTCCGATCATCACGAATTCGCCGGAGCGGAACCGCAGCGAGGCAGGCCTGGTCACGCGGAAAGAAAACAGCCGGTCGGTCCAGTGCTGAACGGATGTAACGGTCTGGGCGTCAGGCAGGGTTGGAACTTTTACGGCGGTGGCGTTGGTCACAGGTCTTTGCTCGGTCATAATTATGTCAGCGCAGGAGTACACCCGCGCGCCCTTTTTAGGAAGTTGTTTTGCCGGAGGGAAGGTGGCGATCAGCCGCGCAGGCGGGCCTGGTAATCATGGGTCTGCCAGCCGGCACGTGCCATCCACTGGTTTTCAGGTTGCCGGGCTGCAAGATCATCAGAGATTTCAACCTCGTCAAAGCCTGCGCGGCGCGCCATCGCATACTGATCCGCCAGAACGTGTCCCCGGGCACGCAACCGACCCTTATAGCCGCGCAGGCGCAGGACGCGGGCGATGGTGAAACCACGGCCATCGGCAGAGGACGGAAAGCCTATACGGATCATGCGCAGGCCGGCACAGAGCGGAATTTCCGCAGGATCGGCATCGGACGGGATGTCGAGTGCATCCGCATCATTGGCCGCTCCCGGTGCGGTAAACCCGGCAGTCCAGGTGTCTTCGGCAAAGCCGGTGTCGGTGACGATAATAGTCATGTGTCTGCTCCCTGACGGATCATTCTGCCTCCGGCAAAATGAATCCCGCATTCCTCTTTGGATGTATTGCGCCAACGGCCTGCGCGCAGATCTTCGCCGGCTCTGACCGGAGAGGTGCAGGGCGCGCAGCCGATGGACGGATAGCCACGCGCCACCAGCGGATGCCGGGGCAAGCGGTTTTCGGTGATGTATTCCTCGACGTTGTCGCGCGTCCAGTGTGCGAGCGGGTTGACCTTGATCCGGAAGGTTTCCGGTTCGACTTCGAAAAAGGGCAGGGCCGCGCGCTCTTGCGACTGAAACCGCTTGCGCCCGGTGATCCAGCCATTGCTGCCACTGAGCGCTTCCTGCAGGGGTGCGGTTTTGCGCAGCGCACAGCAGGCGTCGGGGTTGGTTTTGTGCAGCAGGTTCTGCGGATCACGTGCCGCGATACCGGCGTTGCGTATGATACGCAGGTTGCGCAGTCCCAGTCGTTCGGCCAGTTCCTGCTGATACACCAGCGTCTCTGTAAAGAGCAGTTCGGTGTCGATGAAAATCACCGGGATATCGCGGTCGACCATTGCCGCGAGATGCAGCAGGGCCACCGATTCGGCACCGAAGCTGGAGACCAGCCGCAGCGGGCTGATCACCTCAAGCGCCGTTTCAATCACGTCGCTGGCGGCACGGTGGCTGAGTTTTGCATTCAGCTCATGCGTGAGACCGTGCAGGCCTGCGGATACCTCTGTCGAAGCGATCTCCGCTGGCACTTCCTGCGGCTGGTCAAGCGGCATCAGCCTGCGCCTCCGGATAAAGCGCCGCTTTGAAGGGCGCGAGCCCCAGCCGGCGATAGGTTTGCAGAAATGTTTCCGAAGGCTCTGTGCGCAGATCAAGATAGGCCAGCACCAGACGTTCGATGGCCGGGACAATCTCCTCTGCCGAAAAGCCAGGACCCGCGCGCTCGCCGATATGGGCGCTCTGCGTGTGATCGCCGCCCAGGGTGATCTGGTAGTTTTCCACACCCGCACGATCGAGGCCGAGAATACCGATATGGCCAACATGGTGATGCCCGCAGGCGTTGATGCAGCCCGAGATTTTGATTTTAAGCGGGCCCACGTCATGCTCAAGCTTCAGTTCATCAAAGCGGGTTGCGATTTCCTGTGCCACCGGAATTGAGCGCGCCGTGGCCAGCGCACAGTAATCCATGCCCGGGCAGGCGATGATATCCGAGATCAGTCCGATATTGGCCGTGCCCAGACCTGCGGCGCGCAGCGCGGAATAGACCGACGCCAGATCGTCTTTATGCACATGGGGCAGGATGACGTTCTGTTCATGGCTGATGCGCAACTCATCATGGCCGTAGCGTTTCGCGAGATCCGCCATCAGGCGCATCTGCGCAGAAGTGGCGTCACCTGGCGTGGCACCGTGCGCCTTGAGGCTGATGGTGACGATGGCATAGCCCGGTATGCGATGGGGGGCCAGATTTGTGTCGGCCCAGCTGCGGAACGCCGGATAGTGCTGTCGCGCATCCAGATAACCGGCTTCGGATGCCTCGCGGAAGTCGGGCAGGGCGAAATCGGACTCAATACCGGCCAGCATCTGCTGATCGACGCCGGTGAACTGCTCCCGGATCTGCGCAAAGCGGTCCTCGACGCGGGCGCCGAAGTCTTCCAGGCCGTTCTCATGCACGGTGATCTTGATCCGCGCTTTATATTTATTATCCCGCCGTCCCAGCAGGTTATAGACGCTCACGATGGCCTCCAGATAAGGAAGCAGGTCTGCACGCGGCAGAAAATCGCGCAGCACTTTACCGATCATCGGTGTGCGACCCAGACCACCACCCACGACGACCTCAAATCCCTGTTCGCCGTTTCGCTCCAGCATGCGCAGCCCGATGTCATGGGCTTTGGTGACCGCGCGATCATTGGGACTGCCGGTCACGGCGACCTTGAATTTACGCGGCAGGAACTGAAACTCCGGGTGGTCGGTGGACCACTGGCGGATGAGCTCGGCGACAGGGCGCGGATCGGCAATCTCGTCGGCGGCAGCACCGGCGAAATGATCGGCCGTCACATTGCGGATCGTGTTGCCGGAGGTCTGAATGGCATGCATGTCCACCTCTGCCAGCGCGTCGAGCATATCGGGCACGTCGCGCAGCTCGGGCCAGTTGAACTGGATGTTCTGACGCGTGGTGAAGTGGCCATAGCCCTTGTCCCACCGGTCAGCGATATCGGCGAGTTTGTGCATCTGACGGCTGTTCAGGGTGCCGTAGGGTATGGCCACGCGCAGCATATAGGCGTGCAGCTGCAGATAAAGGCCGTTCATCAGCCGCAGCGGCTTGAACTCATCCTCGGTCAGTGAGCCGTCGAGGCGGCGTTCGACCTGGCCGCGAAACTGCCGGTTGCGTTCGGCCACAAATGCGGCGTCGAAATCGGTATAGTTATACATGTGTTCCGGCCTCCTGTTTGCCGTGGGCGTAATTTGAGGGGCCACGGGCCCGGAAGTCTTCGCGGAAGTGATCGGGCTCTGGTCTGCCATCGACCAGCGTTACATCCGCCAGATATACACCGACCACGCGGCCGGTTTGCTGGCTGGCCTCGATGAGGCGCAGATCCGCGTCGGCCTCGTCGGTCAGCACTTCGGCCTCGGACAGCGCGCGGGTCCATCCGGTGGCGGTCTGATAGATGACATCGCCTTTGAGCAGGTCATTGGCGGTTACAACTTTGGGGGAAAAGGTGCGGGGCATCACAAGGCCTCCTGTGCCGGTGTGAGATGATCGGTAAATGCAGGCAGAATCCGGCGCTGAGCTGCTGCGGCAGCGCGCGGGGCCAGTCCGTAAAAGGTGAGCGCGGGGCCGGACATTTCGGCAGCGGAAAGGGCCGCGGGGAGCGCATCAAGGGTCGTCTCAAGGATCCGCTGTTCAGGCCGCGAAGCGTTCTCGATGACGGTGACGGGGGTGTGACGGTCAGCACCATGCATAATCAGCCGCCCCTGGATAAAGCGCGCGGATTTCTTGCCCATATAGATTGCGGCCACCTCACCGGGGCGCGCGAGCGTCGCCCAGTCATGATCGGCAAAGCCCTTCATGTCGTGTCCGGTCAGAAAGCGCACAGAGGAATTGCGGCCGCGTTTCGTCAGGCTCTGCCCGATTTCGGCAACGGCGGCAGAGGCCGATGTGATCCCGGGCACAATGCTCCAGGCAATACCTTCCGCATCAGCGGCGTCAATCTCTTCATCAAGCCGGCCAAAGACCGTGGCATCACCCGATTTAAGGCGCACGACCTGCGCGCCTGATGCGCCATGCTCCACGATCAGCGCGTTGATGTCTTCCTGCTTCATCGACGGGCCGAAACCCTCTTTGCCGGCGTCGATCATAATGGCTTCGCGCCGGGCAAGTTCCAGCACCGGCTGGCTGATCAGCCGGTCATAGATCACGACGTCGGCCTCATCGAGCACGCGGCGGGCCTTCAGTGTGAGCAGCTCGGGTTCGCCCGGACCCGCACCTACGAAATGGATGCGGCCGTCACGGGCGCGGCGCTGAAGGTGGCTTGTCAGCAGACTGTCGAGCCCTGTGCGCACCTTATCCTCACCGCCTGCAATATCCGCCGGGCCGGTGCCAAAATAGTATTCGCGCCAGAAATCCCGGCGCGCACGCCCGAAGGGCAGCGCGTTTGCGGCCTTGCGGAAAGATTTGCCGATCCGGGCTAGGGGCCCGAGCGCTGCGGGCAGGCGCGCTTCCAGATCCGCCTTGATCGCGCGGGCCAGAACCGGTGCCGCGCCTTCGGTGCCGATGGCGATGGTCACCGGGTCGCGGTCGACAATGGCAGGGGTGATAAAGGCGCTGTCCTCAAGATTATCGACGACGTTGACAAGAGCACCGTCGGCGCGCGCAATGGCAGCCGTGCGTGCGTCTTCCGCGTCATCTTCGTCCGCCGCATAAAACAGGGCAGCACAGAGTGTGTCGCCGGGCGCCATAGCGCGCCGTACCAGACGCAGCCTCCCGTCAGCCGCCCAGTTTTCGATCTCTGCGCACGGCGCTGCGCTGAAAACGGTGATATGTCCGGTGGATTTCAGCAAAAGGCGCAGTTTTGCCAGAGCCGCCTCGCCACCGCCTGAGAGAACAATGCGCCGGCCCTGTACGCGCAGGAATATCGGAAAGTGATCCATGGTGTCATCCGTTTCGCTTTTCTGAGCCCAATATAGGAATAATTCCCGGTTATTTGCTATGGGGGCGGGTTGATAAGGATGTTTGTTCCGAATATGAGGGCAGGGAAAACATTTGTTCTGGTTGACGGGAGAAGGCAGAATGGCGGTCCGCATTGATGAAACAGACCGGAAAATCCTCGGAGAGCTGCAGCGCGATGCCAGTCAGTCACTGGATGAAATTGCAACACGCGTGGGCTCTTCCAAGACCCCTGTCTGGAATCGGATCCGGAAGATGCGCGAGGCGGGGATCATGGGGCCGCAGACTGTGGTACTGGACGCTGAGGCGCTCGGTTTCGAGGCCTGCTTCTTTGTACTGATCCGGACATCAGAGCATGATGCAGACTGGCAGGCGCGGTTCCTTCAGGCGTTGCGGGACAGGCCGGAGGTTCAGGAGGCGCACCGGCTGGCAGGAGATATCGACTATATCCTGAAAGTCCGGGTTAAGAATGCGCGCGCCTATGACGTGTTTTACCAGGCGCTGATCTCAGAGGTGAAGGTGCATAACGTAACAGCGCTTTTGTCGATGGAAGAGATCAAATCCACCACAATGCTGCCATTGGGCACCTGATCCGCCGGAGCGGCTGCGCCGCATTCGGTTATTCATGCTGCCCGCGCAGCGGTCTTTCACGGGCCGGGTTACAGGCCCGCAGGCGGTCCGCGTTTTACCATGAGGCGGGACAGGTCGTGGAAATGGTAGGTATCGCCGTAGTGCGGTCGCGCGGCGAGGGAAAGCTGAGGATATGTCTCAAAGAGCATGTTGAGCCCCGTCTGCAGCTCAAGACGTGCCAGCGGCGCACCCACGCAAAAATGCAGACCACCGCCGAACGCCGCGTGCGGGCGGGGCGCGCGGAACGGGTCAAACAGATCAGGCCGGTCCACCTGAGCGGGGTCTCTTCCGGCGCTGCCGAGAACCAGTGCAACCTGATCGCCGGCGCGCAGGATGTGATCACCCACCTTGACATTTTCATAAGCGTAGCGCGTGAATATGTGCAGCGGCGGGTCGTAGCGCAGGATTTCCTCGACTGTCGCCGCAATGTGACTGTCTGTCAGGGCCTCAGGGGGTGTCTTGTGTTCCAGCAGCGTTTTCACGGCGTTTCCCAGGGTGTGCACGGTCGCTTCGTGACCGGCATTCAGCAGCAGGATGCAGGTGGAAATCATCTCATCGCGCGAGAGCTTCGCACCGTCGTCTTCCGCGGCGATCAGTTCTGTAATCAGATCGTTGCCCGGCGTATGGCGTCGCTCTTCGATATGCGCGGACAGAAAGGCAGTGAATTCCGCCGCTGCTTTGCTGGCCGCCTCCTCGGTGGCGCGCGTTCGCCCCGCCTGGTACATGGCAACCATCCGGTTTGACCAGGCGAGCAGGTCCGGCGACATCTCTTCGGGCACACCCAGCAGGCGGGCAATGATACGCACAGGCAGCCCGGTACAGAATGCCGGGATCAGATCAAAGGGCTCATCGGGCAAGGCGCCCAGCAGATCCGCTGAAATCTCGCGGATGTCAGGTTCCAGCCCCCTGATCCGGCGCGAGGTAAAGGCACGCAGCACAAGACCACGCAGCCTTGTGTGGCGCGGCGGCTCAAGATCCAGCATCGAGTGCCGCTCGACGGCATCAAAGGCGCGCAGATGTTCGGGGGCAGGGCGGTTCTGCCCGGGCGGCAGGGCGCGGCCCAGACGCTTGTCACGCAACAACGCCTGAATGGTGCGCGCGTCGAAAACGGCCATCATTCCGAAATCTTCCCAGAACCGCACCGGATCGCCCCTGAGAATACGGCCGTAAAGGGCATAGGGGTTCTGCACAAAGGCAGGGTCATGCGGGGATTGCCGGAGAAGGTCCATGTCAGCGTTAAAGCCGGTCAGACAGGATCGTGGCAAGGGGATGTGATGGCACGGACCGCACGGAACCTCACAATATCTGACAGGTGTGTCGACAGGGCATGACCGGGCGACGTTAAAAACCCGGGGCACGCTGAAGGGCTGTGTCCCTTGTCAGCCCCGACCAAAGACCGCAAAGGTTGCAGCGGTCGGTGCTTTCTGGCATGCCCGGGCGCTCAGACGGGCCGGGAAGGGTGCTGACATGATACCGATGATTGATGCCGCAGAGCTGACCGCGGGTGGCGGAACTGCAATCAGCGACCTGCGGGTGGCAGCCACACAGACCGGGTTTGCCGTGGTGCACAACACCGCACTGAGTGCGGCGCGGGTAAACGAGGTGATTGACACGTACCGCGCGTTCTTCCGGCTTCCGGCGGAAGAGAAGGCGCGCATTGATATGGCGCGCACAGGTGCGAACCGCGGCTGGGGCGCGCCCGGTTCAGAGCAGGTGGATGCGGCCGCAAACCCGGATTACAAACAGTTTTTCGACAGTGGTTTCGATCTGCCTTTTGATGATCCGCGCGCAGGCCTTGCCGTTTATGCGCCCAATCGCTGGCCGCAGGCGCCGGAAGGTTTCAGAGAGATTATCCGGCAGTATTATAGCGATGCATGTGAGGTTGCGATGGGGGTGCTGCGCGGTCTGGCGCAGGCCATTGACGCGCCGCGTGATTATTTCGATGGCGATTTTGACGTGCCGATGGCGCTGCTGCGCGGCAATTATTATCCGGAGCGCCCGGCATGGGCCACGGAGAAAGACTTCGGTATCGCCACACATACAGACTATGGATGCCTGACACTGCTGGCCACCGATGGCTCACCCGGGCTCGAAGTGCGAAAGCGCGGTGGCGGCTGGCTACCGGTCAGTGCAGCCCCCGGCGCCTTTATCATCAATTTCGGTGAGATGATGGAGACATGGAGCAACGGCGTCGTGCGCGCCACGCCACACCGGGTTGTCGGCGGCGATCACGAGCGCATTTCGGTGCCGCTCTTTTTTAACCCGTCTTCGGATACAAATGTGGCCCCGATCGGGTCGGGGCAGATATTGCGCGCAGGCGACCATCTGCAGGCGCGGTTTGCCGAAACCTACGTTCATCTTCAGAAGAAATGACCCGAAGGGTCAGCCGAATTTGATGGATTCACCGCAACCGCAGGCTTCGGTCACATTGGGATTGCGGAATTTAAAACCGGATTCGAGAAGCGTCGTCTCGTAATCAATCTCCGTGCCGAAAAGAAACATCTGCGCCATTGGGGCGATCATCACCCGCGCGCCGTCCTGCTCGACAACCTCGTCATTGGGGTCCGTCGCCTCGACGTACTCCATGGTGTATTCCATACCAGCACAGCCACCCTTTTTAACGCCGATGCGCAGACCGGCGTGACCTGCGGACTGCATCAGTTTTGCCACCTGTGCGGCGGCTTTGGGGGTCAGGGTGACCGCTTGTTTGCCGGGAATACCAAACATGACAAAACTCCTTTCAAACCAAGTTAATCAGTTGCAGGCTTTGCTACAAGCGGGCGCGCAGGATTTCCCGCAACTGTGATGCCGGCGGGCACATCGTGTGTCACCACGGCGCCGGCGCCGATCACCGCGTCAGCGCCGATGCTGACACCCGGCAGGATGATGGCGCCACCGCCGATCCAGACGTTGCGCCCGATCGTGATCGCACGGCCAAACTCAAGACCGGCATCGCGGGTTGCTGCATCACGCGGGTGATCCGCCGTAAGGATCTGCACCATCGGTCCGATCTGTGTCTTGTCGCCGATGCGGATCGCACAGACATCCAGCAGAACACAGCCGTAGTTAAAGAAAACATCATCGCCGAGATAAATATTGCTGCCGTAATCGGTATAGAAGGGCGCACGCAGCGCGCAGCAGGCGCGCCATCGAGGATGTCATCGCCAACCTC
>CBDUCB010000143.1:0-9145 GCA_965365545.1 uncultured Roseobacter sp. | reverse complement strand
ACCATGGCTATGAAAATTCGTCTCGCCCGCGGCGGCTCCAAGAAACGCCCCTTCTACCGTATCGTTGCAGCCGACAGCCGGATGCCGCGCGATGGCCGCTTTATCGAAAAGCTTGGCACATATAATCCGCTGCTGCCCAAGGACAGCGAAGAGCGAGTCAAAATGGATGTAGAGCGCGTTCAGCACTGGATCGCTCAGGGTGCCCAGCCCACAGACCGTGTGGCCCGCATGCTGGAAGCTGCAGGTGCGACAGAGAAAACCGAGCGTAACAACCCCAACAAGGGCACGCCCGGCAAAAAAGCCCAGGAGCGTGCTCAGGAGAAAGCTGACAAGGCCGCAGCCGCAGCAGAAGCCGCAGCCGCCCCGGCAGAAGCTCCTGCCGAAGAGCCCGCAGCAGAAGAAGCCACGGCAGAAGAGTAAGCCCCGCGCACCTTATGTCCCCCCGGGGACAACAGGTGTCTCACAAGACAGGTACCGCCCCCGCATCGGCCGGGGCGGTACGTACTCCCTGAGCCGGACAACGCATGTTCAGACCGATCCGTTCGCTGATGATGATCTTTTTCGCCTTTCTGGCGGGGATATTTTTCGAGCGTGCCGGCTCATCGGACCGCTGCCTTGATCGGGGCGGCGCCATGTCTGAGGGTTTGTGCATCGGAGTGGATGAATGAGCGGTGACAAAATCTGTGTCGGTGCCATCGGCGGCGCGTACGGCGTACGTGGCGAGTTGCGCGTCAAAAGTTTCTGCGCCGTGCCCGAAGATCTCGAAAGCTATTCGCCACTGACGTCTGAAGACGGAAGCCGCACCTTTCACCTCGCACTTGTGCGCACGGTGAAAAACGGCTTCGTGGCGCGGGTCGTCGAGGTTACCAGCAAAGAAGAGGCCGACGCGCTCAAAGGTGTGCAGCTTTTCGCAGACCGGGATCAGCTGCCTTCGCTGCCTGACGATGAATACTACCACACCGATCTTATGGGGCTCGAGGTTCTCGATACCGGCGGCACGCTGCTCGGCACCGTGAAACAGGTGCTTGATCACGGTGCCGGCGATCTGCTGGAAGTGCAGCGGCCGGGCTCGTCTGAAACGGTGTTGCTGCCCTTTACGCTGGCGGCCGTGCCAACGGTGGATCTGGCCGCAAAACGCATCATCGCCGACCCGCCCGACGGGCTCTTCTGAGATGAGCGACGCCCCCCGCAGCCATGGCCGCAAGACAATACGACCGACGCTGAAACCGCGCTCTCTGATGGAGGGCGACGAGGAACTCGCCGGTGTCTGGCAGGCGCGGATCGTGACACTTTTTCCCGATGCTTTTCCCGGCGTGCTCGGGCTCTCGCTCACCGGCAAGGCTCTGAGCGAAGGCCGCTGGCAGCTGCACACACACGATCTGCGCGATTTCGGCATCGGCAAACACCGCAACGTCGACGACACGCCTGCGGGTGGCGGGGCCGGTATGGTGTTGCGCGCAGATGTGGTGGGGCCGGCCATCGAGGCCGCACAGGCCCATGCCCGCGGCCACTGGCCCGTGCTTTATATGTCGCCGCGCGGGCGCCCCTTTGACCAGGCGATGGCCCGGGATCTGGCGCGCGCGGACGGGGTCACGATGCTTTGCGGTCGCTTTGAAGGCGTGGATGAGCGGGTGCTGGAACACTACGGGATCACCGAAGTGTCGCTGGGTGATTTTGTTATGACCGGGGGCGAACTTGCCGCACAGGCCATGCTGGATGCGACTGTGCGACTGCTGCCCGGGGTTCTGGGCAATGCCGAAAGCACTGTGGACGAGAGCCACGCAGCCGGACTGCTGGAGCATCCTCAATACACGCGCCCGGCAAACTGGGAAGGCAGAGAGATACCGCCCGTTCTGATGTCCGGCAACCACGGCGAGATCGAAAAATGGCGCCGCGCACGGGCTGAAGAGCTGACCCGCACCCGCCGTCCGGATCTGTGGACGCGGCGCAACCATTCGTCGTAAGATGGCCTCTGCAGCGGGCCGTCGCACCGCATCTGCAGGAGCCTGAAATGTCCCGGATCATACCCGTTTTAACCTGTGTCGCACTGGCCGGCCCCGGCCTTGCGGCCCCGTCATTTGACTGTGCCAAAGCCTCGGGCACGGTCGAAGAGCTGATCTGTGCCGATGCGGATCTGGCGGCACTCGACCGGGTTCTGGCCGTTCGCTACAGCGCCGCGCTGGATGCGACACGCGGTCTCGACGCCGGCGCGGAAGCCGCACAGAATGGTCTCAGGACTGAACAGCGCGGCTGGATCAAAGGCCGCAATGAGTGTTGGAAAGCCGACGACCCGCGCGCCTGTGTGGAGGCGGCCTATCTGATGCGTGAAGGGGATCTGGTAGCGCGCTGGATCTTGCAGGAGCCTGTTGCCACCACCTTCTGGACCTGTGGTTCGCCGGCAAACGAACTGGTGACGATGTTCTTTGATACCCGCCTGCCGTCCGTCAGATTTGAGCGGGGCGACACGGTAGACACCGGCACGCTGGTGCCAACCGGCTCCGGCAGCAGATACGCCGGCAGTTTCGGGCGGTCCCTCTGGATTAAAGGCGACGAGGCCACCTGGCGCGAAGCGGATCCCGACGGCACGACATTCACCTGCACTGCGGCCGGCAACTGATCATATGTACGGTGTGCGCCGCACAGCGCATCATCGGTCATACCCGAAAGCCGCAGTGAAACCCGCGGTGCTGCCAGACTTCTGAGTTGTACGCCTCCGGGCGCGCGCGCCCGGGCCGGTGCCAGCACTGGCCCGGAACCGCCCGAACGGCGCAGAGCGGATTTCTATCCGGGCGCCTCGTCACGATCATGCCCCACCTGTACCGCATCGATCTCCCGCGGGCGCAGGATGTAGGATTTCGGCCGGTTGCGGGTGCTGATGTCACAGGCCGGTGGCTCGCCGAACTGCTGCAACGTTCCGTCCTGACCGGAAAATGCCCAGCGCCCCGCAACAAGCTGATAGGTGCGCGTTTCGTTGCCTTCGTCATCCTGAAAAAACTGCTTGCGCCAGGAGCCTTTGATCTGCACCGGCAGGCGCATGAACTCCACCGGCGGCACAGGGCGTTTTGACGCCACCGCCGCCTGACGCACACGGCCGTCGACCCAGCGCAGATGCGCCTCGAGCGGTCCCGTTTCGCGTGCGCGGCGACCGGCGAACACCACGGCGATCTCAGTCTCTTTCTCGAAAAAGCCGCGTACAATAAGATTGGTGGCAGACAAACGGTTAAGCTGCGGGATCAACTCCACTGCAACGGGTCCGCCGTAGGTCCGGAAAAGACCACGGTCCTCAAGTTCCGGCGAGATATCTTCAGCGGCAATTTCGCCCTTGCGCGGCATAGACCCTACCTGTTTCACAGCCCCTTGCCCCCGCCCTGCGCAGGCCGCAGGGAAAAGCCTTTCCGGCATATACCCTGGGTCTTAAGGAAACCTTTAACGCGGGAGGCCTCCCGGGGGCCGCATACGCAGCCTGCAAACCCCTTGATCCGGGCCGCATTCCCGCCTATACCGCGCAAATCCGGAATCGCCCGAGGCCTTCCGGGGGGTTTTGCTGTGGCAAAACATGAACCAAGGAATGATGTTTGTATCCTCCCGGCGGACGCCCAAGGCGCATCCGATACACCCCGGAGCTCTGAAACGCGCAAAACTTCGCGGAACAACCGCGAGCAGATAGGAGACGATCAGATGGATCTGATTGCAGAGATTGAAGCGGAACAAATCGCCGCTCTGGGGAAAGAGATCCCCGATTTCCGCGCCGGCGACACCGTCCGCGTTGGTTTTAAAGTGACTGAAGGTACACGCACCCGCGTGCAGAACTACGAAGGTGTGTGCATCGCGCGCAACAACGGCAAAGGCATCGCCGGCTCCTTCACAGTTCGCAAGATTTCCTTTGGTGAAGGCGTGGAGCGTGTGTTCCCCCTGCATTCCACCAATATCGACAATATCACCGTTGTCCGCCGTGGCCGCGTGCGTCGCGCCAAGCTTTACTATCTGCGCTCGCGCCGTGGTAAATCCGCACGGATCACCGAAAACTCCAACTACAAGCCCCGCTCGGGCGCTGAAGCGTAAAGGCCGGACCGATGAAAGCAGATACACATCCCGACTATCACATCATCGACGTCAAAATGACCGATGGCACCGTCGTGCAGATGAAATCCACATGGGGCGCCGAGGGCGACCAGCTGTCGCTCGACATCGACCCTTCTGTGCACCCTGCGTGGACGGGTGGTTCGTCGCGTCTGATGGATACCGGCGGCCGCGTGTCCAAGTTCAAAAACAAATACGCAGGTCTTGGCTTCTGAGCCACGCCATCTGCGGATGACTGCAAGGGCCTCTCAGGAAACTGAGGGGCCCTTTTTCATGCTGGTCCGGGGCCGCAACGCCGGGCCGCCCGTTCAGATTTTCGAGAACACCCACGCATTATCTTTGCGCCACTTTGCGTCGTCCAGCAGCTTATCAGAGATCCCCAGGTCGGGATTGAGCTGGTCACCGGTATCGGTTCCGAACATCTTTTTCGGAATACCGTTTTCGGCAATGATCGCGTCGTGCCAGCGCGGCGGGCGTGTGCCGCTCCCCAGATCGCAGTATTGCGATCCGATGAATATCTGAGAGTAGTAGTGACCGCCGCAGTGTTTGGCGCTTGCCGAGCCCAGCTTGAAGCTTTTGGTATCGAACTTCCGGCCGCGCGCCTTTTTGGTTTTGACAGAATTCGACACTATCCCCCAGCGCTGGATTGAATAGGCGGTGTGTTTTGATTCCAGCTTGCTCTTCAGCGAGATCAGGACCCGGAAGGCTTCGTAGTGAAATCCCAGGGCATGCGCTCTGCGGATATCGTCGAGCTTGTTCGGCCAACGGATATCTCCGGACTCGCGCAGCACAGAGAAGGCTTCAAGGTTGCCCCAGTCATTGCAGATCGCGTCATGCACCTCTTCGAGCCGCAACACCGCATCAATAAAGGCCGCGTCAACTTTGAGCCCCAGATCTTTAATCGCCGCGCTGATCTTGCCGGACGGATCGCCCATATTCGATTTTGTGTGGCTCCACAGATGGCCCATCATCGTGCCCAGCATCACGCCTGTCGGGCCTGCTTTGCCGGCTGCCGTCTTCATCAGCGTCATCGCCAGATCCATGAAGAAGACCGCTTTGGTATCGACCTTCTCAACAAGACCGTATTTGTCGTTAACCGTGTTCAGAAAGTGGTGATCGAACACCTTCTCGTCGCGGTACATGTTCCGCAGATGCCCGCCGTCGCCGAACCACTCCTTCGCGTAGGTGAAAAAGGTCACTTCCCTTTCAAGATGTTTCAGAACGCTTTCCCACGCCGCTTTCTTTTTCGCGGGCCGGCGGGGCGGCTTGATGTCGCTGATCATCTTTGGTTTCAGCCGGTCACCCTGATCATCCATCGGCGCAATGCCCAGTTGCCGTACGATGGCATCATAGGCGTCTTTTTCGAGGCCCTCATAGGCCAGTTCCGGAAACGCCTCTCCGCTCGGCTTGCAGGTCATTACCCGGTCCAGCACATCCGTGACAGGCGATGCGAGCGCCGTCAGCGGCGCACCATCGTTCATCCATGCCAGATCGTCAGGCACCTTCGGGACGGCTTCTTCTTCCGGCTCAGCGGTGGTGACAGGACGCAGTGTGATGTTCCCGTCAGTCAGCTCAAACGCCGGATCGCCGATATCCTGCACTGCGGCACGGATCGCGGCGTGTTCTGCCTCATCTGCCTCACTGATACACACAACCAGGCGCGGGATGCGTGCTCCCGCCGGTGCGACATCCAGGATTTCCGTCCGCTCCGCCAGCCCTGCGGGTACCTGCTTTTGCAGCGCGTGCAGATACTCCACAGCGTCACCTTCACCCATCTGTGCGATTGCCAGTTTCAAATGATTTCTCCCGGAAATGTTTCACCCTCAAAGGTTGAAGGCTAACGCAGGGTAATCTGCCTGACAATCCGGGTGATCCTCAGGATTTCAGATTTCCGGTCGGATGTTTTTTCTGAGCGCAGAGCCGGTCAGACCTGCGCCTGCTGCAACCAGGTAGCAATCGCGCGCCCGATCTCAGGGCCTGAGTCCTCCTGGATAAAATGGCTGCCGGCGACCTGCACTTCGGTCTGGTTGCGCCATCTGCGGCAGAATTCCCGCGGCGCGCCTGTCAGTATGGCACCGGGCTCTGCATTCACGAACAGCTTTGGCAGGTCATTGCCGGCCATCCATTCCGCGTAGGCGGCGACCCGCGCCGTTACATCCGCCGGCTTCCCGGCAACCGGAATCTGGCGCGGCCAGGTCAGCGTGGGCCAGCGGTCGTCGCGTGCAGCAAAAGGGCGGCGCCAGATCGCCATCTCCTGCTCTGTCAGATCGCGCAGCACCGAGCCTGGCAGCACGCGCTCGATAAAAGTATTCCTGCCCAGGATCAGATCTTCACCCGCCTCCGAGCGGAAAGCCTGAAAAAGCGGCGTGGCCGCGGGTGAGAACTCTTCCCAGCCGGCAAGCGGTCGCACAATCGCCTCCATATAGACGATGCCCGCCACCGCACCCGGGTTTTTGCGGGCCCAGTCGAACCCGAGCGCCGAGCCCCAGTCGTGGAGCACCAGGACGACATCTTTTGTCAGCCCCATGGCCGCCATGAACCCCGCCAGATACCGGCTGTGCACATCAAAGGTATAGGTGTCCGGTCCCGGATCAGGCAGCTTGTCACTGTTGCCCATCCCGATGAGATCGGGCGCGATTAGCCGACCCTGTCCGGCAAGCCCCGGCATCACATCGCGCCAGAGATACGACGAGGTCGGGTTGCCGTGCAGGAACACGATCGGGCGGCCGCTGCCTGCCCCCGCATAAGCCATCTCTGCGCCGTGCACGGTGATGCGTTTATCCGCGATGCTCACAGTGCTGCCCCCCGGTTTTCAGACCCGGACCACAACTTTGCCAAAGCTGCGCCCTTCAAGCACGTCGTTGAGCGCTGCAGGCGCGTTTTCCAGACCCTCGACCACCTGTTCACGGTATTCGATCAACCCCTGATTCAGCCAGTGTTTCATATCCTTGCGGAAGTCTTTGTAGGTCGAGGCCGGAAAGCTGTCGAAGATGATGAAGCCCTGCAGCTTCACTTTCATCTTCAGCACCGTGCTCATGATCATCGGCCCGTAATCCGGCCCCTCTGGCAGGCCATCAAGATTGTACCACCCGGCTACACCACAGACCGGCACGCGCGCAAAAGCGTTGAGCAGTGGCAGAACGCCGTAGAGCACTTTGCCGCCCACATTTTCGAAATATACGTCAATGCCGTCCGGGCAGGCGGCGGCCAGCTGCTCTTTGAAATCCTCCGCGCGATGATCAATGCAGGCGTCAAAGCCGAGGGTATCCACGACATGCGCGCATTTCTCCGGCCCGCCTGCCACGCCCACGACGCGACAGCCCTAGCTATTTGCGATATGGCCCACCGTGGCGCCGACCGGGCCCGAGGCCGCGGCGACCACAACCGTCTCGCCCTCTTTCGGCTCACCGATCAGCAACAGCCCCGCCCAGGCGGTGTAGCCGGGCATACCAAGAAGTCCGAGCGACCACGAAGGGTTCTCCGGATCAGGTCCGAGGTTCATCACACCCTTCCCGTCCGAGAGCGCATAATCCTGCCAGCCGCTGCCGTTGAGGACCATATCCCCCGGCGCAAAGCCATCGATGTCCGAGGTGATCACCTCGGCCACGACCTGACCGGTCATCACCTCTCCGATCTTTACCGGTTCGGCATAGGATTTCGTATCGTTCATCCGCCCGCGCATGTAGGGATCGAGCGAGAGATACACCGTGCGCACCAGCATCTGTCCTGGTCCGGCCTCCGGCACGGCGCTGGTTTCGAGGCGCAGCGTATTGTCGTCGGGCATCCCGCGCGGGCGTTCGGCGAGGACAATACGGCGGTTCGTGTCTGATGTCTGAGGCATGGCGGTCTCCTTAAAGTGCATTCCGACCGTGCCTGTCCCGCCCGCAGCGTGCAATGGCTTTCGGGCGCGCGGGCCCCTCTGCCACACTCTGCTCAAATTCGTACAAATCAGAGACTGATACAGGCCATCGTGGCTTCCCAAACGGCTGCACCCCACATATAGTGCGGCCAATACAAAGCCGCGCAAAGCGGCAGGGGCAAAGGATCGGGCACATGGCGCACATTATCGTCGTCGGAAACGAAAAAGGCGGCGCGGGCAAATCGACCGTGTCGATGCATGTCGCAACTGCACTGGCGCGCATGGGTCACAAGGTCAGCGCGCTCGATCTTGATCTGCGGCAGCGCACCCTGGGCCGCTATGTCGAAAACCGGCAGGCGTTTCTGGCCAGTACCGGGCTGAACCTGCCAGGGCCACGTGTGCATGATCTGCCCGAAATCGCCGCCGAAACGCTGAAACCGGGCGAGAACATTTATGACCACCGGTTGTCGGCCGCTGTGGCAGAACTCGAACCGGACAATGATTTTATTCTCATCGACTGCCCCGGATCGCACACACGGCTGAGCCAGGTGGCGCACAGCCTCGCGGATACGCTGATCACCCCGCTGAATGACAGCTTTGTTGATTTCGATCTGCTGGCGCGCACCGATCCCACCGGTGAGGAAATTCTGGGACCTTCCGTTTATTCAGAGATGGTCTGGAACGCGCGACAACTGCGCGCACAGGCGGGGCTCACACCCATCGACTGGATCGTGGTGCGCAACCGCATGGGCGCACAGCGGATGGTCAACAAGGAAAAGATGGAACGCGCGATCAGCAATCTCAGCCGTCGCATCGGGTTCCGCATCGCACCGGGCTTTTCCGAGCGTGTCGTGTTCCGGGAGCTTTTCCCGCGCGGGCTGACGCTGCTCGATCTGAAAGACATCGGTGTGAAACAGCTCAATATCTCCAATGTCGCAGCCCGTCAGGAGCTGCGTGATCTGGTAAAATCCCTGAACCTGCCCGGCGTTACTGTCGATTTCTGACCCGGCGGCGCCTGAGCGCCCAAAGGTTTGACACAAACAATGCGCCAACCACGATGCTGCCACCGGCCAGCGCCCAGGAGCCGGGGTTTTCGCCCACCACGGCCCAGACCAGCAGCGGCGCCAGCACGCTCTCCAGCAGCACCAGCAGGCCCACCTCAGCCGACGTGATGTAACGCGGCCCCAGCGCCAGCAATGCCGAGCT
>CBDUCB010000142.1:0-9168 GCA_965365545.1 uncultured Roseobacter sp. | reverse complement strand
GTTGTTGCTGGCCGCCGGACAGACCGGTGCCCGGGGCGGTGAGCCGGTCTTTTACTTCTTCCCAGATTGCAGCACGCTTCAGGGCCTGTTCCACGATCTCGTCAAGCTCTGCCTTGCCTGAGGCCATTCCATGGATGCGCGGACCGTAGGCCACGTTATCGTAGATCGATTTCGGGAACGGGTTGGGTTTCTGAAACACCATACCCACCTTGGCGCGCAGCTGCACCGGGTCCACGCGTGCGTCATAGATGTCTTCGCCATCAATGCGGATGTCACCCTCGACGCGGGCAACATCAATCGTATCGTTCATGCGGTTCAGACAGCGCAGAAAGGTGGATTTGCCACAGCCCGACGGCCCGATAAAGGCCGTAACGGTACGGTCCTGAATATCGACGTCCACATCTTTGATCGCGTGATTGTCACCGTACCAGACCTGAACACCCCGTGCGGCGATTTTGATCTGATTGGTGTCCACGTCTCTCTCCAGTATTCTCATATCGTTCATAGCGGTGCTCTCCTGTCCTACCAGCGGCGCTCAAACCGGCGCCGCAGGATGACGGCGATGGTGTTCATGGTGATCAGGAACACGAGCAGGATGATGATGCCACCCCAGGCGCGTTCATAAAAGGCCGGGTCTGCACGTTTGGCCCATTCGTAAATCTGTGCGGGCATGGCCGAGTTCGGATCCAGCAGGCCGCTGGCCAGTCCGTCAGGTGCGTTGGAGGCGATAAAGCCGACCATGCCGATCAGCAGGAGGGGCGCTGTTTCGCCAAGGGCCTGCGCCAGACCAATGATGGTGCCGGTCAGAATACCCGGTGCCGCAAGCGGCAGGACGTGGTGAAAAACCGCCTGCATCTTTGAGGCGCCGACGCCCAGGGCTGCATCCCGTATCGAAGGCGGCACAGCTTTCAGTGACGCGCGGGTCGAGATGATGATCGTGGGCAGGGTCATCAGGGTCAGCACCAGCCCCCCCACCAGCGGGGCAGACTGTGGCAGGTGCATGAACTGAATAAACACAGCAAGACCAAGGATACCAAACACGATTGAAGGCACCGCCGCCAGATTGGCAATGTTTACCTCGATAATATCGGTAATCCGGTTTTTCGGTGCGAATTCCTCAAGATAGATTGAGGCAGCCACTCCGATGGGCAGCGAAAGCACCAGCACGACCAGCATCATAAAAAACGACCCGATCATCGCCACACCGATGCCTGCAGATTCAGCCCGGCTCTCGGAGGCATCCGCGCCGGTGATGAAAGCCATGTTAAAGGTCTTTTCCACGACCCCGACAGGCAGCAGCGCATCTACCAGATCGAGGTGTTCGGCATCGATGTTTTTGTCACGCGCCACATCTTCGCGCTGCACGCGGTCTTTGAGGTAGCCGTCCACCCTGCTCGACGCCAGAATGCGGAAATCTACGGTTTCACCAACCAGATCCGGATTGGCCAGGACCACATCGCGCACCTGGGCTGCGGCAGAGGCGGAGATGAGCGCTTTCATATCGCCGCCCTTTTCCAGCGGCGTTTCGATGGATTGTTCGTTGACGATGTTCAGCAGCGCGTTCTGGACGAGCGGCGCATAGCCAAAGGTTGAGACCTTGCTCATCTCTTCGGGATCGCGGTTGCCGTTTTTGTCCAGCTTTGCAGGATCCAGATAGACCGGCACATTGATAAACGTCTGCTGAAACGCCCCTGCCCCGCTGGAAACGATCGACACCAGCAGCACGATCAGGAAAAAGATACCCGTAGCGATGCCGGCGATGCCGTACATGCGAAAGCGCGCCTCGGCGGCTTTGCGTTTTCGGGTCCGTGCATCTGGGGCAATCAGGGACGTGTGCTGGCGCCGCTCTGAGGGGGCCGGCAGGCTTGCGTCGGTCATTCGTATTGCTCCCTGTATTTGCGCACAATGAAAAGCGCGAAGACATTCAGCCCGAGTGTGAGCACAAAAAGTGTGATGCCGAGGGCAAAGGCCACCAGTGCTTCCGGCGAAGCAAAATCGCTGTCGCCGGTCAGCTGCGAGACAATCTTGGCCGTCACGGTTGTCATCGCCTCAAAAGGGTTCAGCGACAGTCGGGCGGCCGCCCCTGCCCCGAGCACCACGATCATGGTCTCACCGATGGCGCGGCTGGCCGCCAGCAGAATGGCGCCCACGATGCCCGGCAGTGCGGCGGGCAGAACCACCTGGCGGATCGTTTCCGAGCGCGTTGCCCCCAGCCCGTAAGAGCCGTCGCGCAGGGATTGCGGCACAGCGTTGATGATATCGTCCGAAAGCGAGCTCACAAAAGGGATGAGCATGATGCCCATCGCGATGCCCGCGGTCATGACCGAGCGGCCGCCGCCCATCCAGCCGGTGCCGTCATCGCCGAAAACGCTCATCAGGAGCGGGCCGATGGTCAGTAGTGCAAAGAGACCGTAGACGATTGTCGGGATACCGGCGAGGATCTCCAGCAGTGGCTTGGCAATCCCGCGCACCCGGGCGGAGGCGTACTCAGAGAGATACACCGCCGAATAAAGACCGATGGGAACAGCGACGAGAAGTGCAATGATCGAAATATAGATCGTACCCCAGAGCAGCGGCAGAATGCCGAGGCTGGATGACCCGCCGCGGCCCGAAAAACTGGGCGCCCACTCGAGAAGGGTAAAAAAATCCGCCGCCGGGTAGAGCCTGAAAAATTCAATCGTGTTGAATATGAGTGACAGGATGATGCCGATGGTGGTCAGGATCGCGACCGAAGCTGCAGCAATCAGGATGGCAAGAACCCCCTGCTCGACCACGTTGCGGGCGCGGAAGTCGCGGTCGCTCTGCATCACACCCCAGGCAGCGCCTGCAATCGCAACCGCGATGACCACGATCGTCATCATCGTCTGAGAGACACCGCTCATCTTACGGTAGGCCTGGGCTGCCCGCAGCACCGGGGCGGAGAACTGCGTCGTCACGATCTGGCCTGCGTCTTTCAGACGTTCGGTCATATCGGTGAAATCTGCGCTGGTATCGCCGGCGAAATCCTCATCGAGCATGCCGGAGCGGACTGCTTCGTCGATACCCTCTGCCGTGCGGCGGACCTCAGACATCAGAAGACCGGTATTAACGTCGGTTTCAACCGCGTCCGGCGGGATCATCGGTGCCACCTGGCTGTTGATATAAAAGGGCTGGATCAGCATCCAGATAACCAGAATGCCAAAGGCCGGCACAACCGATTTCATAAAGGCATTGGAGCCGTAATATACCGGCAGTGAATGCAGCTTCTTGCTGCTGCCGCCCGCGCTGGACAGAGCGCGGCGGCGGCCAAGCACAAAACCGCCCAGTGATATGCTCAGAATGATCGCTGAAAGCCAGATTACAGACATAAGTCCCCCGGTAATTCTCTGCGCAGGCTTCTGTTCTCAGAAATGCGCGATCGGGCGACGTTGTCCGCCGCCCGATGAATGATTTTTCTGTCCTGCTGCGTCAGCGATCAGCTGCCGCCGCCCATGACCTGCTCGCCGGACACCGCGGCCTGGGTCTCCGCAAGCTCGGGGTCGGACACGAGGCCATAGTTGGCCAGCGGGCCGTCGGGGCCTGCGATCTCGTCGGAAATAAAGAACTCAGCGAATTCTTTCAGCCCGGGAATGACGCCGATGTGCGCTTTCTTGATGTAAAAGAACAGCGGGCGCGATACCGGGTACTCACCTGATGAGATGGTCTCGGTTGTGGGCTCAACGCCCGACATGGTCGCCACTTTCAGGCTGTCGGTGTTGTTCTCGTAGAATGCCAGACCAAACACACCAATGGCGTTGGCGTTGGCATCGATGGAGGCCAGTGTCTCGGTATAGTCACCGTCGATGTCCACCGAACGGCCGTCAACGCGCACGGCAAGACAGGCGTCTTCAGCATCGTCTTCGCTCATACCGCCGGCAATCATGGCTTCCATCGCACCTGTGGCTTCACAGCCTGCGGCGACAACTTTCTCTTCAAAAACTTCGCGTGTGCCGTGCTTGGTGCCCGGAATGAATGCGAGAATTTCCTCAGACGGCAGGTCGGCGTTGAAGTCCGACCACATTGTGTAGGGGTTATCTTTCAACTCGCCATCGACCATTACCTTCGGCGCCAGCGCGTTGAAGATGTCCGATGGGGTGAAGGCGGTGTACTCAGGGCCGTCAAACTGGCTGGCAAAAACGATACCGTCATATCCGATGCGGACTTCGATGATGTCGGTCACACCATTTTCGGCGCAGGCTGCGATCTCTTTTTCGCGGATCGCACGGGAGGCGTTTGCGATATCCGTATGCTCGGTGCCAACGCCCTGGCAGAAGCGCTTAAGACCGGCGGAGGAGCCGCCTGATTCCACGACCGGTGTCGGAAATTCAAAGTTCTCGCCGAAAGCCTCGGCGACGATGGACGCATAGGGCAGCACGGTAGATGAACCGGCAACCTGTACCTGGTCGCGCGCGGTGGCAGCCGTCGCGGAGACCGCGGCAATGGCCAGCGCGGAGGTGGTGAGTTTGGTGAACGACATGGTGTCTCCTGTCATTTTTAAGTTCGGTTCCGATCACCCGGGGGCAATCCTGACGCCTGACTACGCGTGCTCAACTATGCTTTTGTGACAGTTGCGTAACAGTTTTATGACAGCGCTGAATTCACAGAAGATTTTTTAACGAAGGCTTTGTGAAGGCACCACTCTTCTCGGTGGAATGACAGATAAATCGATCAAAATCAGTGTTTTAAATGACTTTCCCGGTGATACCTGCTTCGGCTTCCAGCGCACTGGCGCCAGGATAACCACGCTCTGTGAACTGGACTGGCCGGGGAATTTGCCGGTGGGGCCGCAATCATGGAGGGCGCTTTGCAACGCACGGGCGAAAACCTCGTAAACTCTGTCCGCAGAACGTGCCAAAGGGCGTTACTTCGGGCTGCGAGCGATTCTTTATTCTGGCCGGATCATGGCCTGATCCGGCTCAGCCCGCACCGGTCGGCAAAACAACTGTAAAGACCGATCCTTTGCCCAGTTCACTTTCCACACGCAGCCGCCCGCGGTGGCGGTTGATGATGTGTTTGACGATCGCAAGGCCCAGCCCGGTGCCCCCGAGTGCGCGGCTGCGATGATTGTCGGCGCGGTAAAACCGTTCGGTAAGCCGCGGCAGGTGCTTTCCGTCGATGCCCGGTCCGTCGTCGGCCACGTGGATCCGAACGCCCATGGCGCGCAGCGCAGGGTCGCGTTCCGGCTTGCCGATGCGGATTTCGACGGTACCGCCCTTGCGGCCGTATTTGATGGCATTCTCGATGAGATTGGTAAAAACCTGCATCAGCTGATCGCCGTCGCCCACAAGCTCTGCCGGGGTGTCACCGAAGTCTTCTTTGAGCGTAACTTCCATCTCTTTTGCCAGCGGCGTCAGCGTGCGTATCACCGACAGCAGGATGTCATTTATAAGTACCTTTTCGCGGGGCCGGACGCGTTCTTCATCCTCTACGCGGGACAGCGACAGCAGATCGCCCACCAGCCGGTTCATGCGCCCTGCCTCGCCCTCCATGATATCGAGAAACCTGTCGCGGGCGGCGGCATCATCGCGGGCCGCGCCGCGCAGCGTTTCGATAAAGCCCATCAGAGCGGTAAGCGGCGTGCGCAGCTCATGGCTGACATTTGCCACGAAGTCCCGGCGCATTTGCCCGGCCTGCTGCACCTGAGTGATGTCGAGAAAACAGAGCAGCACCACATTGAGGTCAGGCACGACGCGGACAGAGACCTGAAAGGTGGTGTCCTGCACCCCGTCGTTTGAGAGGTATTCCGACATCCGCGGTGTGCTGTCGCGCAGTACAGCCTCGATGGTCTGAATGAGCTGCGGCTGACGCAGCATGGTGACGAAATTGCGCCCCTCGATCCCCTGACCGATCAGCGTGCGTGCTGCGGCGTTGGCAGCTTTGATCCGTTCTGCGCCGTCGATGGCAAGCGCGGGCATGGGCAGGGCATTCAGAACATCATTCAGTGTCTGGTCCATCGCCGCCTCCCGCGGATCAGATCGCCCGTGCGGCCGCGACGGCGTCGGTGAAGACCCGGCACAGGGTCTCGGGGTCTTCAAGACCCACTGAGATCCGGAAGAAGCCCTCGGACATGCCCAGAGCGGCGCGCTTCTCCGCGGTCAGTGCGCGGTGCGAAGAGGAGGCAGGATGCGAGATCGTGGTCCCCACATCGCCAAGTGTGGGTGCAAAAGACAGCCCTTCGGCGGCGCGGGTAAAGGCATTGGCCTCTGCCCTGCCCCCGTCAAGCTCGAAGCTGACCATATTGCAGAAGCGCCCGCCCAGCAGATCGTCGAGCAGGGCCCGGTCAGGATGATCAGCGCGCCCGGGATAGAGCACGCGTTTCACGCCCTGCAGCGTTGTCAGGTGGTCTGCCAGCGTGGCCGCCGTCGCCTGCGCGCGGTCAAACCGCAGATCAAAGGACAGCATGCCCCGTTCGGCGAGCCAGCAGTCAAAGGGGCTCGCGGTCATGCCGGTCGTGACCGTAAAGACGCGCAGCCGGTCGTTGAGTGCCGCATCGCGGGCCGCAACCCAGCCCAGCATCACATCGGAATGCCCTGCCAGCAGCTTGGTCACGGAATGCAGCACAATGTCCGCGCCGAACTCAAAAGGCCGGAAGGCGCGCGGGGTGGTAAAGGTATTATCCACCACCAGAAGGACGCCCTTTTCCTGCGCGAGCCCTGCCAGCGCGCGGATATCGGCGACGCGCAGGGTCGGGTTGGAGACAACCTCAACAAGGATGATCCGGGTCTCGGGCCGCAAAGCTGCCCGCATGGCGTCGATGTCACCGGGGTCGGCCATCGAGGTCGCAACGCCCAGCCGTGGCAGATCTTCGGCCATCATGCGCAACGATCGTCCGTACAGCTGGTTGCCGCCTATGACATGATCGCCGGCTTTTGTCAGGCCAAGCAGCACGGCGGAAACGGCGGCCATACCTGAGCTGGTCATCACCCCGGGCTGCGGCGCATTTTCCATCCGGTCGATCCGGCGGCCCGCGACATCCGCGTTCGGGTGGCCTTCGCGCGAATATGTGTAGCCCTGCAGCCCGCCCTCATATTGCTGGTCCAGCATATCGGGCGTCTCGGAGGCATAGACGACAGAGGGGCTGAGCGGGGTGACCACTGGCCGCGATGCAGAGGCCGGCAAGGCGTCGGGGCGGACAATGGAGCCTTTTTCGTTCTTCATGTCAGTCACTGACCGGACGCAGATTATCACGGAAGAGGCGCATATTGTCCCTGTAGTGCTCTGCCGAGGCCGTGAGCCCGGCGATGGCATCTGCGTCCAGTGCGCGCACCACCTTGCCCGGGGCGCCCATCACGAGGCTGCCGTCCGGGATCACCTTGTTCTCCGTGATCAGCGCGCCCGCGCCGATCAGGCAGTTGTCACCGATCTTTGCTCCGTTGAGCACCGTGGCCCCCATCCCGATGAGCGAGTTGTTCCCGATGGTGCAGCCGTGCAGCATGACCTTGTGCCCGATTGTGCAGTTCTCGCCGATGGTCAGCGGATAGCCGGCATCAACATGAAAGACGCAGTTTTCCTGCACATTCGAGCCGCGTCCGACGCGGATTTCCTCGTGATCGGCACGGATGGTCACACCAAACCAGACCGATGCGCCCTCCTCCAGCACGACCTTTCCGATCAGATTGGCGTCATGGGCAGCCCAGGTGTCGGGATGTATCTCGGGTGCGTTATCGCCCAGTGCAAAAAGTGTCATGTCAGATCCTCAAATTCTGATTGCAGGTGCCGGACGTGATCGGTGAGCCCGGGTTGCTGGCTGCGGCGCAGTCGCGTGGCTGAGATGATGGTTTTGAGCTGCGCTTCGGTGGCGTCGAGATCGTCGTTGACCAGCACATAGTCATAGCTGCCCCAATGGCTGATCTCGTCCCAGCTTTTGTCCATGCGCCGCGCGATTGTCGCCGCATCGTCCTGGCCGCGTTTCTCCAGCCGGCTGCGCAGTTCAGTGATTGAGGGGGGCAGCAGAAAGATCGACAGGGTATGGGCACTGAGCGCGCTGTTGGTGATCTGCTGGGCTCCCTGCCAGTCGATATCAAAGAGCACGTCGCGGCCGTTGTCGATGGCCTTTTGCACGGGCGCGCGCGGCGAGCCGTAAAAATTGCCGAAGACGTGGGCGTGTTCCAGCATCTCTTCAGCGGCGACCTGGGCTTTGAAGGCGCTGTCATCCACGAAATGGTATTCGCGACCGTCCTCTTCTCCGGGGCGCGGGGCGCGGGTTGTGGCGGAGACGGAAAAGGCAATTTCCGGATCCCAGTCCCGCAGCCTGCGTGCCAGCGTCGATTTACCCGCCCCCGAGGGCGAGCTGAGAATAATCAGAAGGCCGCGCCGTGTCGCACTCATCGCTTACTCCACATTCTGCACCTGTTCGCGCATCTGATCGATGACCGCTTTGAGCGCGAGCCCGCAGCGGGTGAGGTCTGTGCTCTGCGCTTTCGAGCACAGGGTATTTGCCTCACGGTTGAACTCCTGCATCAGAAAATCGAGCTTTCGCCCCACGGGGCCGCCTTCGGCGATCAGATCGCGCGCGGCATCCACATGGGCGGCGAGCCGGTCGATTTCTTCGGTGATGTCCGCCTTCACGGCGATCAGGGCAAGTTCCTGTGCAACGCGATCCGAGTCCGCACCGTCGCTGTTTTCGAGAACCCGCGCGAGGTTCCGTCTGAGCGTGTCGGCCATGGCATCCGAGCGGGCCTGTGCCAGCTCTGCGGCCTGAACGGTCAGCCTGCGCACCTGGGACAGCTGGTCTGTCAGAACGTTTTCCAGCGCGGCACCTTCGCTCTCGCGCATGGCGTTGAAAGCTGCGATCAGCCCCGTGGCCTCCTGTGTCAGTGCTGTCATCAGCGGTGCCACGTCATCATCGCTGCTGGTCTGTTCCAGAACGCCGCGCAGGGCTGCGATATCCGAGGCCTTTGAGGGTGCCAGAGAGAGACCTGCGTCCATGGCGCGTGCTTCTATCTCGGCCATCGCGGCCAGAACAGCCGTCAGCTGTGTATCGCTGACCTGCAGGCTGCCGGCCTGCTCGTCCCGCGCCATCCGCAGCGACAATGTGATATTGCCGCGCGCGGTTGCGGCGGTAAGCTTTTTGCGCAGAGCCGTTTCCTGCCCGTAGATCCAGTCAGGCACCCTCAGACGCAGATCCTGCCCCTTGCCGTTCACCGAGCG
>CBDUCB010000141.1:0-9188 GCA_965365545.1 uncultured Roseobacter sp. | reverse complement strand
CCGGTAATCGGCGTCAGCACCGAATAGGCCAGCGAATAAGACATCTGCGCGAAGGCAAGCGTCAGGATCGAGAAGTAGATCCCCGAGCGCCGCAGCGAAATCCAGCCTACCAGCAGCGAGAAAAGACCCGCCACAGCCACCGAAATGATAATCGCCGGGATCACATTCATCGTGAGCAGTTTCATCATCCAGATAGCGGCATAAGAGCCCACACCCAGGAAAGCGGCGTGGCCGAAGCTGAGATAGCCTGTGAGCCCGAAGAGAATGTTGAACCCGATGGCAAAGATGCCGAAGATCACCAGACGCTGCATCAGGTCAGGATAGCCCGCGTTGAACTGCGCCATGGCCGAGCCTTCAGGGAAGGGGTTCAGGATGAAGGGGGCAAAGATGGCCAGGATGGCCACGATAACCAGAAGGGTTGCGTCTTTTTTCGTCAGTCCGAACATGTCTTATTCCTCCATCACGCCTTTGCGGCCCATGAGGCCACGCGGACGGGTCAGCAAGATGATGATGGCGACCAGATAGATGATAATCTGGTTGATCCCGGGCAGGATCTCGAGCACGGCCGCCATAGAGGCGAAGCTTTCGAGAATGCCCAGCAGGAAGCCTGCGAGCACAGCGCCCGAGAGCGAACCCATGCCGCCGACGACGACCACAACAAAACTGAGAACGAGGAAATCCATGCCCATGTGATAATTGGGCGAGTTAATGGGGGCGTACATGACCCCGGCCAGCCCCGCGACCGCCGCCGCGATGCCGAACATAATGGTAAACCGTTTGTCGATATTGATGCCCAGCAGACCTACTGTTTCGCGGTCTGCCATGCCTGCGCGCACGACCATGCCAAAGGTGGTAAACTGCAAAAAGGCAAATACGGCGCCGATGATCACGGCCGAGAAGGCAAAATATACAAGCCGCCAGTAGGGGTAGATGATCGTGTTGGGATCAAAACCCAGCAGCGCGCCAAAATCGAAGGAGCCGCGAAACGCATCCGGTGCCGGGGTGGGGATCGGGTTGGCACCATAGAAATACTTGATGATCTCCTGCAGCACGATCGCAAGGCCGAAGGTCACGAGGATCTGATCGGCGTGGGGACGTTTGTAGAAATGTTTGATCAGGCCACGTTCCATCGCAAAGCCGATGCCCACCATGACAGGGATCGCAAAGAGGATCGAAATGGGCACCGCCCAGTCGATGATCGCATCGCCTGTCTGCTGGCCGAAGATGTCGTAGATGTAGGGCACGTCGACTTTGAGCGGGTTGCCCAGAAAGTCTTTTTGCGTCTCATCGATCACCGTATGGCTGAGTGTCAGGATCCGGCTCAGAGTGACGGCACAGAAAGCGCCGATCATGAAAAGCGCCCCGTGGGCGAAGTTCACGACCCCCAGGGTGCCGAAAATCAGTGTCAGACCCAGCGCGATCAGCGCATAGGCCGATCCCTTGTCCAGGCCGTTCAGAATTTGCAGAATGATTGCGTCCATGGTCCCACCTTCAGGATGCGAATTTTGCCGTAGAACGGAAACGCCGGGCAGAGAGACTCCGCCCGGCGAACAGGCTTATGCGCCCGGGTTACATTCGCCCAGCTGTCCGCCCGCCATCTGCGGGTGATCAGGGTCGTATGTAACCTGTTCGGTCGGCGTGACTTCAACGATTTCGACGAGGTCGTACTCGTTCTCGGGGTTCTCTTTACCCTTCACAACGACAACGTCTTTGAAGCACTGGTGGTCGTCGGCGCGGTAGAGCGTCGGGCCGTTGCCCATGCCGTCGAACTCGAAGCCTTCGAGAGCTTCGACGACCGCACAGGGGTTGAACGAACCTGCGCGTTCCACAGCATCCGCATAGAGCAGGGTCTGCACATAGCAGGTGTGCGCCGCCTGGCTGGGCGGGAAGCCGTATTTCTCACCAAAGGACTGCACGAAGGCATTGGTGCCCACATAGCGCGCGCCCAGCTCGTTCTCGAGCTTCCAGTCCCAGTTCTGCGAGCCAAAGATGCCTTTGATGTTGGCACCGGCACCGCGGGCCATAAGCTCGGAATAGAGCGGCACGACGATTTCGAACTTCTTGCCGTTCACTTCTTTGTCGCGCAGGCCGAACTGAACCGCGTTGGTCAGCGAGTTCACCATGTTGCCGCCGTAGTGGTTCAGAACCAGCACGTCCGCACCGGACTGCAGAACCGGCGCGATATAAGATGAGAAGTCGGTCTGCGTCAGCGGTGTCAGAACCGCGTTCACAGTTTCCCAGCCCATGGCTTCGGTCGAAGACTGCACGGCTTCCTGGGTGGTGTAGCCCCAGTTGTAATCGGCGGTCAGGTGATAGGCCTTGCGGTCTGTGCCGTACTGGTTGGCCAGAACGGGCGCAAGCGCGGCGCCGGACATATACGAGTTGAAGAAGTGGCGGAAACCGTTGGCTTTTTTGTCTTTGCCTGTGGTGTCGTTGGAGTGCGTCAGACCCGCCATGAAGATTACGCCGGCTTCCTGGCACAGCGCCTGGACCGCAACGGCCACACCCGAAGACGAGCCGCCGGTGATCATGATGGCGCCGTCTTTTTCAATCATCGACCGGGCAGAGGCGCGCGCGGCATCTGATTTGGTCTGTGTGTCGCCGCTGACGTATTCGACTTTCTTGCCAAGTATACCGTTACCCTGCAGGGCTTTGGACGAGAACGTCTGCATCATGCCGCCGTCGCCGCCACCGTTCAGGTGCTCGACTGCAAGCTCAAAGGCGCGCAACTCGTCGGCACCCTCATCGGCATAGGGGCCGGATTGTGGCACGTTGAAACCCAGTGTGACCGTGTCGCCGGTCGGTGCGTTGGTGAAGCCGCTGTGGCCGTCCGCACGCAGATACGTCGGCAGCGACAGGCCGGCGGCGCCGGCAACGGCGCCGGTCTTGATCAGACCACGACGTGTAAAGTTTGATTTGGACATGAAAATCCTCCCAGTTGTTTTAATCAGGCTGCCGCCAGGGTCTCCTCCCACCGGCAACATGAGGCACAAAGGTGCAGTTAGCTTATCGCCTGCAGAGTGAAAATTGCGCAACAAGTCCCTTGAACTGAACAATTATTTTGTAAATAATTCGACAAAACAGGGGTGGAGTTTGTAAAGTTTATGATGTTGCAGCGCAGAAACCCGTTGAAATCGCCGGACATTCAGGAGCACAGTTTATGCCACGCGAAGGACTGACCGGCAGCCGTATCCGCGAGCGGCGTTCTGTGGCAGGGCTGCGGCAGGCGGAACTGGCCCGCAGTCTGGGGATTTCAGCCTCATACCTCAACCTGATCGAGCACAACCGGCGCAGAATCGGAGGTAAACTGCTGGTCAATATCGCCCGCGCTCTCGGCGTTGAGCCGTCGGTTCTGACCGAAGGTGCCGAGGCCACGCTGATTGCGACGCTGCGCGAAGCGGCGACCGACGCCAGCCTTTCAGCTGAGGAAACAGGGCGGGCCGATGAACTTGCCGGGCGTTTTCCGGGCTGGGCCGAGGTGCTGGCGGCAGGGCACCGGCGCATCGCCACTCTGGAGCGTACCGTTGAGGTCCTGAACGACCGGCTGACGCATGACCCGCACCTGGCCGCCTCAGTACATGAATTATTATCAACGGCGGCGGCGATCCGCTCCACAGCCTCGATCCTCGCAGATGAGAAAGATCTCGAGGCCGACTGGCGCGACCGGTTTCATGCCAACCTCAACGAGGACAGTCTGCGCCTTGCGGACAGTTCCAGAGCGCTGGTTGAATATTTCGAGGCGGGGCAGAGCGGCGAAGATACATCTTCCAGCCCGCAGGATGAGCTTGATGCCTTTCTGGACGCGAATTCCTGGCGGTTTGATGCCATCGAGACCGGTGAGCAAACGCCCGGTGACATAATCGCCGCAGCCCCCGAACTGCGCCAGCGCGCGGCCCGGCAGCTTGCCGGAACGGTGTTGCAGCGGATTGCTGCAGACGCCGCCCGCGTGTCCCTGAAAGATCTGCAGGCAGCCCTTGCGGAATACGGACCCGATCCGGTTGCGCTGGCACGGCACACCGGCGCCCCGGTGGCGCTTGTTCTGCGCCGCATGGCGAGCCTCGCGGAGCCTGAGTGCGGGCTGGTGATCTGCGACCGCGCCGGCAGTATTGTCTTCCGCAAACCAGCCGGGCAGTTCGTGATCCCGCGGTTTGCGCCCGCCTGTGCACTCTGGCCGCTCTTCTCCGCGCTTAACCAGCCCGGGCAGGTGCTGCGCATCCCCGTGGTTCAGCTGGGACGGGGACGGACAACCTTTGACTGCTTTGCTGTGGCTGAAACCGTGGGCGAGCCGGCCTATAACATGCCACCGCTGATGCAGGCGACGATGCTGCTGATGCCGGTTGCAGGACCGGCGCCGGATGACGCGTTGCAGGTCGGATCCACCTGCCGTGTCTGTCCTGCGGAGCGCTGCCCGGGCCGCCGCGAGCCGTCGATCCTGCGCGAGGGTGTCTGAGGCCGGTTGATCCATGTCAGGCCGCTGCTGTGCTGTCGTGTCAGGTATCCGCGCAGAACTGCGCTGCGGCAGGCAAACGAGGGCCAGCAGGCTTTTGACTTGGCTGTAAAAAAGCGCGATAACCTGCATACGGGTTCCGGACGGAGGCCTGCATCTGATGCAGAACCGGAATGCCCTTTGGGAGGAGGGTCAGATGAGCAACCATGTGCTGTTGGTCGAGGACGAGGTGAACATCATCGAAGCTATCCGGTTTCTGCTGAGCCGCGAAGGCTGGACCGTCGACACCCATTCCGACGGATCGGACGCCGCCGATGTCATCCGCACCAAGAAGCCGGATATCGTGATCCTCGATGTGATGCTGCCCGGCAGGAGCGGTTTCGACATTCTCGAAGAGCTGCGCAGCGATGCGCTGACCGCTGACCTGCCGGTGCTGATGCTGACCGCGCGCGGCCAGAGCCGCGACCGGGAGATGGCCGAGAAGGCCGGTGTCAGCAGGTTCATGACCAAACCCTTTTCGAATGCCGAGGTGCTGACAGCTGTGCGCGATCTGCTTTACGTGCACCGGCAGAGCACCTGAGCATATGGCGGGCGGCCGGCCACCTCTCTTTCTGGAACGGCGCAGCTACCGCCAGCGCAGGCTGATTGATGCCGTGCGTCTGCTCGCCGTGCTGGCAGCGGGGCTGTGGATGATCCCGCTGATCTGGGCGGACGGCAGCGACCCGCAGGCCGCCGCTGTGCCGATGTCCCGGGCGCTTTTTTACATTTTCGGCGTCTGGTCTGCGGTGATCCTGGCCGCCTTCGTGCTCTCCGGGCGGATGCGGCGCATGCCTGACCCCGGTGCAGAGGGCGCGGAGGGCGCAGAGGAACCTGGCCGGTGACCTCGCTGAACCTGCTCATTGCCGTCTGCTTTGCCTATGTCACCTTTCTCTTTGGTGTGGCGTTCATCGCCGAGCGCATGGGGGTACGGGGCCGCGCGGGCTGGCTGCTGCGCTCGCCGCTTGTCTATACGCTCTCGCTGTCGATCTACTGCACGGCATGGACATTTTACGGGGCGGTGGGCAACGCCGCGCGGTCGGGGCTCGAATATGTGACGATCTATCTGGGGCCCAGTATCGTGATCATCGGCTGGTGGTTCGTGCTGCGCCGTCTGGTGCGCATCGGGCGCAGCCACAAGGTGACCTCGATCGCCGATCTGATCTCATCGCGGTATGGCAAATCCAACGTGCTGGCGATTGTGGTCACGGTGATGGCTGTGATCGGCGTGACACCCTATATCGGGTTGCAGCTGCAGTCCGTGACCCTGTCACTCTCGATCTTTTCCGCCGCTGGCGATGCCTCCGTCACGCCGGACACCGACAATCCGGGCGGGCTCTGGATCGCCGCCGGTCTGGCCCTTTTTACCGTGGTCTTCGGCACCCGTAATCTGAACGCGAACGAGCGCCACCACGGCGTGGTCATCGCCGTTGCCGCAGAAGCGGTGGTCAAGCTGGTGGCGTTGCTGGCGGTCGGAATTTTTGTGGTATGGGGCATTGCGGGCGGACTCTCGGAGACCCTGGCGCGCATTGACGCCTCGGCCCTTGGCACGTGGCAGACGGATGGCAGCCGCTGGGCGACGCTGACATTCCTGTCAGCCACCGCGTTTCTCTGCCTGCCGCGGATGTTTCAGGTGCTTGTGGTCGAAAACGATGACGAACGCCATCTGCAGATCGCAAGCTGGGCCTTTCCGCTTTATCTGATGCTGATGAGCCTTTTTGTGGTGCCCATCGCCGTCATTGGTCTTGAAGTGCTGCCGGAAGGGTCCAACCCGGATTTCTTTGTGCTCAGCCTGCCGCTCAGTCAGGGACGCGAAGGTCTGGCGATGCTCAGTTTTCTCGGGGGGTTCTCATCTGCCACCTCGATGGTCATCGTGGCGACACTGGCGTTGTCAACGATGGTCTCCAACCATGTGGTGATGCCGGTGTTCCTGCAGCTGCGCAAAGGTGGAGCGACACAGTCGGGCGACGTGCGCAACGTGGTGATCCTGTCGCGCCGGCTCTCTATCCTGGGCATCATCGGTCTGGGCTATGTCTATTTTAAAGCCTCCGGTGGCTCCGGTGCGCTGGCGGCGATCGGTCTGATCTCGTTTGCCGGCGTGGCACAGTTTCTGCCCGCGATGATCGGGGGGCTGTTCTGGCGCGGGGCCACGCGGCTGGGTGCGGTGACAGGGCTTGCCACCGGTTTTGCACTCTGGATGTTCACCATGCTGTTGCCGAGCTTTGGCCCGGATGCGGTGCTGTCGGACGCTGTTTTCGAGACCGGCCTTTTCGGTCTGCACTGGCTGCGGCCGCAGGCGCTCTTTGGCATCACGGGCATGGATCCGACGGTACATGCGGTTTTCTGGAGCATGACGCTCAATGCGCTGGTCTTTGCGCTTGTATCCCTCGTGAGCTTCCCGCTGCCGCTCGAGCGGTTGCAGGGCGCGCAGTTCGTGAATGTTTTTGATCATTCGGCCCAGACGCGCAGCTGGAATGCCACCGTCGCCGAAAGCGAGGATCTGATGATCATGGCGCAGCGGATTCTGGGGGCCGATGAGGCGTTGCAGCTTTTTGCGGGTGAGGCGCGCAGCCAGGGGTTGCCCGGGCATCTGCCGGAGCCCACGCCCGCCTTTCTGCAGCGACTTGAGCGGGTTCTTTCGGGTTCGGTCGGGGCGGCGACGGCGCATGCGATGATCGGCCAGATCGTGGGCGGCGCTTCGGTGTCGGTGCAGGATCTGATGGCGGTGGCGGACGAATCCGCGCAGATGCTTGAATATTCCAGCCAGCTTGAGGCCCAGTCAAACGAGCTCAGCAAGACCGCCGCACAACTGCGCACGGCCAATAACAAACTCATGCAGATCAGCGCCCAGAAGGATGCCTTTCTCAGCCAGATCAGCCACGAACTGCGCACACCGATGACCTCGATCCGGGCCTTTTCGGAGATTTTACGCGATACCGAAGGTCTCGGGCCGATGGAAAAAACCAGATACGCGAGTATCATCCATACAGAGGCGATCCGGCTGACGCGGCTGCTGGATGATCTCCTGGATCTGTCGGTGCTGGAAAACGGCCAGGTCACGCTCAACCGTGAAACCGGAACGCTTGGCGATGTGCTGGATCAGGCGGTCGCAACCGCCCGGGCAGGTGCATCGCGTGAATTGTCGGTCAAACGGCGGCGTCTTGACGAGGCGATCACGCTGGACACGGATCTCGACCGGCTAAGCCAGGTGTTCATCAATCTGATCACCAACGCCGCTAAATACTGTGCGGCCGACAGTCCCGAACTGCGCATTGTGGCGGGACTGAGAGGGGACGCGGTGGTCATCGACTTTATCGACAACGGGGCGGGGATTCCTGCGGGTGCGCGCGAAATGATGTTTGAAAAATTCAGCCGGATCGGAGCCCAGGACAGCAATGGCGCCGGACTCGGTCTTGCGATCTGCCGCGAGATCCTGACGCGCCTCGGGGGAAGCATCACCTATCGCGACGGCACCGGCGGAACCGCTTTCCGGGTCGTGCTGCCGCAATCGCTGGCCATGGCTGCACAGTAAGATCTGCCGGAAATTACCGGATGCGCGCCGGGTTAAAGGCTATGGTAACCATTCTGTCCTAATCCTGAGCAGGACATGCCAGCGCGGAGGCAGCGCGCGGGCAGGATTGCACAAGGGCAGAAGATGTCAGTTTTGCAGCGCAAAGCGCAGGCAGGAAAACAGGAACATCAGGCGCGGGCTATGACCGTGGCCAAAGCCATGCGTGTGAGCCTTGCAAAGCTTGCCAATGATCTCTTTGATATGCCGCTGGTGGTCATAGGATTCACGCGCGAACGCATCCCGGGCGATGAGATACCCGGCGTTGTGCCCGAAAATGCTCTGCTGGTTCTGCTGGACGGCCCGCCCGGACGCACCGCCGGCGCCTGTATTGGTCCGGAACTTGTGCGCGCACTGGTACAGCAGCAGACCACCGGGCGCGTCACAGCACCCGTCGCCTCCGACAAAGTGCCGACACCGACGGACGCCGCCCTGTGCGCCCCGATGCTTGAGGCGTTGTTTCAGCGTACGCATGCGATCCTCGAGATCCCCGCAGACCGGGCACTGCTGCTGCCTTACCGCTTTGGCGCGCATGCCGGAAACGCGCGCCTCTTTGATCTGGCTCTCGGCGCGCGCGAATTTGAAGTTTTGCGCCTGACTGTGGATATCGCCGGCGGCGTGGCCCAGTCGGTGGTTACGATCTGTCTGCCGGTGCCGGACAAGGCGTCAGAGCCTCTGGATGACACTGATGGACCAGTCTCTGCGCCGCAGCCCCCTGTGACGCTCGAAAAGGCTGTGATGCGCCTCACTGCCGACCTGACAGCTGTGCTCTGCCGGCGCAAAGTGCCGCTGTCGGTAATCAGTTCACTGGCGGTGGGCGATGTCATCAGCATACCGTCTGAGGCCTTTGATGAGGTGCAGGTCTGCACACTTGCGGGCGATGTGCTGGCCTCGGGTGCGATGGGGCAACTGGACGGCTACCGCGCCCTGCAACTGCATCCCGCCCGCGATGAGACCGACCAGCCGCAGCGCCGGTCTTCTGACCGCGAACAACTCGATCTGCCGGATGTTCAGCACGTCAGGCGTCGGGATACGGGCGGACTGCCTGCGATGGCGGCGCCTGATGTTGGTGAGGTGGATCTGCCCGACCTTCCCGACCTTCCGGATCTGCCTGAAATGCCCGGTTCAGGAGAGGCT
>CBDUCB010000140.1:0-9371 GCA_965365545.1 uncultured Roseobacter sp. | reverse complement strand
TCATCCTGAACGCCCACGTGTCAGAAGATCGCTGATCCCGCCCTGGGGCCGCGTCCGGGTAAAGGCCAGCAACATGCCGACAGCGATGCCAGAGGCAATCACCGACGAGCCGCCATAGCTTACGAAAGGGAGCGTCATGCCTTTGGCAGGCAGCAGCCGGACCGCGACCCCCATATTGATCATCGCCTGAACACCGAGCGTACAGGCCAGCCCGGTGCCGGCCAGGCGAATAAACGGATCACGCTCGCGCACCAGCCGCATCAGAGAGCGCGTCACAACAGTTGTATAAAGCGCGATGATTACCAGCACGATGATCAGACCGTACTCCTCGGCGGCCACGGCAATGATGAAATCGGTATGCGCATCGGGCAGCGACCATTTCACCTGCCCCTCGCCCACACCGACACCGAAAAGTCCGCCCTCGCGAATAGCATTGGCAGCATAGCCAAGCTGGGTCGTGGGGTCGATATCTGCACTCAGAAACCCGTCGATGCGGCGGGCGAAATGCTCGGAATTCGAATAGGCAATCGTGCCGCCGACAATCGCCAGCATTGCCATTCCTACAAGCAGAACCATCGGCGCACCGGCCACGAAATACATGACCCCCCATGCAAAAAGCACCAGACAGGCCTGACCGAAGTCAGGCTGCATCGCCAGCATCAGGACGATCGAGATACAAAGCGCAAAAGACCACGTTTTTCCCGGCGGCCCGTTCAGATCAGCAGAAGCGGCCATCAGCCAGGCCGCAACCACCACAAAGCCCGGTTTGAGAAACTCCGACGGTTGTACAGAAGCAAAGCCGAGCCCGTACCAGCGCACGGCGCCCTTTCCGAAATCCGTGCCGAAAAACGGCAGCATCGCCATCGCCACGAAGGCCACCAGAAACCCCAGAACCGCGAGCCTGCGTACAAGAAGCGGCGACATCATCGAGGTAATCATCATCGCCAGCAACGCGACGGTGCCGAAAAACGCCTGTCGCTGTACATAGTGGAAGGGTTCAAACCCGTTTTTCGCCGCCAGCGGGGGCGACGCGGCAAGCCCGAGTAACAGCCCGACGGCGAACAGGATCAGGATGCAGGACATTGTCCATTTGTCGACCGTCCGCCACCATTTCGGGAGGATCGGTTCGCCATCGCGAACCGGTACTGCGCCATAGACCATTTCCGTCATAGGGGCCTGCCTTGAAGTTTACACTGCCTCGATGCGCCCCTTTCCGGGGTCTGCTGGTGGCACAATAACGCGAATTCGCCCGTCGCGCCAGCCTGAACCCTTGTCTTTGCGCGGTTTTCGGGCCAATGGGCTGCGATGCAGACAGATACAGCTATCATCGGTGCCGGCGCGGCCGGTATGATGTGCGCGGCCCACACCCCGGGACGTGTGCTGGTGATTGACCACGCGCGGGCGCCGGGCGAAAAGATCCGGATCTCCGGCGGCGGCCGGTGCAATTTCACCAATATGTACTGTGATGCGCAGTCTTTTCTGTCCGGGAACCCGCATTTCGCCAAATCCGCACTGGCCCGCTATACCCAGTGGGATTTCATCAGCCTTGTGGATCAGTACGGCATCGCCTGGCACGAAAAGACGCTGGGCCAGCTTTTCTGTGACGGCTCTGCGAAAGAAATCATCGCCATGCTGCTCGATCTGATGCAGAAAAACGGCGCGACACTGAATTTGCAAACGACAGCCCACGACTTTGCAAAGGGGCCGGAGGGGTTCACTTTTGCCATGACCCGCGAGGGCAGGACGACGCAGGTGACAGCGAAAAACCTCGTCATAGCCACCGGGGGCAAATCCATTCCGAAAATGGGCGCTACCGGTCTTGCCTACGATATCGCCCGGCAGTTCGGCCTGCGGATTACCGATACCCGGCCCGCGCTGGTTCCCTTCACTTTTCCCGAAGGACGCTTTGCGCATCTCGCAGGGGTCGCGGCCCCTGCGCGGATCACTGCGGGCGGGACCGCCTTTGATGAGGCTTTGCTTTTTACGCATCGGGGGCTTTCCGGGCCGGCCGTTCTGCAGGCGTCAAGCTACTGGCGTGAAGGCGACCCGGTGACGGTCAGTCTGGATCCGGAGAATTCACTATCCGGTGCCCTGCGGGCGCAGCGTCAGAAGGCGGGAAAACGAAAACTCGTTACAGAACTCGCACAGCATTATCCGGCACGGCTTGCAGACCATATCGCCACAGAGTTCGGGCTCTCAGGAAATCTCGCGGACCAGTCAGACGCGCAGTTACAGGACCTTGCAGGCCGGCTGGGAAACTGGGAACTGCTCCCCTCGGGCACCGAAGGGTATCGCAAGGCCGAAGTCACCCTTGGCGGGGTCAGCACTGATGACCTGTCGTCACAGACCATGGCAGCCAAGGATGTTCCCGGGCTTTACTTTATCGGTGAGGCGGTGGATGTCACAGGCTGGCTTGGCGGGTACAATTTCCAATGGGCCTGGGCCTCGGCCATGGCCGCCGCCCGCGCGATTTAAAATCTCATCTTAAGACTTGCTCTGACGTGTTACACGCGTCGCGCAAAGGCCCCGGCCCTGCCTGAACCGGGCCTCAGAGATACTTTGACACCTCGGCCACGAAATCATCGCCGCGCTGCTCGAAATTATCGTACTGATCAAAGCTTGCGGCCGCAGGGGCCAGCAGAACCACATCTCCGGACACAGCGTCTTCAGCAGCCCGGCGCACGGCCTCCTCCATTGTCGTGCAGACCTCGGCCTCCACCGACAACTGCAGAGCAAATCCGGCAGCTTCCCGTCCGATGACGTAAGCCTTGCGAACCGATCCGGCGGCATCTGCCAGTCCGGACAAACCACCGTCTTTCTCGAGCCCGCCACAGATCCAGCGCACGCTGTCAAAGGCGGCGAGCGCATGCGCGGCAGCATCCACGTTGGTCGCTTTGCTGTCGTTCACGAACCGCACACCGCGCACCTCGCCCACAAGCTGGCTGCGGTGCGGCAACCCGGGATAGCTGTGAAAGCCTTCCTCAATGACTTTGGGCGCCAGACCCAGCGCCCGGCACGCCGCCCATGCAGCACAGGCATTCTGATGGTTATGCGACCCCGGCAGCCCCGCGATGCCGCGCAGGTCAACCGATGCCACCTGCCGCTCCTTACGATACTCTGCGAGGAACCCTTTACGCGCAAAGACCTGCCAGCCCGGACCCGTGAGTTTGCGTTCAACCGACACCCGGATCACGCGGTCATCGCCCTGGCCCTCAGATAACTGCCCGGCCAGAAACCGGCCTTCGGCCTCATCGACGCCAATCACGGCCCTGTCCGGCCCGCCTTCCGAAAAAAGCCGCCGCTTGGCCGCGAAGTAGCCACCCATGCCACCGTGCCGGTCCAGATGATCCGGTGAGAGATTGGTAAATACGGCGATATCCGGCGTGAGACTGCGCGCAAGCTCTGTCTGGTAGCTGGAAAGCTCCAGCACGACGACCTCACCGTCATGCGGCGGGTCAATATCGAGAACGCCGCGCCCGATGTTCCCGGCAAGCTGGCAGGTCCGACCGGATGCTGAAAGAATATGATGAATGAGCGCGGAGGTGGTCGATTTGCCGTTGGATCCGGTCACCGCGATCACCCGCGGGCTGGTGTCAAACCGGTTCCAGTCGCTGGTGGCAAACGACTGAAAGAAAAGCCCGATGTCATTGTCCACCGGCACCCCCGCCGCGAGCGCCGCGGCGACCACAGGGTTCGGTTCCGGGTAAAGATGAGGGATGCCGGGGCTGACGATGAGCCGGGCGACGGCGTCAAAATCCTGTGCCGAACGGAAAGCGCGACAGGTGAACCCTTCAGCTTCGGCGCGCGTGCGCGCGTCTGCGTTGTCGTCCCAGCACAGGGGGTCCGCCCCGCCGGCAGCCAGAGCGCGTGCGGCACTCAGCCCCGAGCGGCCCAGCCCCAGAACGGCAACCTGCGCGCCTGCAAGGCCCGCGACCGGGATCATCCGGGCACCTGATGGGTGTTGGTGATGTAGGCGCCTCGGCTGTACTCAAGGCCAAAAGAGAAAAAGCAGCTGGTGTGAATGCGTGCCTTCACGGCCGCTTCAATATCGGCCATCAGCGCCCGGGTAAAAGCATCATCCCGGTGCGGTTTCTCCAGCATCGTAAGGCTCAGCAGCAGGTGGGTGTGGTGCGTCTGCGCGCAGGGATACGCGCGGCCCTTGCACTCGCCTGAGCCTGCATCGTGCTGCAGAATAATACGTTCGATCTCAGCCAGAATGGCCGGCGCATCAAGTGCCAGGCTGTCAGAATATTTCAGCTCCGCATGGGGCATTACCGCACCTTGAGCGTGGCCAGACCGATCATCGCGAGAATGAGCGAAATGATCCAGAAGCGGATCACGATGGTACTCTCCGCCCAGCCCTTCTTTTCGTAATGATGATGAATGGGCGCCATCAGAAAAACCCGCTTGCCGGTCTTTTTGAAATAGAGCACCTGAATGATCACGCTCAGCGCTTCGACGACAAAGAGACCGCCAACGATGGCCAGAACGATCTCGTGTTTCGTGGAGACGGCGATCGCCCCCAGCGCGCCGCCCAGGGCAAGGCTGCCGGTGTCGCCCATAAAGACAGCGGCCGGTGGCGCGTTATACCATAAAAATCCCAGCCCCCCGCCAAAGATCCCGGCGGTAAAGATCAGAATCTCACCGGTGCCCGCAACATAATGCACATCGAGATATTCGGTGAAGTCGACCCGGCCCACGGCATAGGCGATGACCCCCAGCGTACCTGCGGCAATCATCACCGGCATAATCGCAAGCCCGTCGAGCCCGTCGGTAAGGTTCACCGCATTCGCAGATCCGACGATTACGATCATCGCGAAGGGTACAAACAGATAGCCAAGATTGATCAGCGTATCCTTGAACACCGGCAGCGCAAGACGGTTCTGCAATGCCTCAGGATGATAGCGCGCGGCCAGAATGGCGGCCGTGGCAGAAATCACAAAACCGATCGCGAGGCGCATTTTTCCTGAAACGCCGGAGGTCGTCTGTTTAGACACTTTGGCGTAATCGTCGAGAAACCCGATCAGCGCAAATGACACGGTCACAAAGAGCACAATCCAGATGAACGGGTTGTCCAGCCGCGCCCAGAGCAGGGTCGACGTCAGCAGCGCGCCGATGATCAGCAGACCGCCCATGGTGGGTGTGCCGGCCTTTGCGAAATGCCCCTCGGGGCCGTCATCGCGAATGGGCTGACCCTTGCCCTGCCGCTTGCGCAGCACCCCGATCAGCGGTTTGCCAAAGAGGAAACCGAAGACCAGTGCCGTCATGAACGCCCCGCCCGCGCGGAACGTAATATACCGGAAGAGGTTGAAAAAATCCCCTCCGTCCGACAGCAGCGTTAACCAGTAAAGCACGGCGTTTTCCTATTCCATGTCCAGCGGGGCATGTCCCATTTTGCGGATGGCGTCAACGATGAGACCGAGTTTCATGCTCAGCGATCCTTTGGCCAGCACCACATCGCCGCTGTCGAGATGCCGTTTCAGGCGCGGCAGCGCGTCGGATGATGTCTCAAACCACTGGCCGCGACGGGCTTCGGGCAGAAGGTCATACAGCGACCGCATCAGCGGCCCGATGCAGTGGATTACATCGATCTCCTGCACCGCGTCCAGATGTGCAAGCCCGGCGTGAAGCGCGATCTCATCCGCACCAAGCTCTTTCATATCGCCCAGATAGGCGATGCGCCGACCCTTTGAGACACGCCCGATATCGTTTTGCACCTCCGCGGCGCCCAGCACCTCAAGTGCGGCGGCCATGGAGGTCGGATTGGCATTGTAGCTGTCGTCGATCAGATCAAGCGTCAGACGGGTGTCGACCGGATCAAGGCAGATGCGTTCGCGTTGCCCCCGGCCCTTGTAAGGCCGCCAGCGCCCGATCGAGGCCACCGCAAGCGCCATATCAGCACGCAGGGCCGCCATAACCGCCAGCGCGCCAAGTGCGTTCAGCGCAAAATGCCGCCCCGGGGTGGAGAGCTTGAAGAGCAGCGGGTCGCTGCCCATCTGTGCCTGAACGACCGTTGTTTCACCCTGCACAACCGCTTTTTTCAGTTGAAAATCATAACCGTGCTCGCCAAAGCTGATGTCGCGCAGTTTGCAGTCCTGTGCCTTGGCCATCAGAATGGCCGAGGTCTCGACATCGGCGTTCAGTACCGCAATTCCGTTCGGGACGACGCCCTCGAAGATCGACGCCTTTTCGACCGCAATGCCGGTGATATCGTTAAAGGCCTCCAGATGTGCGGCGGCCACCGTGGTGATCAGCGCCACATGCGGCTGCGCCATTTTCGCCAGCGGTGCGATTTCGCCGGGGTGGTTCATGCCGATCTCGACAATTGCGAATTCGGTGTCTGCCGGCATCCGCGCCAGCGTCAGTGGTACGCCCCAGTGATTGTTGTAGCTTGCAACCGACGCATGGGTCAGACCCTGATCGGCACACATGGCAAGCAGCATCTCTTTGGTCGAGGTCTTGCCGACGCTGCCGGTCACACCGACCACCCGGCCCTGCATCCGCGCGCGCCCGGCCTGTCCGAGCGCCTGCAGCCCGGCAAGCACGTCACCCACCACCAGAAGCGGCGCATCTTCCTGCACCCCTTCGGGCACATGCGATACCAGCGCCGCGGCCGCACCATTTTCAAGCGCCTGCGCCACAAAGTCATGGCCGTCGCGCACATCTGTGAGCGCCACGAACAGATCACCCGGGTTCAGTGTCCGCGTATCGATCGATACGCCGCTGGCAGACCAGGCCCTGGTGGCACGCCCGCCGGTGGCCGCCGCCGCCTCAGCAGAGGTCCAGAGCGTCACGCGAACCGCCCGTCGAGGGCGGAGACAGCGACACTTGCCTGTTCGGCATCATCAAAGGGGAGAATATCATCACCGACTATCTGCCCGGTCTCATGCCCCTTGCCCGCGATGAGCAGCGCATCCCCGGGCCCGAGCGCATCTACACCGCGCAGAATGGCCTCGGCACGGTCGCCCACTTCCAGCGCATCAGGCGCCCCCAGAAGAACCGCCGCACGGATCGTCGCGGGGTCCTCTGAGCGGGGGTTGTCGTCGGTGACGATCACCAGATCTGCGTGATCGGTCGCGGCCTGCCCCATCAGCGGACGTTTGGTTGCATCCCGGTCGCCGCCGGCACCGATGATCGCAATCAGACGCCCCAGCACATGGGGGCGCAATGCCTGAAGCGCAGTCGCGACCGCATCGGGCGTATGGGCGTAATCGACGAAAACCGCAGCGCCGTTTTCGCGTGTCGCAGCAAGCTGCATCCGCCCTCGCACGGTGGTGAGGCTCTCAAAGGTATCGAAAACCGCCGCCGGCGCGTCGCCACAGGCAATCGCGAGGCCAGCGGCAACCATGACATTTTCGGCCTGAAAGTCCCCGATGAGCGGCAGCCGGCGCACAAAGGTCTCGCCCAGATACCGGAAAGCCACAGTCTGGCCGGTCGGATCTACCTGAACCTGACCCATATGCAGATCGCCGATCTGGCGCCCGACGCTGATCACCGGGCAGTGACGCGCCGTGGCGATCGCAGCCATATCCGTGCCGCGCTCTTCTTCGATATGGATGACCGCGTGGGCATCTTCAGGCAGTACACGGGCGAAAAGCCCGGCCTTGGCGTCGAAGTAGTCTTCAAAGCTGGCGTGATAGTCGAGATGATCCTGAGTGAAATTTGTGAACCCTGCGGCCTTCAGTGTGACACCGTCCAGCCGGCGCTGATCAAGGCCGTGAGAGGAGGCCTCCATCGCCGCATGGGTCACGCCGTGGGCTGCCGCCTCCGCCAGCGCGCGGTGCAGCGTGATCGGCTCGGGCGTGGTATGTGCAAGTGGCGCGGTCCAGGCCCCTTCGACGCCGGTGGTGCCAAGATTGATCGCCTGATGGCCGAGCAGCGTCCACATCTGGCGCACGAAACTCGCGACAGAGGTTTTCCCGTTGGTTCCGGTCACCGCTACCATGGTCGCGGGTTGCGCACCGAACCAGAGCGATGCCGTACGCGCCAAAGCCTCACGCGGGGCCTGACTGACCACGACGGCGCACTCGCCTGATGCCAGCACATCGGCAGCAAGGTGCGCTCCCTCGGCATCAGTCAGCACCGCGACGGCCCCCTGATTGAGGGCTGCTTCGATGAAACGCGCGCCATGGGTTGTCACCCCGGGCATCGCTGCGAAAAGACAACCGTCGCGCACATCGCGGCTGTCCACGGCAAGGCCCGTTATGTCAGGGTTCCGGCCGCTTCTGGCGGTCAGACCGAGTGATGAAAGCTTCTTTGAGGTCTCGCGCATGGCCCCCGCCCCGGCGTTAGTTCTGAGTAAGCGTTATATCGGTCAGTTCAGCAGGTTCAACGGTTGGTCTGAGCCCCAGCAGCGGTGCGATCCGCCGGATCATCTCGGCTGCAACCGGCACCGCCGTCCAGCCCGCTGTGCGTCGCGGCTCGTCCGAGGTGGTATCGACCGGCTCATCGAGCGTGACGATCAGGACATATCTGGGGTCATGGGCCGGAAAGATCGAGGCAAATGTCGCAATGACTTTATCATCGTAATATCCGCCCTGAGGTCTTGGTTTGTCGGCGGTACCCGTTTTGCCGCCCACCGCATAGCCCGCGACCTCACCAAAACTTGCCGTGCCCTCGGTCACCACTTTGCGCAGCATCTTACGTGCGGCTGCCGACGAGCGCTCCGAGAAAACCCGCTCGCCTTTGCGTGGCCCGTCCTGTTTCAGGATCGTCGGCTGCACCTTGAGCCCGCCGTTTGCAATCGCGGCATAGCCTGCCGCGAGATGCATCGGTGAGGTGGAGAGCCCGTGACCATAAGAAATCGTCATTGCACTGATTTCAGACCAGTTTTTCGGCAACAACGGTTTGCCCGTCGCCGCCTCGACAATTTCAAAGCCGGTGGCGTCCAGCATGCCAAGCCTTTGCAGAAAGGCACGCTGGCGCGTCGCGCCGATTTCCATGGCAAGCCGCGCGGTACCGATGTTGGAACTTTTTACAATAATTTTGGTGACCGACATCTCGTCGCCGTAGTTGCGGAAATCGCGGATACGGAATTTACCCCAGCGCAGAGGCCCTTTGGTGTCTATCAGAGTATCGGGATTCACCAGACCGAGATCCATAGCCTGGGCTACGGTGAAAATTTTGAAGGTCGATCCAAGCTCGTACACCCCCTGCACCGACCGGTTAAAAAGCGGCGTGTCTGAGGCATCGCCGGACGCCAGCGGGCGTGGACGCGCATTGGGGTCGAACGTCGGCAGAGACACGACGCTGATCACCTCTCCGGTGTGCACATCCATCAAAATCGACGTGGCACCCTTCGCATTCATCAGCTTCAGGCCGCCGTAGAGGACCCGCTCCGCCGCCGCCTGAACGGTCAGATCAAGCGACAG
>CBDUCB010000139.1:0-9407 GCA_965365545.1 uncultured Roseobacter sp. | reverse complement strand
GATTTGGCCGGGCCGCCGGACCTTGCCGTGAAGTCGGTCGCAAAAGCCGCCCCGGCGCCCGCCGCGACAACGGATGCAGCGCAGGCGATCAGTCTAAAGTGTTTCCAAAAAGCGTGCATTTTCAGTTTCTCCTTCGCTCGTCGATCTAAAATTCAGTCGATCGCAGTCTTTCAGTCAATTCTGTAAGTCAGGAACCGGGAATTTTCCTTGTCATCGGTTACCACATGCAAAAGCGATCCATCTTCCGCCAGGGCAACACCTTCGGCGTTTTCGACTGCGCGAAACATGCCGTCATGCGCTGAGAGCAATGACCAGCCATGAGCGTAAAGGTCGTGCGCACCAAAAAAGAAAACCGCGCTCCCTGTGTCGCTTACGATCCAGAACCCATGCCTGCGCGCATCCCAGGTGATACCTGAGACGTCGAAGCTCTCTGCGCTTCCCTGCACGGGAGCAAACCCGTTTTCTCTGGACAATGTTATCACACGACGGATGGTCGTCAGATCCGCTGAGATTTCGATCAATAAGCGAGGTGCGCGCTCTTTAAGCAAAAAAACTGTACCGGTTTCCGGCTCTACGGTTATTCCTTCGAGCCCGTCATTCCCGCCGCCGGAGAAGAAATGTTTCAGTTGCTCTGCGCCGACAAGTGACAGCAATGCAATTCGTGACACTCTGTCGCCCTCAATCAAGAGGATTTCGGCGGTGTCCTCCTTTACGGCAAGCAGTCGCTGTCGCCTGGCATCCTCGGCAACCCCTTCGATATCTGATGCGACCAGACGCTTGTCTGCCTTCAGGTTCTCACCTGAGCCATCGAGCCGGAAGAGGTGCGCGGCGTTGTCACTGACGGACCAGAACCCGCCTTCGGAGGTCCGGCTAAGGCCCGAAGGCTCGGTAAAACCGATTGCGTCGCTGGAGATCTTTTGATTGCTCAGAAATGTGAGCGTAATCTGGTCCGGAGGTCTACTCCCGGCAAGGCCGGCAAGCACCAGAACGATCAGACCCACTATCGGCAAAAGCAGTCCGATGGTTGCAAATTGCGCTCGAAGGACTGAAGGCTTCCCGGCTTTCATCACGCTTCGATGTGCCAGTCAGAAATAGCGCTTTCTGACCTTTCCACCAATTCCCCCATTCGTTTCTCAAGCCCTGACCGTGAGCTTCCGCCACTGGCGCGGACGACATAGTGGACCAAAGGTTTGAATTTGGTTTTGCTCATGGAAACGACCCGATATCCATCGGCGTTCAAAAGATCGCGCAGTTGCATCATGGAATCCGAGACCGGTGTTTTGTCATCAAAGCGAACTTCAATGGCAAAACTTGCGCGAGCCCCGAAGACAAACAAAACGAGCCATATTCCAATTGTCGTGATCAGCGCGATGACCGGCAAGTCTAACCCGACGCAAAGCCCGATCAGCGTAGCGAGGATCAGCCGCATTGTGTCCGCAGCGCCGTCATCAGTGCGAAAGCGCAACAGGCCGCCGATACCGAAAAGCACGAACCCGATGAGATAGCCGTGATGCATAATCAGAAAGCCGACAACCATGCCGATCAGCGCATAGATAAAAAGGGATTTTGGCGCTTCGAAGTCAGACCTGATCTTGCGGGTGGCGATATTGACGGGGTGGTATGCAAGCACCGAGATCATCACAGTGGTTTCGATAAAAGCGAGCGCAAATTCTCTGACCTCAGTGAGATCGCGTAATTGTGCCCATCCCTGACCACGCACTGCAATCTCCGGAAGGACAGAGTCTGTTCCCGTGAACTGCGCTTGTGCCTGGTTTGCCACAAACACAAGAAGCGTCACCAATGAAACAATGGTCAAGTTATCCGCCTGTCTTTTCTCTGGCATTCAGTTTTTTCGCTTTACCGAGATAATGCAATTGGCATGCCCCGGATGCAGTGCAGGAAGGTCCCGCCCGACAAGGTCGATAGACCCCACATGCCGAAGCGCGCCAGCGACCGAGACACGGCGGTTTGTAAGCGTCTTGCGCTGGCCGTGGCCACTGGCAAGGCAATCCCATGATCCAGGCCCGTTTGCATCAGCAAAACCTGGTGGGTTGTGCTGCACCTGGCGTCCGGGTGCAGCGGTGATGTGACGTGACGCGACCGGTGCCTGGGTCACTTGCGTCTTGTGACTGGACGCGCCGCCCTGAGCTATTGGCTTCTGAGCGTTTGGTCGCGGCCTCGGCCTTGGAACGGCAACAGGTGTGGGCTGGGGTGTGGCTTGCGGCACGGAAGCCGGGCCTTTCGGTTTCAGCGATGGAATCAAATAGGGCGTGCCCTGTGGCGTTTTCGAAGGAATGGCTTGCGGCACCTGATTTGGCAGGGCGCCGGTGCCTGTGAAGCCAGGCTGCGCTACAGGCTGCACAATGATGGTCGCAGGGGCCCGTCCGTATCCCACGAAGGTCTGCGGAGCTTGTGGTTGAATCGTTATCACGGGCGAAAAGCCGGTGAATGACGGTGTTGGAACCGTCGTGGCGGTTGGCACAGGCGAAACGCCTATGAAGGTCGTTTGCGGCAGCGGTTGCAGGATGATCAGCGGGCTGTTGCAGGTGATGTCCGGGCCGCGCTGTCCTTGCGGCGGCTGGACAGATCCCGTGCCGGAAATCGTCTGACCTGGTTGAGGTTGCACGACGATAACCTGCGTCGTGACCGCCGGCGGTGTCTGCGGCACGCCGGGGCCGGTCTGAGGCTGCTGCGTGGACGTTGGCACCTGCGATGGCAAAACCGTCGGGGTGTTGGTACCTCCGCCGCTACCGCCGCAATTCGAACCCCTGTGCGGATTGCCCACCCCGTTGCACCAGCCGTAATGGTTGCCATTGGATAGTGCCGACGTGGCGGCGCAGATCAGCGCAGCGGATACGAAAGTAATGTATTTCTGTGTCATGCTGTCACCAACTTTTCGAGAGTGCGAGATAGAAAGCAGGATCGCCGCTGTCGGTGTCCGGACCTGAGGTCATCGGTACCGCGACATAGCTCTGAATGAAGACCCCGTTAGGAAGTTCCGCATCAAGGCCGATCCCTGCAGATGACAGAACCTCATCTGACTGTTCGGCTGGCGAGGGATCGTTGTTTTCGATGTATCCGACATCGATGAATCCAAAGGGGCGGAGGCGCCTTATGCCATTGATCTGCGGGAAAAAATCGCGCCCCGCCTGAAAGGTCGCCGAAATGCCGCTGTCACCCTGACTTTCGGCAAAGATGTAGCCTCGTTCTTCGTCAATTCCGCCAAGGTAGAACTCTTCTATCCCGGGCAATCTGTCCGGACTGTACTGGCCCCAGACTTCTGCGCTGAAGACGGAATGGTCTCCGAACCATGTCACGGGCCTCTGGTACCCGCCGCCCGCGCGCAGATGCCAGAAATTCTTGTCACCGTCGTCAAACCCGGTCGCGTCGCTGGTTCGCTCGCCTATGGCAAGGTTCAGGGCATATTCGTAGGCACCCCCGTGATCCAGTGCCTTTCCGTATATCCATGAGGCACCCAAGACATTGACCTTGCTTTCAAAATCAATTGTTGAGCCATCCGGATCAGAATCTGATGACGTGCGGCGAAGTTCGATCAGTCCATAACCGTAGGTATGAACATCGCGCACGAAGGGATGTGCCAGAGCCAGTATCGCCGTGTTGCCTTCCAGGTCGGTCTGGCTCAGCGTGCCGGTGGCATCGCGGTCTCCGACGACATTGCCTATGTAGGCTTCGGCGTAGGTTCCGGCACTGCCGACCGGAAAACGATACACTAAAGAGCCGTAAAGGTCGCTGTCGCCATCCTCGAGACTTTCGGTGCCCGAAAGCTCAAAACGGAAAAGATCACCCGGCGTCAACAGACTTACAAACTCCTGGCTGAAAGTCAGCGTTACCGCATCTCCGAACGCGCGCGACGGGTTATCCAAAGTGACATATCCCGAAGACGTGTCCAGTTGCTCCGCCACGACCCGGACGTGGGCAGCATCGCTGCCCTCAGGATAGGTAATCTCCGCAGAGGCGTTAATCGATTGAATGTCCTCAACCAGCATGATCGCACGTTCGAATTCTCCGAGCCGAACGGCCAGTTTGCCAATGACGGGCGCGAAGTATCCCTCGATCAGTTTGAAGGTTTTTGCATCGACACCTTCAATGGAAATCGAGCCGATCACGCCTTCATCCACGAGAATGGTGCGACCGTCACGCGAAACCCTTGCGGTTGCCAGGAAATAACCGTCTTCGCGATAGATGGTTTCGATTGCGGCCGCGATACCGCTGGCGGTGACGCGGCCGGTGCGTTGCACATCGACCTGAGCGGCATAGCTCAGGATTTCGGGCGCATTATACGCACCAACGCCCAGGACTTCGAAAGTCTGTTCAGCGCTTGTTGCATGGGCTTCATTCGCGGATGCAACCGGAGCGACAACAGCAGCTAATGCCGAAAAAAGATACGCGATCCGGTTTTTGGATTTACCTGCCATTCAGTTCATTCCGTCTTTTGTGAGAAGCTTACCCCTCCGGGGCATTTTTTTAGCATCCGCGATGAAAGCTCAACCAGCAGATCGAAGCCGCTCCATCACTTCGGCACAGCCATCGATGCCACCTACCATTTCTTCCGGAGCGACTTCTCCGGACAGCGCGGCCATATCTGCCGCGGCTCGATTGAGAACCTGGTCAATCTGATCTGACGTCAATAATTGCTCTTCCTGCGCGGCCTGCATGGTTGCACAGATTCCTGCGGACAGGCCGGTCGCTATCCCAACCCCAGCCGCTGCCCCGGTCATGACCGGGGCGACGAGGAATATGCCCATAGCCGCGCCGATGACGAGACCGAGGATTCCGATCAGAATTTTTCCCATCTGTATTTTCCCTTTTTCAGTTCAGTTCATTTCAGTTCAGTTCAGGCTGGCCAGGGCCAGATTATATTGAGGATGAAAACCGTCACGCCAACGCCGACAAACAGTGGCCAGCTCCAGCGCGGTCCGCCTTCTTTACGCGGCACATAGAGCCCGGCTTTATGCATGCCGAACATGACTGCGTAGATTAAAACGCCCGTGACGAGCGCGTGGGCCAGATACAACATTTTCCGAATACTCCAGACGGTTTCGTTATGAAGAGTTACGCCTCGCGAAGATGCGACATAAAAAGTAAAGAAGAGCCAGATTGAACAAAGGCGCCAGGACTGCAACCCACGGCAACACTGCATCTGGTAAGTTGTCCAGCCAGAGCACCCATGGAAGACCGAGCGGCATCAGGAAAACGCCGGCAAGCGGGTCCTGCTCCTGACCGAAAAGCCCGAAGGTTCCGATCAGGAGCAACGCCAGGGCTACGAGGTACAGAACCACGGCGATCCGAATGACCCATTTGCAGAAGATCAACTGCCCTCCGTCCGCAGGAACAGGCACTTGCAAGTGCGCCGGTCGAAGGTTGTGACCGGCGCGCATGATCCCCGCGGTAAATTGCTCCGGCAACGTGTCGGAACTCCGATACGCATTAATTCCCATCCGGGCTTTGCAGTCCGCTTTCGGACCACCTGCAACATAACGCAGGGCAGGGCTCTGACGATCAGAGAAAACGCTTTAAAAATAACTTCCCTCATCACGGCACCTTACCGTCCTGTTTTTCCGACCCTTATCAGCGCAGAGCCGCGAAGGCTGCCGCGCCGACAGAACAAGCATTTACAGCGTGCCCTCATTGGTCAGTGACTCGATGCCAGCTGTTGTGCCGTCACTGTAGGCGATGCACTTCCAGGGTGCGCGTTGGGGCCCGACGCCGACCCTGACGAGAGTGCCTGCCTGCGAGAATTCCGAGCCCAGGAGAACAACATCAGGATTGTTGGTCGTGGCCGTGACATCCCGCAGGCACGCCTGTTCTGCCGCACCCGGCGTCACCGATGACGCGGAGCTACCCGTATCCTCGACACAGGCTGAAAGACTGAGCGCGATGCCGACTGCAGAAATCAGTGTGAATTTGTTCATTATGTTCTCCTTGGTTGGTTAATTTTATTCAATGCCGAATGCGACGGTGTAAGTGGCAGTCCGGCTGGTTCGATTGATCACTTCCACGACATGATCGCCGGACTGCCAGAGTTGCCCGCGGTAAGGCAGGTCGGTCGATATCTGTTCGAGCAAAAACGATCTGTCCGGGTTCAAGATCTGGTAAGAAATCGACGGCCTCTGTGCTGCGACGTCCACGGTCAGGAACTGTCCGTTGCGCGCGTTGAGGGCATAGCGACGGGATTCACCAGGCTCAAGGACCCCGCGCAGAGTGGCACCGGACGTGCCGGCTGGAAACCGGACGCGCTCATCCCCGTCGCCGACGGATGAAACGGGCGCCGCCGCCGGCAATTGCGTCGGCGTTCCGGATCCTTCGATCAGAAAGTTGCCCGCGACCCAGCCCTCATCGCCCGGATCGGCCAGCGTGGCGACCCGGCACCAGCGCCGGCCTTCCGCCATGCGGCAACCGAAATTGCGCAGGTTTTGTCCGTTGTTGAGGCGCGTTACAACACGCGCGCCACCGGACGGTCCTGAACGCAGGTTCAAGGTGCCGCCGGATGTAGCCACCTGGTAAAAATCGGGGCCGCCCTGCAGACCATCGGCGTAATCGGCCTCTACTCTTTCGCCGGTCTCCCCCTCGACGCTGATCGCCATGAAGTAATCAGATACTTCATTTCGCCGTGCTGCGCTGCGCATCATATAGACCGAAATGGCGTATTCTCCGGAGATGGGCAGAACCCCATCGAAGATATTCAGTTCAGGCACCATCGGCCCGGTGAACTGGCTGTTAACCAATGCCTCGTCACCAGGGCCTCTGCCGGGGACATATACATTGAAATAGGTCGCTGTATTTGATGGCTCGAGCCGGACCTTCATCTGCTGACCCGCTTCGGCGCCTACCCGGTAGAGGACGCTTTCATATCCGGTGATGGAATCATTGATTGTGGTGCCTGAGCTGCCTGCAGCAAATTGCACCTGTTCTGTGCGTACTCTCTCTTGTGCATGCGCGAGTGAGCCGCCGCTGCAGGCTGCCAAGGAAAAACCGATTGAAGCGCCGGCGACAAGGCAGCTAAAAATCTTTGTTCTTCTGGCCATGTTTCGGATTTCCAACAGGTTTCAGGTGTGGTCGGAGCGGGACCGCCTTGTTCCTGGCTGGCCCTGACCCGTCTCTTCAGATCTTCTTCGGCTTTAAAGCAGGCCGTCGCTGACGTTTGCAATTAGTACGGGATGTGTCTATCCGTATTACGTCATGATTATCCAAAAACCGTAAAGTTGGCAAAAATGTTCGGTCCTGGTTCGCTTCCGTTCAAACAGTTGTTTGAATTCGATCCTCCCGCATCCAGCCAGCGCGGCAAGGATGTGCTTGCGGCCAGTGTCGGAGCATTCCGACTGAGCGCCGTTTACAGCCGCGATAGAGAACGGCTTATAAGACGTCAGTTCACGGGAAAAGCTGATCTGAACCTGCACGACCCGGAAAACGGCCTGGCTGTGGTAATGATCAGCGAGATCGCGTCGATGACGCTTGCGTATGTCAGGTCGACCGGACATGAGGTGAGCGTGTCGGAACTTCAAAGACCAAACCTTCTGGTACCGGTCACGGGCACACTGTCTTGTCGAAACGAACAAATGCTGTACGAGGGCAAGAATGAACCATGGCTCCTGCTTGGTCGCGGCGCGCGCGAGACGACCGTCGTTCCCGACAGAGACGGCGTCTTTCAGGCCTTCGTGATATCACTTCCGCCCAAATTCCTCGGAAAGCTTCTGACAAGCCTGGAAGCGGGTGGCGGCATGGCTTGGGGAGATGCATCGAAGGAGGACGATCAGCAACTGGCCCGTCTCACGCTGGCGCTGGCTGCGCAGGTATCCCTTTCCGGCTTTGGGGGTACAGCAATGGATGCGCCTGTTGCCGATGCCTGGACCACAGTCGTCATGGAACAGATAAACGCCTGCCTCGGCGGAAGAGTGCGTGGAACGGCAGATCAGGCATACGATCTGCCTGTGATCCGCGTTCGAAAAGCTGAGGGTTTTATGCAAGAACGATTAAACGAAATCGGCAACCTGGGGGACATCGCTGATTATGTCGGTGTTTCCGAGCGAACCCTGCAGACTGCCTTTCGCAAAGTGCGCGGAGCTACGCCGATGCAAGTACTTTCCCAGGCGAGGCTTCAACGCGCAAGACATGCTCTACGCGATCGGGATGGTCCAGAAACAGTGTCGGAAGTATGCTCGATGTGCGGCATCGAGCATCACGGGCGCTTCAGCAAGCACTACAAGGAAGCATTTGGTGAATACCCTGTAGTGACCCTCTCTTCACGCGGGACAAGATAGAGTGGCTACAACTTAAGCAATGTGCCGAAGTGCAGCGACTGACCGGAAAGAGCCCATATTGCCCGATGCTTCAGCATGGAAATCTCGACGCTTGGGAGGAAGCTGTTTTTTCTGCAAACGCGAGCCAATCGCGCTGGAGTGACAGAGGTTGACATCAAAGTAGCCGGAAAGAGGGTTGTCTCATCGACACGGGCATGACCACCACCCTCAGTCCGCTGGTTTACACAGAGTAATGTTGTAGGAATAAGTGAGGTTGTCCGCTGACCCCTTTACGGTTGGGGTAGAAATTTTGGCAACGCCTCCCTGGTCAGCCCCAGCAAAGTATTGTACTCCTGCACTACATTCACGGATGATTTATCAAATTTCGGCTTTGTAAAATACCTGGCGCTCGCGAGGCTCACCCCCGTTTGCGCATCGTAGAAGTTCAGATCCCCTCCAATATACGTAGGGAAATGCTCCGAATTTTCCCGATGGTACAGTTCGGTAAGGATAAACTCTGCGTGCACCTCGCGCGTGCCTTGCCGCGACGCCGGGATCAAACTGTCTGTCATCACTTGTTTCAGGTCAGCCAAAACGCGGTTCTCGGTCAAACCATATTTTTCGATATTAGCGAAGTCGATGTGCAACGAGTCATAGCGCCATACCCCGACCTCAGCTTCTTGATAGCGTCGTGACGACACGCTCGTTACCCGAAAGCTCTGATCAGACGCCACTGGCGTGGGTGTGGGTGGGGGTGTGAGACCACATGCTGCCAATAGAATTGCCATAAGCAACACGCATAAAAATACTCTCATACCAGCCATCTAAAAATATGCCTCATTTGTCCTGAACACTGTCAGTTATGCTATAGTCACCTGAAAAAAGCTTTCGCGAGCATATCGGAAAAACAAGATAACTCAATGGGTTATCCTTCGCTTTTGTAGCGTCGACAGTTATGTCCACTCTGCAAGACATCCCACAGGTGCAACAGCCGGGATATCCGGTGTCTTGCTGGCCGGCTCAGCAGGCAAATTCTGAACACGCAGCTTAGGAACAAGGTGGCGATTTCGCGATGCTCAGCGAAATAAAGCAAAGTCCGCACAGCGGTCACTCTTATATTTCTGATCGGCCCCGCCTGAGTGATCCCGG